>NZ_JAKJSL010000043.1:0-76837 GCF_050336815.1 Photobacterium nomapromontoriensis
CTCAAGCTCTGGAAGAAGCCAAGTAAGCTTCATCGAGAATTGAAACAGCGAGGATATAAACCGCCGTTTAGTCACATACGAATGACAGGCTGGAGAAGCTCTGCGAGTCCGTTATCGAGCTACGCTATGACAAATCAATGGTTCAATGAACTTGGTTTAGTCAATATTGAACATGTTGTGACAGGGCATGTGTTCAGCACTTACGCTGAATGGAAATGTACATGAGCCGTATACGAGGTCCGTACGTACGGTTCTGTGAGAGGGATGAGGCGGCGACGCCTCACCCTACTCGATGTTTTAAGGGGCGGAGAGAGCGGCCCTGTGATTCTGTGCCCCTATGGAAAAAATAAGAACGGATAAGCTGGTCTAGTTAGGTACGAGTATGAAGGTACGAGTTGCTAGGACGAGCGATCTTACGGTTCTATGGAAAGAACCAGAAAGGATAAGTTTACAGGGTCATTTTTTCTCGCAGTTGGAATCCTACCTGCAGAATCACAGAACCACCTGCTTTTCCGCTCTTCCTCGCCCCTCGTCCCTTCTCTTGTTTTTCCTCGCTCCTATAAATCTTCTCTTCCGCTTCTTAGTTGCTGGTGGACGTACTCACGGATATACGGCACCACTTCTTCTTCAAACCATGGGTTTTTCTTCAGCCACAATGTATTACGAGGGGATGGATGTGGCATTGGAATATAGCGTGGTGCCCATTGGCGCCACTGCCTGACCGTGTCGGTCAGTGTTTTGGGTTTATCACTCAGGTAGCGCTGCTGGGCATACTGGCCGACCAGTAGAGTCATACCGAGGTTGGGCAGCAGGGGAAGAGTCTGTGGGTGCCATTGCGGAGCACATTCCGGTCGTGGCGGAAGATCGCCTGATTTTCCCTTACCGGGATAGCACAATCCCATCGGCATAATGGCAATCTGCTGTGGATCATAGAACGTCTCACGATCTAACTCAAGCCAGTGGCGGAGGCGATCGCCACTGGGGTCATTCCAAGGGATCCCTGTTTCATGAACTCGGATACCGGGCGCCTGACCGATGATCATCAGCTTGGCGCTGTGAGCGGCTTGAATAACGGGGCGCGGACCTAGCGGGAGATGATCCTGACAGATCGTGCAGTGGCGAATACGTTCTAAGAGGTTATCGAGTTGTTGCTGGTCGTGTGGTTGAGGCATCGGTCCTCCTCGGAGGATGTTAATAGCCACGGCTGAAGTCAACGGTATAGCGCAATGGCTGATTGTTGATCCAGTGTAGGTAGTTATCGGTAAAAATGGCCATGACTTGCTCTGGAAAGCTTTCTGCCGCGATGTGTGGGGTAATTGTGATGCTTGGATGACGCCAGAACGGATGGTTTGCGGGTAAGGGCTCTTGTTTAAAGACATCCAAGAAGGCATGGCGAATTGCTCCCTGAGCAAGTGCGTGAAGCAGGCCACTTTCGCAAACTGCATTGCCTCGTCCTACATTGAATAGCAAGCTGTCACGGCAGTGGCTGAGAGTTTGCTGATTGAGTAAATCATCCGTATCCCTTGTAGCTGGGAGAGTGGATACCACAACATCTGCCAGTGATAGGGCGAGGGGAAGCTCGGTAATAGCAAAGATTTGGTCAAATTCGGTGGCTGAGCTTTGTCCTGAGCGGTTGACGCCCGTGACGTGCATTCCTAATGCCCGAGCAGAGCGAGCAAGGTGACTACCTATACTGCCCGTGCCGAGGATCACCATGCGCTTGTTTACTAGGCTGGAGTATGGATGAGCGTGCCACTGACATTGTGTCTGTTGTCGGTGATAGTCAGGAAAGTGGCGGGTATGCTCCAGCAACAGGCCAAGGACGTATTCACTGATCAACTGGCCAAAGCAGCCTTTGATATTGGTCAGAAGGTAATCCTGTCGCAGGTTTGGCTGGATTAAGGCGTCAATACCGGCAAAGGTGGATTGAAGCCAGTGAAGGCGTGGAAATTGGTCGATTAACGGGAGAATAAGGGGAGGATCGGCTAAAATAATGGTTGCCTGCGCTGGATCGGCAGTAATGTTCAAATTAGGCAGTGTGGCGTCAAGCAGTAAGCTTTCGTAGAAATCCCGCTGACGAGAGACAACCATGACGTTATGCATTCTTTTTATATCCCTTGTTCATATATTGAAGTAGCCGGGGGATCAAAGTAAGATCCGGATCAAATCACTATTGCAGATAATCCCATGCTAAAGAACCCAGTTCAGCTTCGTCTAGAAAAACTAGAACCATGGCAACACATTACCTTTATGGTATCGCTTTGTGAAAGAATGTATCCCAACTATGTTTTATTCTGTGAAGAAACAGATTTTGCGGATGCGCAAAAGTACCGCTCTATCCTTGATAGCATTTGGGAAATCCTGACAGTTAAGAGCGCGAAAATTAACTTTGAAAATCAGCTAGAGAAGCTGGAAGAGTTAGTGCCAAGTGCTGCTGATTTTGACCTTTATCTTGTTCATCCTGCGATTGATGCTTGTGTGGCGCTGGCTGATCTACTGCATGCGATGCTTGATCGTGATCTGATGCTGGAAACACTGGAAAAACTCAGCTCACTATCAGCAGAAACCGTGGCTGATTTGGAGTATGCCCAAACGGGTGTTGAGATCACCAATGAAAACCAGAAAGAGAATGAAGCTGTCTGTGCGGAGTGGGATATGCAGTGGGCGATCTTCCGCGCACTGAAAGAAGCAGAGCGACGTGATATTGAACTGATCAAAGGACTGCGCAAAGAACTGCGTGACGAGCCAGTCAGCAATATCGGGATTGAATTATAATTCACTCCATGAACTGAAGAGAAAGAGCCGTGATTGGCTCTTTTTTTATGTCTTAGATTGGATGTTTGTGGTTGTTGTCTTGCGCTAAAGTATTCGCACAAGCTGTTCCGTGTTCGTTCATCGAGATGAAGTGCAACGTAATGCTTGGTGGAATATTCTTTAGTTTATCCATTTATTGGTGTTAGATTCTGGTTTTTAGCGGTGTGACTCTGGTATTACGCTTATTTTGTTTTGCGGCTTGTGCTTGGTGTTGGTTGACGTTTATAACTGTAGACGGACCAGAAAGCGTGTCGCTTTCTTTTAATTTTACCTGTTAGTGAGGAATGAGCATGCGTGGATTGGTAACGACACCGTTTATCGCTTGCAATGGATTGACTTCCGTTGCTGTTAGCCTGCTCCTCCTGCTCTCTCTGGATCTTATTCAGGGCTGACAGGCCACACCTATTTTCTGTCAGCTTGTGTTGAAGCTGACAGGTCCGAAATTTCTTCCGATATTTTACCTTTCAACTTCCTCCAAGCGACTGCTGTAGAGGATGACTATGTTAAGCACCCGTAATATTGCCGCTTTAGGCTTCATGACTTTTGCCATGTATCTTGGAGCAGGTAACCTGATCTTCCCCCCTTTTCTAGGCTATCAAGCCGGAGAGCACTTTGCGGCGGGTATGACAGGGTTCTTGCTGACTGGCGTGGGGCTACCAGCTTTGGCCTTGGTGATGGTTGCCATGGTACGTGGGTCTGATAACCTGACCGCAGCCTTACCCCGTCCTGTCGCAACCAGTTTCTGGATTATGGTCTTTATCGTTATCGGCCCAGCTTTTGTCATCCCGCGCGCCATTACTGTCGCATACCAATTTAGCGTCGTGCCCTTTTTCGGTGACAGCGGTCTTGCAATATTTACCGCTGTGTTCTGTACTGCGGCGATTGTTTTTGCGCTGTACCCGGGCAAACTGGTGGATACGATGGGGAAATGGTTGACCCCGATGCTGTTGGTTATCTTGGCCGCGATGGTGATGGTTGTCTTTATCTCGCCGGGAGTAGCGGTGGAAAATGCAACGGGGCCTTACCAGAGCGGGGCGTTTGCCGAAGGCTTGACTCAGGGGTATATGACGATGGACGCATTAGGGTCGATCGGCTTTGGCTGGGTGATATTCCGAGCGATCAAGAGTATGGGAGTTAATTGCCCGAAAGCCACGGCGAAATACACCTTAATTGCTGCCTTTATGTATGCTGTTGCGATGGCCATGGTGTATCTGGCGTTGGCTTATATAGGCGCGACGAGTGCCGATTTAGGGGAGAGGTTCACCAATGGCGGCGATATCCTGACCGCGTTCACGACAGCACATTTTGGTCTGTTTGGGGTGTTATTGCTGGGGGTGGTAATGATCTTGGCTTGCCTGACCACGGCTATTGGCGTGACGACAGCTGGCAGTGAATTCTATAGTCGAACATTTAGCCGAGTGACATACTCGCGCAGCGTGTGGGCGACCATGCTGGTGGCTGGGCTTGTGGCGAATATCGGGTTGGATCAATTATTGGCGATCACATTACCAGCCGTAGTGGCGTTACACCCGATTGCGATCAGTTTGCTGTTGCTTGCACCGCTGCGTAAGACGTTAAGTATATCTTCCGTTATGGCTGTCTTAGTCACAGCATTGGTCTTCGGCGGTATTGATGCGTTGCATATTCTGGCGATGATGCCGGTAGGGAGTGAGCCTTTCTTTATGCAGCATTTACCGCTGTATGCATATTATGCAGGTTGGGTTGTGCCAACGTTAATGGTACTGGGGACGGGATGGCTGTGGTGTATGCTGCGCCAAACACCGCCGGCTGATGTTGCTACGCAGCAATAATCGTGAAAAGGGACAGATAAAGAAAAAGGAGCCATCAGGCTCCTTTTTGCAAAAGAGGACGGTGTTAATGTTTATTCGTCGTCTTTGCTTTCAATCACACCGTGGGTTTTTTTCCACTTATCCCAACGCTGGTAAGCCAGCTGCTGCATGTCGGTGTTCTTATCGGCTTCATCGACAATCTCTTCGCCAACCAGATGCTCGAAGATATCTTCCATGGTTACCAGCCCCTGGACTGTACCGTATTCATCTACTACCAATACTAGCTGAGAGCGTTCTTTCATCAGTTGCTCAAACGCTTTTGGCACGCTGGCGTTATTCATGATAACAGGCAGCGGACGCATTAAGGAGCCCAGTTCTTTCTGGCCACGGCCAGCCTGACTTTCAGCAAACAGTTCTAAGCGGTGAACAAAGCCCAGAATATTGTCTTTCTGCTCGCTGTAGATCAATGGGCGAGAGAAGGGGCTGTCTTTGTGTTGTGATAGGAACTCATTAATGGGCTGTTCGGCTTCGACACGGAACAGTACCGGGCGTGGTGTCATGATTTTGGTGACATTGACATCACGGAACTCGAGCAGGTTGGTCATGATTTTTGACTCGCCTTCCGCTAGTTCGCCGGATTCTATCGCCAGCATTGCCATTGCAGACAGTTCATCACGAAGTTTCGGAGCCTGATGACCACGTGATAATCGACGGGTAATTTGCTCTGAGACCCAGACTAATGGGATCAGTAGTACTACCATCCAGCGTAATAGTGTTGCTGTCAGTGGTGCCAATTGGCGCCAGTAGGTTGCACCAATCGTTTTGGGAATGATTTCAGAAAGTAGCAGGATACCTATAGTTAGCACGGCAGAGAATACGCCAAGCCATTCGCTACCAAACACGACTGTGGCCTGAGCACCTGCGGTAGCCGCACCAATAGTATGGGCAATGGTATTAAGCGTTAAAATTGAAGCCAATGGGCGATCGATATTGTCTTTTAGAGCAGTCAGGCGCGCTGCTGCAGGGTGGCCCTGTTGGCGCAGGGTGCCAATATAACTTGGCGAAATACTAAGGAGGACAGCCTCTAGTACCGAGCAAATAAACGAAACACCTATCGCAACTGCGATGTAAATCGTAAGGAGTATCATGCTTACCTTGGTTAGCTATTATCGAATGACGTCTATATTAATTGGTGCACGAGTGAATAAATACAACTATTTCAGCTTTCACATTCGTAACATTTTGTGAACTTGCGCTCAGTTTATGGTTAAAGAGCCCGCACCTAACCACATGATAGCCGACAAACCTTTGCCACACGGGCTTCTTTTGAATTAGAGTTGTCCCGTCTTAAGAAAAAACCTTAGAAGGGAAACCTAATGAACAAGACCCAACTGATTGACCTGATCGCTGAAAAAGCGGATCTTTCTAAAGCTCAAGCTAAAATTGCTCTAGAGTCTACACTAGAGGGCATCACCAGTGCGCTGAAGGAAGGTGACCAGGTTCAACTAATCGGCTTTGGTACTTTCAAAGTGAACCACCGTGCTGCACGTACTGGCCGTAATCCTCAAACGGGTCAGGAAATTCAGATTTCGGCGGCAAACGTTCCTGCATTCGTTGCTGGTAAAGCACTGAAAGACTCAGTGAAATAATCTATACTCCGCCAGGTACCTTATCTGGCGGAGTTTTTCCATGAAACGCTTATTGACTGTATTTACCCTTTCACTCCTTGCTGGATGTGCTTCTACGCCCACGGTACCTGAAAATAATATTACTCCTGTCTTGACCCATACCGGCGGCCAGAGCCTCGGTAACTCTACTTATCTCTATTGGTATACCTCACAACAAAACCGTCCTGTAAAGCTTGCTGATACGGTGTTGGTCGGGGATGACGGTTACTACCAGTCAAACTACCGTTGGCGTGATGGTCAGCTTCGAGAGATCCGACGCCATGGTGAGCAGCGTGATGAACTACAGCTCAAGCCTTTTTCATTGAATGTCCGCTACGACATTCAAGGCAGTGCGGTATTCCAACGCTATACGCTGGGGGGGGACGTGATCCCATTGAGTAATACTCAGATGCGCCAATTGCAACAAGATGCCCAAGACGGGGTTGAAGTGGTCAAGCAGCAGCGCAATGATGATATTTCTTTGGTGCAGGGATATTGGGAGCAGGGGCGATTTTACCGCTGTGGCGATAATCGCCCGTTAAGTGTGACCTTCAGCCCTGCGCTTTCCGTGCATCAGGCTCAGCAGTTACAGTCTTTACAGCAGCAAGCTTTTATGGTGGTCACAGGAAAGGCGCATCGCAATACGCTTGACGCGAAGGCTTTGCTGATGTTGAAGAGGCAGCAAGCGACTTGCCTAGTTGTGCCGGATCTCCCAGAGTAATCGTCTACGGAGTGTATTTTTCCATCCCATAAAAAACGCGCCCTAGGGCGCGTTTCTGTTTTCGCAATACCTAGGCATCTTGTTGCTCGCGGGCAATGGCTCGGTAGCCAATATCATTACGGTGGAACATGCCATTCCAACTCACCTGTTTAGCGAGTGCGTAGGCTTGTTGTTGCGCTTCTGAAACCGTCTTTCCCAGTGCGGTGGCGCACAATACACGGCCACCATTGGTCACCGTCTCACCGGTTGCATTGGTGGTCGTGCCAGCATGGAAGATTTTCTGACCTTCAATTTCAATCTGTGGCAGCGAAATCACGTCACCTTTCGCATAATCTGCCGGGTAACCGCCAGCTGCCAGTACCACGCCAATCGAGGCGCGCGGATCCCAGTGCGATTCCGCTTGATCCAGCTTCTCGTCAATGGCCATCAGGCACAGGTCAACTAAATCAGATTCCATGCGCATCATGATGGGCTGGGTTTCTGGATCGCCAAAACGGCAGTTATATTCGATCACTTTCGGTGTGCCGTCTGCGGCAATCATCAGGCCCGCGTAGAGGAAGCCCGTATAAGGATAACCTTCGGCGTCCATCCCGCGAACCGTCGGGTAGATCACTTCTTCCAATATCCGTTCATGGATCTCAGGAGTTACCACAGGGGCCGGTGAGTAAGCTCCCATGCCGCCAGTGTTAGGGCCGGTATCTTTATCGCCCACGCGTTTGTGATCCTGGCTGGTGGCCATCGGCAGTACGCTAGCGCCATCGACCATCACGATAAAACTGGCTTCTTCGCCTTCCAGGAACTCCTCAATCACAACGCGATTGCCTGCTTCGCCAAAGGCATTGCCCGCCAGCATGTCTTTGATGGCGTTTTCAGCCTCCTCAAGGGTCATAGCGACGATAACGCCCTTACCGGCAGCTAGACCGTCGGCTTTAACGACAATCGGCGCACCTTGCGCTTTGACGTATGCTAACGCAGGGTCGATTTCCGTGAAGTTAGCATAGGCGCCTGTTGGGATGTTGTGGCGAGCCAGAAAGTCTTTAGTAAACGCTTTTGAACCTTCAAGTTGTGCTGCCGCTTGGGTCGGCCCAAAAATAGGCAGTCCCGCCGCACGGAAGGCGTCAACGACACCGATCACCAACGGCGCCTCTGGGCCAACAATGGTCAGCTCAATTTGCTTCTCTTTGGCAAAGGCAACGAGAGCGGTAATGTCTTCCACGCCAATATTGACGTTTTCCAATTTAGGTTCCAGTGCCGTTCCGGCATTACCCGGTGCGACGAAAACCGTTTCAACGTTAGGGTTCTGGGCGGCTTTCCAGCCTAAAGCATGTTCACGACCGCCGGCACCAATAATCAATACATCCATTTTGCAATCCTTTATAGCGGCGTCAGTGGCTCGATTTCGGTGTCAAAAGTACTCATTGATGGGCATCAACTGCGCGCGTTTTCCTAGAACTCGAGGTACTGACTTGCTCTAACGTATTTCAAATTAAAATTGTTTGATAAAACGTAGATCTGGTTTTATCAAAAGTGATGAATCTTTTCTCAAAGTAGTTGGTGCAGTGGCTAGGTAGAACTCATTAACAACGCCACTTAGTCAAACTAAGAGTAAGTACTCTCTAAATCATTGGGGCCGCGAACAAGGCGACAAGGGAGCTTATCCCTATGAGCATAGCTCGCTATGTGATTAGGGTAAGCGAGCGTAGTCAACACAGTTATCGCCCCAATGATAACGAGAGAGTTAGTGACGGAAATGGCGCATGCCCGTAAAGATCATCGCCATGCCATGCTCGTCGGCTGCATCAATCACTTCCTGGTCACGCATCGAGCCGCCCGGTTGGATCACACACTTAATGCCTGCTTCAGCGGCGGCATCAATGCCATCACGGAACGGGAAGAAGGCGTCAGAGGCCATTACGCAACCTTCCACTTGCAGGCCTTCATCAGCCGCTTTGATCCCTGCAATCTTGGCCGAGTAGACGCGGCTCATCTGGCCTGCGCCGACACCGATGGTCATGTCACCTTTGGCGTAAACAATGGCGTTAGATTTAACGTATTTCGCCACTTTCCAGCAGAACAGCGCATCGTTTAGCTCTGTATCTGTTGGCTGACGCTTTGACACAACGGTCAGATCATCCGCAGAAACCATGCCCTGATCGCGGTCTTGTACCAATAGCCCGCCATTGACGCGCTTCATATCAAATCCAGTGGTTTTGCTAGACCATGTGCCACACTCAAGCAGGCGAACATTTTTCTTCGCGGCAACTACGTCTTGTGCTTCTTTTGAAACTGATGGAGCAATGATGACTTCAACAAACTGACGCTCAACAATGGCAGAGGCCGTGGCTGCATCCAGCTCTTGGTTGAATGCAATGATGCCACCGAATGCCGATGTTGGATCGGTTTGGTAGGCGCGGGTATAGGCTTCGAAGATGTCTTTCCCCAGTGCAACGCCACAGGGGTTAGCATGCTTGACGATCACACAGGCTGGCTGATCGAACTCTTTGACGCACTCAAGCGCGGCGTCAGTGTCAGCGATATTATTGTAAGACAGCGCCTTACCTTGGATTTGGTGAGCGGTAGCCACCGACGCTTCTTCCGGATTGCTCTCGACGTAGAAAGCAGCAGCTTGGTGGCTGTTCTCACCGTAACGCATATCCTGTTTTTTCTCGAACTGCTGGTTGAAAGTGCGCGGGAATTGACTCTCTTCGTCACCTTCTTTGTTGTCACCATAGCTTGGCACCATGGTGCCGAAGTAGTTCGCGATCATGCCGTCATAAGCGGCAGTGTGTTCGAATGCAGCGATAGCCAGATCAAAGCGAGTAGTGAGAGTGAGGGAGCCATCGTGAGCGGCCATCTCGGTCAGAACGCGATCATAATCATGCGCATTAACCACAATGGCCACGTCTTTGTGGTTCTTTGCGGCTGAACGCACCATAGTCGGGCCACCGATATCGATATTTTCGACCGCGTCTGCCAAGGTGCAATCTGGATTGGCGACGGTTGCCGCAAAAGGATAGAGATTCACCACCACCATGTCGATAGGGGTAATGTCGTGCTCAGCCATCACGGTATCGTCGGTACCGCGGCGGCCAAGAACCCCACCGTGTATTTTCGGGTGTAGGGTTTTGACCCGGCCATCCATCATCTCAGGGAAGCCTGTGTGATCGGACACTTCAGTAACCGCAATGCCTTGCTCGGCAAGCAGGCGTGCAGTACCACCAGTGGAGAGGATATCGACACCTCGCTCAGCCAGAGCTTGGGCGAATTCAACAATACCTGTTTTATCTGACACGCTAATAAGCGCACGGCGGATAGGACGAGCGTTTTCCATTGCTACCATCTCTTGTTATACACGGGGGAATATTTGCCAAAAGCCAGTAGTAAAGTGGGCTGGCTTTTGGTAAATACCCTCGGCTAGAATCGAAGATACAGGGTGTGCCTAAATGGGATCGCAGTAACCGAGTTACGATTGTGATCTATCCGGCATATTTTACATTAATTCTGATAACGCGCAAACGTTTGCTTTTTGTGGTTTGTGTTTCAACGAAGGAAAGGGCTGGGTATGTATTTGATCGGACAACTGGCAAAGCGCTGTGAGGTCAGTAGCGACACATTGCGGTTCTATGAAAAGAACGGGCTGTTGGTACCCTCTGGGCGCAGTGACAGTGGCTATCGTCTGTATAGCGATGACGATCTGTCACGTATTCGTTTTATTCTTCGGGCCAAGGCTGTGGGTCTGAGTCTGGATGAGATCCGTGAGTTACTGGATATCCGGCTGGAGGCGAGTCAGCATAGCTGTGCCGAAGTAAAAGCGATCACTCAGGCCAAGTTAGACGATGTCGACCGTAAAATGGCTGAGTTAAAACGGATCCGAGTCGCGTTGAAAAAGATTAATGATGCGTGCTGTGGCCATGCCGATGATGATGCCAGCCACTGTTCGATCCTCGAGGCGCTGGGGGATGAGGAGAGTACGGATACGGAACATTTAGCATCCGGGTGCTGCCGGGGTCATTCCCACTTGTGAGCACGTTGTGCGTGGTGTGCTGTTTTGCCATAAATTCTATTGGGCGCACGAGAGAGTTGTGATAGCTTCAATCTATTAGATTGTTATTGATAGGGAAAGTCATGTTAAAAGTGAACGAATACTTCGATGGTCAGGTGAAATCACTGGGCTTTGAAACCTCAGGTGATCGTGCCAGTGTCGGCGTAATGGCCCCAGGAGAATACACCTTTGGAACAGCCGCTCCGGAACGCATGACGGTAGTAAAAGGGGCGCTGACAGTAAAATTGCCCGGCCATATTGAGTGGGAAACCTACTACGCCGGTGATGACTTTGAAGTACCTGGCGATTCATCGTTTGATTTGAAAGTGTCTGAGTCGACAGCGTATCTGTGTGATTACTTGTAGTTATATTGTTGATGCGAACGTTAGACATAAAAAAGCTTCGCATTGACGAAGCTTTTTTTAGGCCTGTATTTATCATAGGGGTCATTCACTGTGAACGCCCCTTGGTGGCTGACCCTCGTTATGACTGCGGTGGGATAAGCACAGTATCAATCACATGGATGATGCCATTGCTCGCAGGGATGTCAGCCGTGATCACTTTTGCATCGTTGACCATTACCCCATCATCCGTTTCGGTAATGGTGATTGGCTCGCCCTGTACTGTCGTAGGCAATTTTAGTTTGGTGACTTCTTTAGATGAAATTGCCCCGGGCAATACATGGTAAGTCAAAATGGCTTGTAGTTTTTCTTTATTTTCGGGTTTAAGCAGGGCTGCTAAGGTGCCTTCGGGGAGCTTAGCAAAAGCCTCATCGGTCGGGGCTAAAATAGTATATGGCCCTTTGCCTTCCAGCACCTCCGCTAAATCAGCAGCTTTAATCGCCATGACTAGCGTTTGGAAATCATCGTTATTGGCTGCGACCTGAACGAGATTTTTTTCTGCTTGTGCGGCTTTGCTGTCCCCTTCGTGGTGATCGGCCCAAGCCAGTTGAGTGATCGAGAGTAGCAGCGCTGTGAGTGAGAGTGAAAGGATACGTAACATCTGATTCATCAAGGATTACCTCTTCTGTGTGTATGGATGGCTCTAGGTAAGCTAACCAAAAGAGAATACGTACAGATAGGCAGTATGGTTCACTTGTGATGAGGACTGATCTTGAGACTGAGATAAACAAAAAGGCCTGCACAATAATGCAGGCCTTTTTGTTCGCAGAATTAAGCAATAATGCTTAGTTCATGCCGTATTTCTTAAGCTTCTTGCGAAGCGTACCACGGTTGATACCCATCATGGTTGCAGCGCGTGTTTGGTTACCACGAGTGTACTGCATGATGGTGTCTAGTAGTGGCTGTTCAACTTCAGCTAGCACTAGCTCGTACAGATCATCGACTTCCTGACCGTTTAACTGAGCCAGGTAGTTTTTTAGCGACGCTTTAACAGAGTCACGTAGTGGCTTCTGTGTAATTTGGTCTTGTGAAGTTACAGTTGTTACTGTTAATGCTTCGGAAGTCAGATTTTGTTCGAACATATTCTGTTAGCTCTTCTCGTATTTATGCAACGTTTTCGAAGTAGCCTTGCAGCGCATCGAGTTGCTGTTGGGCGTTCTCGATAGCGTTGAAGGTCTGGCGGAAGCTCCCTGCAGGGGCATGCTCTTTCAAGTACCAGGACACATGCTTGCGTGCGATACGCAGGCCCAGGTATTCGCCGTAGAAACGGTGTAGCTCCTGAATGTGCCCTAGCATAATGCCACCGACTTCATCCATGGATGGGGCCGGCAGGTGTTCGCCAGTTGTTAAATAGTGGTGGATTTCCTGAAAAATCCACGGCCGACCCTGTGCTGGGCGGCCAATCATCAAGCCATCGGCACCGGTGTAATCCAGTACAAAGCGGGCCTTTTCCGGCGAGTCGATATCACCGTTCGCAATCACCGGAATCGAGATCGCTTTTTTCACAGTCTTGATGTAGTCGTATTCTGCTTCGCCTTTGTACATACAGGCTTTAGTTCTGCCATGCAGAGCTAACGCTTGGATACCGCACTGTTCGGCAAGCTTGGCAATATCAACGCAGTTTCGGTTATCAAGATCCCAGCCGGTACGCGTTTTCAGCGTAACCGGTACATCAACAGCATCCACCACGGTACGAAGAATGTCTTCGATTAAATGCGGGTACTGCAGCAGGGCAGAGCCTGCCAGGCGTTTGTTGACCTTTTTTGCAGGGCAGCCCATGTTGATATCGATGATTTGCGCACCGTTTTCAACACTGAACTGTGCTGCTTCAGCCATCAGTTTAGGATCTGCACCAGCAATTTGCACCGAACGGATCCCGGACTCGCCTTCATGCACCATACGGTTCTGGGATTTGGCGGTTTTCCACAGGTCTGGATTTGACGACATCATTTCGCTGACAGCCATGCCTGCACCGTAGCGCAGACACAATTCGCGGAATGGCCGATCGGTCACACCTGCCATGGGTGCAACTATCAGCTGGTTATTTAGTTGATAAGGACCGATCTTCAAACGTCTATTCCTGACTATGCCAGTAAGGGCGCGCATTTTACGCATTTTTTCTCTTTGTGAAAAGGCCAATAATTGAGCATTTCGATTTTGGATTACAAAACTGTATGATTTTCAATCGATTGGCTATTTTTCAAGCAGAAAAAACGATTTATTGCAAGGTGGTTTATGCCTTGCGTCCGGCAATGCGGCACCATTCTTCGCGTACTGCTGTTGGGTCTAGCTGCAGCTCATCACTGTAGTAGGTCGCAACGTCTTCGGCTTGGCTTTCTAGTACACCAGAAATTGCCAGTAGACCATTCTCTTTGACGAGGCTCTTGATCACGGGTGACAGCTCACGTAATGGACCGGCAAGGATGTTAGCAACCACTACGTCAGCTTGGATCCCTTCTGGCTGATCCTGAGGCAAGAATAGCTCAAGCTGCTCAGCCACGCCGTTACGTTCTGCGTTATCGCGAGAAGCGAGAATCGCTTGTGGATCGATATCGATACCGATCACTTTAGCTGCGCCTAGTTTGATCGCGGCAATCGCCAAAATGCCAGAGCCACAACCGAAATCAATGACGGTTTTGCCGGTTAAATCTTGGCCGTCAAGCCACTCAAGGCATAGTGATGTTGTTGGGTGAGTACCGGTACCGAAAGCCAGACCAGGGTCGAGCATCACGTTGACAGCATCCGGTTCTGGCACTTCACGCCAGCTTGGACAGATCCACAGGCGGCGGCCAAATTGCATTGGGTGGAAGTTGTCCATCCACTCGCGTTCCCAGTCCTTGTCTTCCAGTTGCTCAACTTTATAGGCAAAGTCAGCAGCTAGCAGTGGGCTGTTTTTCAGCATGTCTAACACGAACTTCATATCGGTTTCTGCATCATACAGGCCGACAACATCAGTATCACCCCAGAGGCGGGTTTCACCTGGCAATGGTTCGAAAACCGGTGTGTCCTGCGCATCGAGAAAGGTAACAGATACTGCACCAGTCTCTTCCATCAGCATGTCGCCAAGAGCTTCAGCATTTTCTGCATTCGCGTTGAGTTTGATTTGAATCCAAGGCATGGTTTATTCGCTTTTCGGTTAGCTACGGTTCAAGGGGGCGGAGTCTAGCATGAATTTTAGACAGTATAAAAAAAGATAGCACCCGAAGGTGCTATCTGATGATGGTTTTTTGGGGAATTTAAATCTGTGGCAGCGGTTGCGCCGGTACTGGTTTGATGAGGCTGCCAGTGATAAAACTGATCAGGCCGATAACCAGTGTTGGGATAATTGCGTGAACGCCACCCAGATCCGGTTTGACCACAGACAGGGCAATGTAGCAACTCAGGCCGCAGATCATAGAGGCAAATGCGCCAGTGGCAGAGGCCTTTTTCCAGTACAGGCCTAACACCAGCGGCCACAGGAACACGGCTTGTAAGCCACCAAAAGCCAGCAGGTTAAGCCAGATGATCATATCGGGAGGGTTGGTTGCCGCGACAAAAACCAGTAAAGAAAAAATACCCGTAACCCACAGCGACAGCTTCGGTAGACGGCTTTCTGCCTCTGGGCCTTCTGCTGCTCGTGGATTGATGTAGTTGATATACAAATCCTTAATCAGCGTTGCGGAGGCTTGAATTAGCTGGGAGTCGATGGTGGACATAATGGCAGCCATGGGACCGGCGAGGAACACTCCGGCGATAGCCGGCGGTAGTACCGTCATCATTAAGGTCGGCATGATTTGATCCGGACTGGCAATATCCGGAATGATAGCTCGGCCCAATGCGCCCGCGAGATGCATTCCGAGCATCAGAATTGCCACCATCGCCGTGCTGACCACCATCCCTTTATGTAGCGAGCCGCTGGATTTATACGACATACAGCGAACAGCGGCGTGGGGTAAACCTATCACACCAAAGCAAACCAGTACCCAGAAGCTGAGCATAAACGGCTGGCTGAGGAAATTATCGGGTCCAAACGGGGTGATCAGTGCAGGATCGATGTCATGCAGTTTAGTGATCATCTCACCGACACTGCCGCCAGCATGGATGATCCCAATCAGCAGGGCAATGGTGCCGATGATCATCATGATCCCTTGCACGGTATCGGTCATGACCACTGCGCGGAATCCACCAATGGTGGTGTAGAGCCCGACAGTGATTGCAAACAACATTAAGCCGTGGTTATACGACAATCCTGTGACCGTTTGCAGCAGGCGTGCCCCCCCGACAAATTGCACCACCATGGTACCGAAGAAGGCGAGCAGTAAGGCCAGTGAGGCAAAAATAACGACGCCGCGATTTTTATAACGGGCATATAAAATATCATTCAATGTCAGCGCATTATGGCGACGGGCTTCGATGGCAAACTTTTTACCCAGTACCCCCAGCGTTAACCACGCAGCAGGTAGTTGGATCATCGCCAGTAACACCCAGCCTAAGCCCATTTTGTAAGCGGCGCCGGGACCGCCAATGAATGAACTGGCACTGGCATAGGTCGCGGCGAGTGTCATGGCTAGCACAAAGCCACCCATACTGCGGCTACCGACTAAGTATTCGTTAAGAAACCCCGTGCTGCTATCACGATGGCGACGAGAGTAGAGAGCCAGTGCGAAAACAGCCATAAGGTAAAGGATTAGCGGAATAATGAGTTGGCTATTCATCGTTGGTCTCCGGTTCGATTTCCAGCGACATGTCTTGATAGCAATATCTCACCATCAGGGCACAGAGCAGGGTAAAGACAATGGGGCCAATAATGCAGGCAAGCAGGAACCACAAGGGAAATCCCCAGTAGAGGGTCGGCAGGGTTTGTTCAATACCTGCCGGCGCAAAAGCATAGGCAGATATATACCACCAGGCGAAGTAGGCCAAGGCCAGGGCGATGGCCCATTTGGCTTCTTTATGGGCCTGCTGATAGCGCGCAGTCAGCGTTTTCATGGTGTTGTTTCCGGTTGATGAGCATCCCGCTAGCAGGATAACCTGAGCAGGTTGCTTATTCTTCACACAAATAAAGGGGGGGTATTGTGGCAAAAGTTGGCGGGGATCGCTAGAACGACAGTAATCTGCCGATAATGGAAATAAAAAAGGCCGCCGAGGCAGCCTTTTGTTTTGCGGATGAATCGCGGCTTATTGCAGGCCGAGTTTTTTTTCCAAATAGTGGATATTCGCGCCACCGTGCTGGAAGTTTTCGTCTGCCATGATCTCTTTTTGCAGCGGCACATTGGTTTTGATGCCGTCGATGATCATTTCGCTCAAGGCGTTTTTCATGCGCGCAATCGCCACATCGCGGTTTTCACCGTAAGTGATGAGCTTGCCGATCATAGAGTCATAATGCGGTGGTACGGTGTAGCCTGCATAGATATGAGACTCCCAACGCACACCCATGCCACCTGGTGGGTGGAAGCGAGTGATTTTACCCGGACATGGTAGGAAACGCTCAGGATCTTCGGCGTTGATACGACACTCTACCGCATGGCCTTTGATCTTGATGTCATCCTGAGTGAATGACAGTGGTTGACCGGCAGCGATACGCAATTGCTCTTTGATCAGGTCAACGCCGGTGACCATCTCGGTCACAGGGTGTTCAACCTGAATACGGGTGTTCATTTCAATGAAGTAGAACTCACCGTTTTCATACAAGAATTCAAACGTACCAGCACCGCGGTAGTTAATTTCCAGACATGCACGGGTACAGCGCTCACCGATGTACTTACGCATTTCTTCAGTGATGCCCGGAGCCGGTGCTTCTTCAACCACTTTCTGGTGACGACGCTGCATTGAACAATCACGCTCACCAAGGTGGATCGCGCCACCTTGACCATCAGCCAATACTTGCACTTCGATATGACGAGGGTTTTCTAGGTATTTCTCCATGTAAACCATGTCATTACTAAAGGCCGCTTTAGCTTCTGCGCGGGTCATGGCAATGGCATTGATCAACTCAGACTCATTACGTACAACCCGCATACCACGGCCACCGCCGCCACCTGATGCCTTGATGATCACTGGATAGCCGATGCGTTTGGCGAAAGCTTTGTTTTTTGCTTCGTCGTCATCCAAGGGGCCGTCAGAGCCAGGTACACAAGGTACGCCCGCTTTTTTCATTGCATTGATAGCGGCCACTTTGTCGCCCATAATGCGGATGGTTTCCGCTTTTGGGCCGACAAAAATAAAACCTGAACGCTCTACCTGCTCGGCAAAGTCAGCATTCTCTGATAGAAAGCCGTAACCAGGGTGAATAGCAACGGCGCCAGTGATTTCCGCTGCACTGATAATACGCGGAATATTCAAGTAGCTTTCAGCACTTTTGGCTGGACCGATACAGATTGACTCATCGGCCAGCAGGACATGTTTCAAATCGCGGTCAGCTGTTGAATGCACAGCAACCGTTTTGATGCCGAGTTCTTTGCATGCGCGTAAGATACGCAGCGCAATTTCGCCTCGGTTGGCAATGACAATTTTATCTAACATAACGCGTCCTGGTTATTCGATGATAACGAGTGGCTGATCATACTCAACGGCATCACCGTCTTCGGCCAGAATAGCGACAACAGTACCGGCTTTGTCTGATTCGATTTGGTTCATCATTTTCATCGCTTCAACGATGCATAATGTGTCACCGACGTTGACTGTCTGACCCACTTCAATAAATGATTTTGCTTCAGGGCTTGGCGCACGGTAGAAGCTACCGACCATAGGAGAAAGAACTTGATGGCCAGCTGGAGTCGAAGGCGTGGTGGTTGCGACTGGTGCTTCAGCCACAGGCGCTGCGATAGGTGCAGGAGCGGCAACAGGGGTTGGCGCAGCGAACATTTGTGGTTGTGCTGCAACAGGGGCAACAACAGCACGGCTGATGCGTACGGATTCTTCACCTTCTGAAATTTCTAGCTCAGCAATACCAGATTCTTCAACTAGCTCAATCAGTTTTTTGATTTTACGAATATCCATTTATTCTTCTCTTATATGTTCAGTTGGCGTCTGCTTGCAAGCGGCGTACCGCAGCGTGCAGGGCGAATTCATAACCTTCCGGACCCAGGCCACAGATCACCCCAACAGCTTTATCTGACAGGTAGGAGTGATGGCGGAATGGTTCACGGGCATGGACGTTTGATAGATGCACTTCGATAAATGGGATACTGACCCCTAGCAGAGCATCACGGATAGCTACGCTGGTATGCGTAAAGGCGGCCGGATTAATTATGATGAAATCAACGTTGCCATAGGCCGAGTGGATAACATCAATAAGCTCATGCTCTGCGTTTGATTGAATGTGGTCTAGCGTCACACCTAATTCAGTTGCTTTGGCAGTTAAATGCGTCACGATTTGAGCCAGAGACTGCTGGCCATAGTGCCCAGGCTCCCGTAAACCTAACAGGTTCAGGTTCGGGCCATTGATCAGTAAAATGCGTTGAACGGTCGACATCTTGACGTAATATCACTTATTTTTGAGGTTTTACTCTAACAACGTGCAGAAGCCTGCTGCGTTGCTTCCCTGTGTTCCGATTTTAACTGCCAAAACATGTTTGATGAGCAATTATAGAGACTTCACCGCAAATCGCAGCAAAATACTGGTCTAATCAGCGCTTTTTAATCTGAACACGTGTAAGCCGTGATGATTATGAGGAAATGCCTTGCCAGGCAGAAAAGAGGGTTAATCACTGACAATGCTTGACCTTTATGGTTCAGACAATCGCGGTTAGGGATGATTCCATGCATTTTGGTCGTTGTTCAAAAAAGCCGCACAGAGGCGGCTTTTGATTTGCAATAAGTTGCAAAAAGTTGGTAATACTGTGGTGTTATAGCACTTTTTGTTTCTCTGCGATCAGCTTATCCACCACACTTGGGTCGGCTAAGGTTGAGGTGTCACCCAGAGTTGCGGTATCGCCGGTGGCGATTTTGCGCAAGATCCGGCGCATGATTTTGCCTGATCGGGTTTTCGGCAATGCATCAGTCCAATGCAGGAAGTCTGGTGTTGCGATAGGACCAATTTCCTTGCGCACCCAGTCTTTAACTTCTTTATGCAATTCCGCACTGGGGATTTCACCGTCATTAAGGGTGATGTAGGCATAGATAGCCTGACCTTTAATATCGTGCGGAACGCCCACAATCGCGGCTTCGGCTATTTTATCGAATGCGACCAGCGCTGACTCTATTTCTGCTGTTCCCATCCGGTGGCCAGAGATGTTCAATACATCGTCGACACGGCCTGTAATCCAATAGTAGCCGTCTTCATCGCGGCGAGCGCCGTCACCAGTAAAATACATGCCTTGGAACGTTGAGAAATAGGTTTGTTCAAACCGCTCGTGATCGCCCCATAGGGTACGCATTTGCCCTGGCCAAGAGTCGATTATTACCAGGTTACCGTCGGTGGCATCGTCGAGAATATTGCCCATATTATCGACCAGCGCGGGCTGGACACCAAAGAATGGGCGGGTGGCAGATCCGGGTTTTAGCGCGGTTGCGCCGGGAAGCGGGGTGATCAGAATGCCGCCGGTTTCGGTTTGCCACCACGTGTCAACTATCGGGCAGCGGCCATCACCAATGGTACGGTGATACCATTCCCAAGCTTCGGGGTTGATGGGTTCGCCGACCGATCCCATTATGCGTAGTGATGAGCGGCTAGTGCCGGCTATTGCTTCATTACCTTTCGCCATCAGGGCGCGGATCGCGGTGGGCGCCGTGTAGAGAATATTAACCTGATGCTTATCGACCACCTCACTCATCCTGCTAGTGGAGGGGTAGTTAGGCACCCCTTCGAATAGCAGGGTGGTTGCTCCGTTGGCGAGCGGACCATAAACCAGATAGCTGTGACCCGTGATCCAGCCAACATCGGCGGTACACCAGTAGATATCGCCCTCTTGATAGTCAAAAACATATTTAAAGGTCATCGTCGCATAGACTAGATAACCGCCGGTGGTGTGTAGTACCCCTTTGGGTTTTCCGGTTGAACCGGAGGTATAGAGGATAAACAGGGGATCCTCGGCATTCATTTCTTCTGGCTGGCAGTGCGCAGAGGCAACGGCTGTGGCTTCATGCCACCAGACATCCCGATCACTGTTCCATTCAACATCCCCACCGGTACGTTTTAGCACTAGCACTTTTTCGATACTGGTCACCGCGTCATTGGCGATCGCATCATCGACGTTCTTTTTTAGTGGGACGGCTCGACCGCCGCGCACGCCTTCATCTGCGGTGATCACCACTTTGGCGTTAGAGTCAATAATACGACCTGCCAGTGCTTCCGGTGAAAACCCCCCAAAGACGATTGTGTGAATGGCGCCAATGCGGGTACAAGCCAACATGGCAACAGCCGCTTCGGCTACCATGGGCATATAGAGGCAAACCACATCGCCTTTGCGTACGCCCTGACTTTTTAGCGCATTGGCAAATTTACCCACTTGTTCGTGTAGTTCGTTGTAGGTCAAGGTTGCATCATCATTGGGATCGTCGCCTTCCCAGATAATCGCGGGCTGATCACCGCGGGTCGCAAGATGGCGGTCAATACAGTTGACAGAGACATTCAGCGTGCCGTCATTAAACCATTCAACATTGACG
Source organism: Photobacterium nomapromontoriensis (assembly GCF_050336815.1). Taxonomy (NCBI): domain Bacteria; kingdom Pseudomonadati; phylum Pseudomonadota; class Gammaproteobacteria; order Vibrionales; family Vibrionaceae; genus Photobacterium; species Photobacterium nomapromontoriensis. Next base: position 21,021 of record NZ_JAKJSL010000043.1, read on the forward strand.
TGACCGGTATCAAATGAGGTGTTCTTGACGTTGGAAAAGGGCTTGATCCAGTCAACAATCTGGCCGTGCTCGCGCCAGAAACCTTCAGGGTTGATCACTGACTGTTGGTACATTTCACGGTATTGCTCGTCGGTGATGTGGGCGCTGGCTGCAATGTCCTGATTTACTGGATACACATGAACCTCACTCATTCTTATTCTCCTTGTGTTCCGTCACTGTCCATTCTGGACCGGATTCTCTGGTGTGCTGGATGATGTTGTCTAGTTGTTAACTTCCGCTAGTTCGCCGTCAGTCTCAATTAGACTTTAGGATGAGATAGGTAAAAATGGGCGTGCCACCTTGCTGTTGCATTGTGTTTGCAATGAATTTTTTGCACTTGGGTCGGATTTTTTACGCTCTGGAAATCACCCTCGAGGTATGGATGTCCGAGGCGTGTCGCCATGTTTAAGCCGAACATAAATCATGGCTGCGGTGATCGCATCTTGTAAGGCGTCATGACGGGTGGGAACAGGAAGATCAAGATGGCGGCTGATTGCTTCGAGGCTGAGGTCGAAATAGGCATTGGGCAACAGGCGCTCAAGTTGTGCGTGATAAAGGTGACTCACTTCCACCAGCTGGTTGGGCAGCGGGAAGCCGAAATGGCGCCGAAAATAGCGGTTGAGGATCGTTTTGTCGTAGCGGATATGGTAGCCGACCAGTGGTCGATTACCAATAAAAGCCAGCAATGTGTCGAGCGCCTGTTTTTCATCTAATCCATGGCTGAGATCTTGATGACGGATGCGGTGGATGGCAACCGATTCTGCATCGAGGCTGGTAGGTGCTCGCAGGGTCAGGTGAATGGATTGACTGGTTAAAATACGATTGGCTCGGATCCTGGTGGCGGCAATGGTGACCAGTTCAGCGCTATGAGGATCAAGACTGGTAGTCTCACAGTCGAGTGACACCAACTCATCCCCCTGATAGTCCTTGAATAAGGCGGCATGTTCGCTATCGCGGTATTGGCGTTGATACCACCATCGTCTTAAGATATTCACCGTCGTTACCCCTTTGGTCTTGAATATTGATATTCTATTTTTTAGCTTTTTGTTCCTATCTAGCCCCTAGATTTTAGTCCCTCGAACCTCGAACCTGATTCCCTCTTACCCCTAATCTCTGATCTGATAATGGTAGCCGAGCCATTCTTTGAATTTTTTAACAATATGCAGACTGTGGCGGAGCAGATCGCGGTCGGTACGGCTAAGGCGATTGAGATTAAGATGTTGCTGCAGGCCGCCAGCTGGTAGATCAAGCTGTTGGCGTAGGCGAAGTTTTATAAACAGTTTGAGTGCTTCACTGAGGTTAGAAGCGGTGGTCGGTTCGAGCACTTTGCGGGCGGCTAGCTGTTCGATCCGGGTGAAGGTGTTGGTGTCTTGGATATTCGCCTCTAAGGCAAGCGCCCGGCAGCCATGTACAACGGGGAAAATCCCGCCTTGTTTGATGTCTAATCCGTCTTTACCAGCCTTGAGGTTGCCAAACAGCGACAGTGGCACACTAAAATGCAATGCCGGACGGGTAAATGTTGCCAGTAGGAGTGCATTGTCAGTCATCTGCCGATGCAGTTGTTGCTTAAGTGGTGTGAATAATGTCAGGTTACCGGCAATCGCATGACTATCGGTCAATATTGCGAGATCCATCATGGCTTGCTCGTTGCCTGTCGTGGTGATGTCTGTGAGAGCATGACGCCATGCCGATTGTGGCTTGACCCATTTGGGATTATTCACCATGACCTTGCCGGGGCAGGGCGGGTAGCCGAGTTGACTCAGGGTATGAGTCAGGGTGGCCATGACGGCGGGTAATGTTGGCCAGTCGAACCCGTCTTCCACAATCAGACCGTTATCCTGATCGGTTTTGAGGATTTGCTCGCCGCGTCCTTCCGAGCCCATCACAATCAGGCAGCAATGGGATTGCAGATCATACGGCACTACCAGCCGGAAGGCTTTGTCGATGATCTGTTCGTTCACTGTCGCAATCAGTTCCATCACAAACCGGGTATGAATGCCGTTATTGAACAGGGTTTCCACTAAGCGTTGCTGACTGCTTGCGGCCAGTGCCAGTTCATCGATTGAGCGGGCTCTGGCGATACGCAAGGTCAGGACATGGGAATGCGTGGAAAAGAGACTCAATACTTGAGTGAGATCCAGCATCCCGGCCAATTGGTCGCCATCATGGACCGAGACCCGTTTTACCTTGTGGCGGGTCATCGCCAGCATTGCATTAAACAGATAATCTCCTTTGTTAACACAGATCACCGGCGCCGTGGCGACATGATCGATTGCGGCTTCCGGCGGGAAATTGTCGAGCATGACGGCATGAAGCAGGTTGGTACGGGTGATGATGCCATAGGGGTGTTCGTCTCCCGCTTCGACCAAGGCGGCGTCCATGCGATGTTGTTGTAACTGCTCGGTGGCCGCGCGCAGTGAGCAGCTGCGAGGCAAGAGCAGGCAGGGTTGGATATTGCTATCGTCAATTTTGGTCAGAATAAACTCGGCTAAATTTTGCTGGTGCTGGGCGGATTCGATTAATTGCCGACGGCGTGCGAGATCGGTGTCGAAATAGGCCGCAAACAGTGGATTACCGTGGTAGAACTCGAGAAATAAGGGCTTTGGCAGCAGGTAGCATAATGTGTCTTCTAACGCGGTATAGCGATGGCGGCAGTCGGGCTCAAGCTGGGCTCGAACATCAAACAGATCATCACTGGTGTAGTGGGCATGAGTGGCCTCTTTACTGGTTTCTTCTACGCTGCCTTTAATCATGATGTAGAGGTGATCGCAGCGGCTTCCCGCGTCAATCAGTATTTCACCATGGCGGTAATAGGCGACATCCAGAGCGTCAGCCAGCTGTTGTTGTTGGCTTTCCGATAGGCGATCAAACGGAGGCTGGGTAGTATTAAAGGGCTCGGTCATGGCTATTTTCCGACTGGTGAAGGCGTGATGTAAGTGTCGGTCGGTTGGGGGGCGGATACCAGACGACTTTAGTCTACCCTGATAACAGACCGCTGCAGAAACAGTAAAAGAGGAAGGAAAGTCGCGGGATTATTTCATTGGGGCAATCGATTGTTATAGGCATAATGTCGCCCTTCACCCTTTTTCCACTTTCCACATGATAGGACATGGCATGTTTAGAAGTAGCCCCTATGGATGGACCTCGCAGTACCTGCTCGGTTTTTTCTTTAACTATGGCGTATATCTCCCATTTTGGGCCCTATGGTTAGCACATTTAGGTGTGAGCGCCCAGAATATCGGTTTGTTATTGGGATTGGGTTTTGGGGTGCGTTGCTTAGCCAATTTGTTTATTACCCCGCGTATTCATAAGGTTGAGCATCTTATTCCTGCGTTACGCTGGTTGGGGTTCGCCGCATTGATCAGCTGTATCGCGTACATCTATTGCGGTGTAAGTTTGTGGGTACTTACTGTCATTACCGTGCTCTATAATGCGATGGTGGGGCCGATTGTCGCCTTGTCAGACTCATTGACCAACTACTATGCCAAACAAAGCCTCCTCGACTATGGTCGCACACGTCTGTGGGGCTCGGTGGCATTCATTGTCGGCTCCACCGTCGTGGGTTTGTTGGCTGCTAAGTACAGCCCGGAAGTGATCCCTTGGGTGGCTGCTGCAGGTTTGATGGTGGCACTAGTGCTGGCCATGCGTCAGCCGACCATTATTCCGGTTTCAGAGCCGGAGAGTGAGGAGCAAGCGCGTCCAGCCCTGATGCACATTCTGCGTGATCCTAAGATTTTCCGTTTTCTCACCATCATTGCTCTGCTGCAAGGCAGCCATGCGGCTTACTACAGTTTTAGTGCGATTTACTGGAAAAATATCGGTTATAGCGAAGACATCATTGGCTACTTATGGAGTTTCAGTGTGGTGGCCGAAGTGGCGGTGTTTGCCTTGAGCTCGCGTCTGTTTGCGGGCTGGAGTATCGCCGGTATGTTTCGTTTGGCGGCTGTTGGGGTGATGATCCGTTGGGGGCTGACCGCCAGCATGACAGAACTGCCGATCCTAATTGCTGCACAGGCCTTGCATGGCATCACATTTGCCGCTGCCCACTTAGCGACGATTCGTTATATTCAACAGGCAGAAAGTAATCGGATGGTCGCTTTGCAGGCACTGTACAATGCCTTGCCGATGGGAGCATTCATGGCTCTGATGACAGGATTGAGTGGCTATCTATATGGCCAGTGGGGGGCGAATATTTTCTGGTTGATGGCTGCCATGGGGATCCCGGCGTTGTTGATGAAAATTGACCCCACGCCGCGTCGCCGTTTGGTGTCTGAGCCTTAATCCCAAGTCTGTTATTGGTGATCACAGCGGAGAACTGTGATCACCCTGATTGGTGAGCGGCAGTGGTTTGGTTACACTGTGTTCACAATGTTGATTAGGGATAACACATGACGCAGGGATGGATCGTCGTGCCAGTAACACTGGCCTATCTCGGGTTACTGTTCTGGATTGCTTGGTATGGCGATCGCAAAACACAATGGATGGCCCGCTGGCGGCCATGGATTTATAGCCTTTCTATTGCCGTCTACTGCACCTCGTGGACGTTTTACGGTACGGTTGGTCAAGCCAGCCGTGATATCTGGTCTTTCTTACCTATCTATGTTGCCCCCATTCTGGTTTTTACCTTGGGCTGGCGGGTGCTTGCCCGGCTGATTTTGATTGCCAAGCGTGAACATATTACCTCGATTGCTGACTTTATTGCGGCCCGGTACGGTAAGTCTCAGGGATTAGCGGTGGTGATCACCGTGATCGCTGTGGTAGGGATCTTACCTTATATTGCGCTGCAGCTGCGTGGGATCACCATGGGGCTTGAGCAAGTGGCACCAAAATTGGGGCAGGATGTCGGGCTGTTTGGTACCGGAAAGGCCGATATTGCCTGGCTCGTTACCGCGGCGTTGGCGGGATTTACCGTGTTGTTCGGTACCCGCCATATCGATACCACTGAGCATCACCGTGGGATGATGATGGCGGTGGCGTTTGAATCGCTGGTGAAGCTTGCGGCTTTTTTGATCGTCGGGGTGTTTGCACTAAGCTTGCTGATGGATTTGCCGAGCGACTTATCGGAGGAACTGTCATCGCTGGGTAGTATGAGCCAAGGGTTGCTGCAAGCGTCATCGCCGAATATGGGCAGCTTATTGATCCATACTCTGTTTACGATGGCCGCCATTATTTGCTTGCCGCGTCAATTTCATACCACGGTGGTGGAAAATGAACGCGCACAAGATCTGCATCGTGCCCGTTGGGTGTTTCCTGGTTATTTACTGTTGATGGGGATCTTTGTGGTGCCGCTGGCCCTTGCTGGGCAAATTTTATTGCCGCATGTTGCCGCTGATACCTATGTGATCAATCTGCCGTTGTTGAAAAATGCAGAAGGGATCGCCTTACTGGCATTTCTGGGCGGCACATCGGCCGCCAGCGGGATGGTGATTGTCTCGACCATCGCATTGGCCATCATGGTTTCTAATGATTTGGTTTTGCCATTGTTATTGCGCCGACTAAGGGTCTCTGGGCGTAATTTTGATGCCTTTTCCGGTATTCTGCTAACGATCCGCCGGGCGCTGATTGTCTTGTTGCTTCTTGCGGCCTGGGGCTTTTACCAGATGCTGGGTGATATCCCATCTCTGTCAGCCATTGGGTTATTGTCCTTTGCCGCAATCGCTCAGTTTTCTCCGGCCTTGCTGGGGGGGATCTACTGGCGAGAAGGCAACCGCAAGGGAGTATATGCTGGTTTGTCAGGGGGGATTGCCATCTGGGTGGTGACTATGATGGGGCAGACTAACATGCTAGCGGGTAGTGCCGAAACTAATGTGCTGCTGTGGCTGTTATCCCCGCCAAGTCTCCCAGTGCTACATGCGTTGTCGAGTGTCGATTGGGGCATGTTGCTCAGTCTGTTGGTCAATATAGGGTTGTATATCACCATTTCACTACTGACCCGATCATCGTTGACCGAACGACTGCAGGCTGCTTCTTTTGTCGGGGCTCCGGTGCCAGAAAATGGGGATACCAGTTTATATCAGACCCGAGTGACGGTTGCCGAGCTGGAGATGCTCGCGGCTCGGTTTGTGGGGCCGAATCGGGTGCGCTATGCCTTCCGGCAATACAGTGATCAACACCTTGAGTCCCCTCAACCTCAGCAGCAAGCTCCCGCCGCCTTGATCCGCCATACCGAGCGAGTACTGGCGGGGGTGTTCGGTGCCTCATCGGCCCGGTTGGTGCTGACCTCTGCACTACAGGGACGCAAGATGCAACTCGAGGAAGTGGCAACCATTGTTGATGAAGCGTCTGAGTTGTTTGATTTTAGCCGAGGGCTATTACAAGGTGCGATTGAGCATATCAGTCAGGGGATTGCGGTGGTTGATAAGCAGCTCCGGCTGGTGGCTTGGAATCAGCGTTATCTGGAGCTGTTCACGTTTCCGTCTGGGCTGATCCAAGTCGGTCGACCCATCGCGGAGGTGATCCGCTATAACGCAGAGCATGGATTATGTGGTCCTGGCGATCCTGAAGCACATGTGGCCAAGCGGGTTGAGCATTTACTGCGGGGTTCGGCCCACACGTCATCTCGGATCCGGCCTGATGGTCAAGTGATAGAGGTGCAGGGCAATCCAATGCCTGGTGGTGGCTTTGTCATGAGCTTTACTGACATTACGGAATTTCGAAATGCCGAGCAGGCGCTGAAAGAAGCCAATGAAACCTTAGAAGAACGTGTTCGGCAACGCACCAGTGAGTTAGAACTGCTTAACCGCCGTTTGGTCACGGCTACGCAGCAGGCTGAGCATCAGGCTCATTCTAAAAGTCGGTTTTTGGCGGCCGTCAGCCATGATTTGATGCAGCCGCTTAATGCCGCGAGGCTCTTTTCTTCATCCTTGTCCGAAGTGGCCCGAGATGAAGAAAGCGCGAAGCTGGCTCGGCACATTGAGAGTGCGCTGGGGGCGGCGGAAGATTTGATTGGTGATTTGCTGGATGTCTCGCGGCTTGAAACCGGCAAACTGTCAGTGAATACCCATGCATTTAGGATTCGTGATGTGTTCGATACCTTGAGTGCCGAATTTGGTGCGTTGGCTCGTCAGCAGGGGATCGCGTTTAAGGTAGTGCACAGCGAGGCCGTTATCCACTCTGATCCTAAGTTATTACGCCGGGCACTACAGAATTTCCTGACCAATGCATTTCGTTACAATCCTAAAGGTAAGGTACTGCTGGGCGTTCGCCGCAAAGGCAGTGAGATGGTCATTGAAGTGTGGGATAACGGGCCTGGGATCCCAGTATCGAAGCAGGCCAATATTTTTGAAGAGTTCACTCGCATCGAACAAAGTGGTAGTGAGCATGGTCTTGGCCTCGGGTTGGCGATTGCTCGTGGGATCAGCCGGGTACTGGAGCATCCATTATCGTTACGCTCATGGCTGGGGCAAGGTACGGTGTTTGCACTGTCGGTCAGGCGTGGCTCCTTAGTCGTCCCAGTGACATGTACTGAGGCTGTCGAGTCACGGCCCGCACCGTTGGCTGGTGTTAAGGTTCTGTGTGTTGATAATGAGCCCGATATCTTGCTGGGAATGGAGACGTTATTATCGCGTTGGGGCTGTGAGATCCGACTCGCGGAAACCGTGATGGCAGTGATGCAGCAACTCGATGATGGCTGGCAACCGGATTTTGTACTCAGTGATTACCACCTCGCTAATGACCAAACCGGTTTACAGGTGCTACAGCAATGTAGCTTGCGGCTTGGTCAGACATTCCGCGGTGCCGTGATCAGTGCCGACCGAACTAAAGCGACGCGTAGTGCTATTGAGGGACAAGGTTTTGCTTTTATTCCCAAACCGGTTAAGCCTCTGAAGTTGCGAGCACTGCTTAACCAACATCACCAGCAGCCAGCCTAAGGTTGACGGTTACATTATCGATAACGGTGATTTTGACCAATAGCGAGCGATAAAAAAGGCCCGGTATACAGAGATACCGGGCCTTTGCTATTTATGGTGTATTTTTAGCCTAAATGGCCGACTACCGAGACACTGCGATTATCTGGGATCTCATTGAACGACAACACTTGCAGACCTCGAGCACAGATGCGGGCATAGCGGGCCAGCAACGGTCGCAGTTGCGGCATTACCAACAGTATCGGTGGGTGGCCATTCAGGCGCATATTATCCAGTGCTTCTGGCAAGCTGCGTTGCAGCTTTTCAATTACCGTAGGTTCAAGGGTAAAGCCATCGAGTTGGACATGGCCGCCTGCCTGTGCTTGACTGAGTGCACCGAGTAAGACATTTTCCAATTCGTTAGATAAGGTCAAGGCTGGTACTTCGGTGCGAGAGCCAACCAGGCTGGCTAAGATGACTCGGCGCAGTACGCAGCGCACATCAGCGGCGAGCAGGATCGGATCTTTGGTCAGCTCAGCGGACTCAACCAGTGAGTTGGCAATGGTGATCATGTCAGACAGCGGCACCCCATCGACCGTCAGCTGACGGAATACGCGCAACAACTGCTGAAGGGTCAACTTTTGCTGCAAATCATCGGCCAGCTTACTATTGATGTTGCCCAGGCGTTCGAGGATCCCGCTGACCTCGACAGGGCCAAGAATGTCTTCGATATGGTCGTTAATCACCTTGCTGACATGGGTCGAGATAATGGTCGCATGATCCACCACGGTGTAGCCAAGGTTAACGGCTTTATCTTTATCGTTAGCCGTGATCCATACCGCTTCCATGCCATAGGCCGGGTCTTTGGTCAGGATGCCATCGACACTGCCATAGACCTGGCCAGGATTGATGGCCAATAGCTTATCGACTTCGACTTCGGCACTGACCGCCACGGCGCCACGAACGGTAATTTGGTATTGGTTAGCATTGAGAGCCAGATCATCGCGAATATGAATATGCGGGATCACAAAGCCTCGTTGCTCCGTCAGGGTTTTACGTATCCCCAGTAAGCGGTTGAGTAACTCCGCACCTTGCTGGCGATCAATCAGGCTTACCAAGCGGTAGCCGACATTCAGATTCATGGCATGGATCTGTGGAATGTCGCTAGTGGCCAGCTCTTTGCTTTCCGGCTGGGTATTTTGCTCAACAATTTCTTCTGCCCGCTGGAGATCGGCATCATCAATCTCGGGTGCTGCCTTAAACGAATGCATTCGCCAGCCAGCAAAGCCCACAATGGCACTGAAGCAGAGGAAGGCGATGTGTGGCATTCCCGGGATCAGACCGAGTGCAAGCATGATACCTGAGACCACAAACAAGGCCATCGGCGAGGCCAGTACCTGCTTGCTGATTTGATCCGACAGATTATTGTTATCCGCTACGCGGGTCACAATGATCGCGGCTGATGTCGCCAGAAGCAGCGATGGGATCTGGGCAACCAGACCGTCACCAATGGTTAGCAGGGCATACGTTTTAAAGGCGTCAGAAAAGCTTAGGCCAAATTGGAATACACCAATACTGACACCACCAATAATGTTGATAAACAGGATCAACATACCCGCGACGGCATCACCGCGGACGAACTTAGATGCACCGTCCATTGAGCCGTAGAAATCAGCTTCTTGAGCCACTTCTTCACGGCGTTTTTTTGCCCCCTGATTATCAAGGATGCCAGCATTCAGATCAGCATCAATCGCCATCTGTTTACCCGGCATTGCGTCCAGGGTAAAGCGGGCACTAACTTCGGAAATACGCTCTCCACCCTTGGTGACCACCACAAAGTTGATGATCATCAGGATCACGAAGACTACGATACCGACAACGTAGTTACCGCCGATCACTACGTCACCGAAGGCCTGGATGACCTTACCGGCGGCGTCCCCCCCGAGGTGGCCATTAAGCAGTACGACACGGGTCGAGGCGACGTTAAGTGCTAGCCTGAGTAGTGTCGCCACCAGCAAGATACTGGGGAACACGGAAAAATCCAGTGGCTTGCGGCTGTACACACTGATAAGCATGACCAGCAGAGCCAGAACGATATTGAAGGTAAACAGCATATCCAACACGATGGCTGGGATAGGCAAGATCACCATTGCCAAAATCGTCATCAGCAACAGCGGTACACCGAGCTGACCTTTGGCTAATGCCCGGAGGAGCGGGGAGAGTTTCTGTTTCATAGCGTCATTACACTTCCGTTAACGGCGTAGTTCTCGGGGGATAGTGACCCGAGGGAATGGAGGTTTGCTTGGCTGTCGTCCCTGGCGGTATTGCTCCATCTGGAACACAAACGTCAGGATATGGGCAACGGCCACATATAACGGAGCAGGTACTTCCTGCCACTCGTTGGTTGAGTAGTAAACGGCCCGGGTGAGAGGCGGTACCTCGACCACCGGGATATCATGTTGCCTGGCAATGCTTTGCATTTGCAGTGCCGATTGATCAAGCGCCTTAGCCACCACATAAGGTGCTCGGGCTTTGGTCAGATCATATTTCAGTGCGACCGCATAATGGGTTGGGTTGGTGATCACCACATCGGCCTGTGGCACGGTGTTCATCATTCGACGTTGGGTCATCTGCCGCTGTAACTGACGGATCCGGCCTTTGATTTCCGGGTTACCGTCGGTATTTTTATGCTCTTCCTTGGCTTCTTGCTTCGTCATCTTCAGCTGCTTGGTGTAGTCCCAACTGGAGTAGGGGACATCCAATACCGCGATCAAGAGTAAGGCCAGTCCGAAACTCAATAATCCGAGCATTAAAAAGTCCACACTTTGACTCATTGCGCTGTTCAATGGCATCCGCTGGATGGCCATAATTTCCTTGATATTGTTAGTGATCAGGTAATAGAGCGTCGCCGTGATTAAGGTGACTTTCAGAATGCTTTTCACCAGCTCGACCAGTGATTTAGCCGAGAATATTTTTTTTATGCCACTGATAGGATTGAGCTTGGAAAACGTCGGCTGGGCGGCTTTGCCGGAGATATTCCATCCACCACGGATCAGATTCGCCAGTACGGAAATCGCCATCATTAACCCCAGCAAAGGGGTAATGACGCGCAGCATCACGATGACGCTGTCAACCAACACACTGAGCATCATTTTGGGATCAAAAATTTGGGCCTTGGTCAGGCTAAAACTCGTCTGGCTGATTGTCATCGCCATCTGCATCAGTTCACGGCCAAAGGCCCCAAATAGCAGGGCTGCACCCAGTATCAGCAAGGCTGTGACCAGTTCGCGAGAACGCGGAAGGTTACCCTCTTCTCTGGCCTTACGGAGTTTTTGCTGACTGGGCTGTTCCGTTTTGTCCTGACTACTGCTATCACTCATGGCGTGCCCCCTTCGAGTAATCGCATCATTTCTAAGGTATCGCTACTTAAGCGAACAAAATTTTCTGGGATCCCAGTGTTAGACAGTAATAGGCAGATCAGACCAAGTAGCATGGTCATCGGGAAACCAAGTGCAAATACATTCAGTTGCGGGGCCGCTCGGTTCATCATGCCAAAGGCACCATTAACCAGTAGCATTGCGGTTACCGCCGGTAAGGCTAATAGCAAAGCGGCCGCTATCATCCAGCCAAAGCGAAGAATGATTAGGTATAGCGCATGTTGGCTGAAAAACTCGCCGACAGGCCAGATTTCAAAACTACGGACAAAAATCTCCAGTGCCACCAGGTGACCATCTAGCGAGAGGAACAGCATGAAGGTGTACATCTGGTAGTATTTTCCTATCGCTGGCACGCTGACACCGTTAACCGGGTCATTCATCATTGCCATCCCTAGGCCCATCTGCATTGACAGGATCTGTCCCATAGTGGTGAAAACGGCGAACAGGAACTCAAGCAGTAAGGCGAGCAATGCACCGATCAGTACCTGCTGTCCGGCATAAATGAGTGCTTGCAGTGAGAGGGGGTCAACCGCGGGCATGGCTGGCATCAGTGGCGCAGAGAGTATCGAAATCATCAAGGCCAGAATGACCCTGACTTGTGCCGGGATGCTATTGCCACCGATGATCGGCATGACCATCAGGGCGCTGCCGAGGCGAACAAACGGCCACCAGATCTGGCCAAACCAGGCGGTTAGCTCGGCAGCAGTTAATTCGTACATGGGTCAGCCAATCAGATTAGGAATATCAAGGAACAAACGGGTGAACAAATCACTCATGGTGCGTAATAGCCATGGGCCAGCAAAACCCAGCATCCCAAGGGTTACCAGCAGTCTTGGCAGGAAGCTTAAGGTTTGCTCATTGATCTGTGTCGCGGCTTGGAAAATACTCACGACCAGTCCGACCAGCAAGCTAGGTACAATTAGAACGGCGACCATACTGATGATGATCATCAAGGCGTCGCCAAAGAAGGTTGCGACAAATTCAGAACCCATAGGTTTTATCTCTTATCGGCATGTTTGCTGTGACAGGTGGATGAAGAGGGGGAAGCCCCCTCAGTCGTGTAAGCCAGCACGGTTTGATGCTAGCCAAAGCTGGCGCTGAGTGTCCCTACAGTCATAGACCAGCCATCGACCATGACAAAAATCATGAGTTTGAACGGCAGTGAGATGATCAGTGGTGACAGCATCATCATACCCATCGCCATCAGTACACTGGCAACCACAATATCGATGATCAAAAAAGGGATAAACAGCATAAATCCAATTTGAAACGCTGTCTTGAGTTCACTGAGCACATACGCTGGCGTCAGTAGCAGGAAGTCCAGCTGATCATAGTTATCCGGGGCTGGCTCATTGGCAATACGCAGTATTTGCTCAATATCGGTCTCTCGGGTCTGCTGCAACATAAAGTTTTTGAGCGGTGGTGCCGCGGTATCCATGGCCTGCTGCAACGTTATCGTGCCGGCCTGATAGGGCATCACGGCATCGTTATAAATGGTGGTTAGCACCGGCCGCATGATGAACAAGGTTAAGGTCAGGGCGATCCCGACCAAGACTTTGTTGGGCGGGCTTTGTTGCAGACCAAGTGCTTGGCGTAAGATCCCCAGTACGATAATGATCCGGGTAAAGCTAGTGACCATCAGCAACATGGCGGGTAAGAATGACAGTGCGGTCATCAGCAGGAAAACCTGCATTTTAACACTGTATTCTTCTTGGCCGCCAGGGCCGGTAATACTGAGTAACGGGATATCTTTTGCCAGTACCGGCTGGCTCAGTAAGAGTAGTCCGAACAGTGCAATGCGGAGCAGTGGGCTCACTTTGCTAAGCCTTTTAGCATGTCATTTTCATCCATCACATCAATCAGACGCAGGCCATATTTGTTGTTCACGATCACCACTTCAGCATGGCCAAGTAAGGTACCATTGACCTTCACATCCATGGGTTCACCGCTCAGCTTATCGAGTTCAATCACGGTACCGAGACCGACATTCATCAGATCGCCGACCATTAGCTCGGTGCTGGCAACTTCTAGCGTCAGGTTAACCGGGATATTGCGGATAAAGCTCATGTCTTGCGCAGAGCGGCCAGCGGCCCCAGCGTGGACTTGCTGGTCCAGCGCACCAAGGTCGAGATCATTAAGATCGATATTTAAGTCAGTAACTTGTTCAGACATGATTATACCTGGGATGGGTTAAGAATATGTTGGATATGCAGTACTAAGCTAGCGTTATGCTCTGCCACTTTGGCTTCGAATAACGGGGTGCTCCCGGCCCTTACCGTAACCTGCTCAGGTAGCTCGACAGGAATCACATCGCCGGGTTTAAGATCCATGATTTGACCCAGCATGAGTCGTCGCTCTGCCAGCGTTGAGTGCAGGCGAATAGGGGCCTGACAGATTTTTTGCTGGATTTTAGCTTGTAGCTCAGGGTCGGTATCGACGTTTGCAGGCTGACATTGTTGATCGCGGAGGAAGTCCAGTCCCGCAAAGGGTAATGCGACCTCCATCCAACCTGTTTTCTGGCCAGCGATATCAATGGTAAATCGGCAGACCTGATACAGCTGGTTATTTTGTAACGGGCTGAACAGATTCAGGGTGTTTTTGGCGAGCAGCTGGCTTTGCCAGTCGGTAATACTGTGCCAACTGGTCGAGAACTGCTGCAAAATGGTATTAAAGAAACGTTCAACCAAGCGGAGCTCGGTATCGCTCAGTTCTTTATTTTTGGCGCTGGCAATGCCGTTACCGCCAAAGAATAAGTCCACCATAAAAAACAGCAGTTCACCATCCATTGCAATGGTCCCATGCAGGTCATGAGGTGTTACCATAAACTCGCGATAGACCGAGGGCTTTTTCATTTGCTGCAGGTATTCTTGCAGCTTAAGGGTATCTTGCTGCGTCAGCTTGAAGTCCGTGGGTTGACGAAGCATGTGATGGAAAGAGTGTCTTGCCAAACGCTCAAACTGTTTGCCGATATTGTCGATAATCGATTGCAGTGCACCTATGCGATGTTCCGGACTTGCTAAATCGAAATCACGGATATCTACCTGCTCAGTGCTGGCAATGACTTTACTCTTTTTGGTTAGCTTCATTATTGTGAAAAATATTCTAAACTAGTGGTTTAAATTCACGCCTTATTTCACACAAATAAACAGACAGTGCATAGGCCTAAAGTGCAGAGCGGTAGATTATAATTAATGCGTCGTTATTTACTAATGGATGTTGGGAAAAAAGTTGATCTTTTTTCCAATATTGAAACAGATGCTATTATAAACACCTAACTGCTGAAAAAACAACCACCAACATTCGTGTTGTTTGAATTAGAATGTAATCGAAAAGTAATACAGTAATTACGTCTTTTTTGTTAAATCACCGACCAGAAAGTCAGTGGTGTTAATTAACGCGCAAATTATGAGCATTGTTTAGTGTTTATTTTACTTGCCTGATTTTTTGTGCAACTTGTATTATATTTCCGCTGTCAAAAAAATGACGATGCAATTGTTTCAAGGAATTTTATTGCGATGGCTCTATACGGAGAATGCCATCTTATATTACCCTATACCCTTTAGATATGCCGAATGAGGCATTAATAAATGTGACCTTCATATTAACACGATGTGAAGGTCTGTTGGCGTCTGTTAATTGCTTTGTCAGAAATACAAATCATGACAAATAAAAACAAATCCGGACGTGTTTATTGTCTGAATTAATGCGTGTAGTTTTATATTTTATTCACGTTGGATTAATCATTTTCATTACGGTGTTGTTATGTATACCCGGATAGTGCTGGCGTCTTTTCTGTTATTTTTTTCTTTTGCGTCAAATTCATCCCAAAATAAATGGAATAATGACCTGGATGACAGCACTTGGTTATTTAAAGGGAATGCTCATCAATGCAAAATTAGTCAGGATATTGACGGATTTGGTATGGTGTCATTAATTAACAATGCAGGCGAGTCATTATCGTTGCATATAAAAAGCAATGAAATTGATTCGGCCACAAAATATGTGGGGATGAACGCTATTCCTGCCAGCTGGGAAAGGTTTAAACCTTATAAAATTAAAGGACTTGGCAAAATAACGCTTTCACCACTGACTGGGGAAATGGTGATTGCTGATGCGGCACCTATTTTAGATTTGCTCCATCGTGGCGATTGGTTTGAGCTTTCGTTATCCGTTGCTGGTCAGGTGACGCTGGTTGATGTGTCGAATGTGCGTTTTCCAGCGGCTGTAGCAGCCTTTTTAGATTGTAAAAATCAGTTGCTGCCAATGAGTTACCGTCAAGTGCGCGATAGTACATTTTATTTGTCGCCGTTCTCGACCGAGTTAACCACTGAAGAGTGGTATCGCATTGATGGCATTGTTAAGTACATAAAATCACAACGTAATATCAAAGCGGTATTGGTTGATGGTTATATGAATAGCCATCAGCGTGACAGTATGAAGCTACGTCAGTCCAAGGAGATGGCAGATGAAGTGGCTTCATTGTTTGTGGAGAAAGGCATCGCGCCTTCTTTAATTGAAGTTCGAGCTCATGGTGGCCGATACCCTAAGGAAGAGGGCCAGCCTGCCAGTAAAGGACGCGTCAGAGTTCGGATCGTTCAACTGTAAGGGGGCAAGACATGTTGCAAAAAAGTCATATCCTACTTTTCCATCCTCATCATGAGGCATTAGAGAGTGTATTGGCGGCATCGGCGACACCTGAGATAGAGATTACTTGGGTTCGCGAGCTTGGCCAATTTCTGTCTGCTGTGAGTGAGCGACGGTGGGATATGTTACTGATTCCCGCTATTTTGGACGATGGCCGAGAGGCGGCGGAGGTGATGCCGTTACTGACGTGGCCGGGGGCTCGTACTGCGGTGGTGATTCTGTCTGAAGTTCACCAGGCCGCTCAAGTTACACGGGCATTGAAAAAAGGGGCGACAGATTACCTGCTGTTACCTTTCGAGACGCGTCACCTGTCACAGCTGTTGCAACGCATGGCGGTGATGCAGACCCAATCAGCGCAAGTGGTGGCTGAATCAGAGCAGAGCCGGCAGTTATTCCAATTGGCCCAGCGTGTGGCTCAGACGGATGCGTCAGTATTGATCAATGGTGAAAGTGGTACCGGAAAAGAAGTACTGGCTCAGTTTATTCACCGAGCCTCTTCCCGCGCTCAGGGCCCCTTTATCGCGATTAACTGTGCGGCGATCCCTGAAACCATGATTGAATCTATTTTGTTCGGTCACAGTAAAGGGGCGTTTACTGGTGCCTCCGCAGCCCAAGCGGGAAAACTAGAAATCGCCAACAATGGTACGCTGTTTTTGGATGAAATCGGTGAACTGCCGTTAGCGCTGCAAACCAAGTTACTGCGCGTGCTTCAGGAGCGCGAAGTGGAGCGCTTAGGCAGCCACCAGAAGATAAAATTAAATATTCGCGTGCTTGCAGCCACGAATCAGAACCTTGAACAGCAAGTTGAGCTAGGGCTATTTCGAACCGATTTATATTACCGCCTGAATGTCTTTCCGTTGACCTGCACCCCATTGCGTGAGCGTCCTGATGACATTGTGCCGCTGGCCAACCATTTACTGCAGTGCCATGAACCGCATGGGGCGACCATGTTCACTGAACAGGCAAAGTTGCGATTACGTGAGTACCCTTGGCCGGGTAATGTCCGCGAGCTTGATAATGTGGTGCAGCGGGCGTTAGTGATGAGTCGTGGCTGTTTGATCCGAGAAGAAGAGCTGATGTTACCCGTGGTTAGCGCTGTGGATACGGTGGCTTTTGCTCTGGACTGCATGTCATGCGAGGAAGCGTCATTAGATACAGTGTCATTTGATACGGCATCAATCGATGTTGTCTCTGAGCCTATTCAGCCAGAGCGCCCAGCCAAGCCCAACTTGCAGCAGAGTCGCAAACAGGCGGAGTTTGAGACCATTATCGCGACCCTGCGTCGATTTAACGGTCACCGGAATAAAACCGCTCAAGAGTTGGGTGTCACCGCACGTGCTTTACGTTACAAAATTCAGACCATGCGTGAGCAGGGTTTCGATATCAATAAATTGCTCGCTGGCACTGAGAGTGCGTCAGAGAAAGCGATGATCAATTAAGCCTCAAAAAATAGATGACTGAGATCCGATAGATGCAAGACAAAATCATGAACATGCAGCTTCCTTTAAGCCAGATGAGCGAAATTCAGGCCCAGATACAAGCGGGTGAACCATTGCAGATTGCTGCAAATCCACGTTTTGCGGGTCAGGGTGCGGGTGTCGACTTCTCCGATATTATTGCCAATGTGGTGAAAGATGTTGACCAAAGTAGCCGCGCCGCCTCTGCCAAGATGGAAGCCGTAGATATGGGTAAAAGCGATGATTTGGTGGGTGCGATGGTTGCCAGCCAGAAAGCAAGCTTATCATTTGCCGCTATGTTACAGGTACGCAATAAGCTGTTGAGTGCATATGATGATGTTATGCGTATGCCGGTGTAAAGGAGCGTTTTAGTGACTGAAGTGATGAAACAGCAATTACGACGCTTTACGGGGCAAGGTGTATCAGGTACACGCTCGACGGCCTTACGTGGGATCTTATTGCTCGTCGTGGTGGCGATTATCGTCGCCGCCGTTGTCGTCTTTGCACTGTGGCAGGGCAACAGCCAGTACCGACCGCTTTATGGCGAGCATGAGCAATATGATAGCTCACAGGTCATTGCGGTGCTGGAAGAGAAGGGCATGGACTTTTACGTTGAGCCCCAGCAAGGCATTGTCATGGTTGAGCGCAGTGAAGTGGGTCAGGCGCGTATGGCACTGGCCGCTGCTGGCGTCAAGGCAAAGATACCGACGGGGTTAGAGATCTTATCGCAGGATGTTAGCCTGGGTACCAGCCAGTTTATGGAAAGTGCGCGTTATCGTCATGGCCTAGAAGGTGAATTAGCGCAAAGTATTATGACGCTGGATCCGGTGGGTAATGTGCGGGTGCACCTAGCGATCCCGAAACAAACCCTGTTCGTGCGTCGAGATAAAGAGCTGGCCTCCGCGTCGGTGGTGGTGTCTTTATTGCCTGGCAAGACGTTGACTCCGGAACAGGTGACCGCGATTGTTAACTTGGTCTCTGGCAGTGTGACGGATTTGCCTGCAGATCGCGTCAATGTTATTGACCAACATGGTAATTTATTGTCTGCACATCAAGGTCAGGAGCATGGCGGGCAAGCCAACGGCGCTTACCTTGATTATTTAGATCGCCTTGAGCAAAGCTATATCGAGCGCGCGACGAAAATGCTGCAGCCTATGCTTGGCGCGGGTAATTTTCAGGTAGAAGTGGCCGCCAATATCAATTTTGACCGTACTGAAGCAACGCAAGAAAGTTATGCCCCACAAGGCACGGTACGATCCGATTTTAACTCTTATGACCGTCGAACTGCTGCCGATGCGAAAGGTGTACCTGGGGCATTAAGTAATCGTCCGCCGGAAGAGGGGGATGAGGTTGAGCTTAATAAGGCCAATGAGCGCGGTGAGTCATCCCGTGAGTATTTGGTCGATCGCACCATGAAGCACATTAAATATCAGCAAGGGTCTCTAGAGCGCCTAAGTGTATCGGTGTTGTTGAATGGTAAACCTGACAGCTTTACGGCCGCACAGCTTGCTGATATGCAAACTATGTTAAGTAACGCCATGGGGATCAGTACGGCACGGGGTGACTCTATCAGTTTGAATGTGTTTCCATTCAATCTGGTGAAGAGCAGTGATATTCAGGACGAGCCAGTATGGTGGATGCAGCCGATTTGGCTGGAATACTTGCGTTACCTGCTATCTGCCGTTGTCGTCTTGGTGATCATGTTAGTGGTTGTTCGACCATTGATGCGCCTGCTAACGGGAGGTTCACGTGCTCGCGGGAGTGTCGATGCCTTACCGACTGGGACGACTGCCTCGTCTGTTGCTCCGACTAAATCGGTACCTGCTGTGACCGATTCCGCCGTGAATACTCCGTCGGTTCAAGGGACACAATCTGCATTGGTTGCGACCGTTAATGGGACCAATCCGGTGATGGATCACGACAGTATGATCGCGGATCTGCCAAGTCCGGAGACCGGCCTTGAAGCACAGTCCTCTTATTTGCAGATGTTGTCAGAGAAAGAACCTGAGCGTGTTGCACATGTTGTTAAACAATGGATAACCCCGAAAGATGCAGACAACTGAAATTAAACCGGATATTGAACAGGCAGCAATTCTGCTGCTGAGTATGGGTGAAGAAGCAGCAGCCAATGTGCTAAAGCAGCTAGAGCGTGAGCAAGTGCGTCAGCTCTCTATCGCGATGGCTGGGATCCCTGCGGTGAAAAAAGATCAGGCAGAGGCGGTTTTTCGCCGTTTTTTCGATGACTTCAAGACCGAGTCAGGCATTTCTGGGGCGTCACGTAACTACTTGGAACGCACCTTAAATAAGGCGTTGGGACAGTCATTGTCCCAGCCGCTGCTGGATTCTATCTACGGGGATTCACTCAAGCACAATCTGCAACGTCTGCAATGGCTTGAGCCGAATAAACTGGTTGAGCTGATTGCGGGTGAGCACCCGCAGATGCAAGCGGTGTTCTTGGCTTATCTGGATCCTGAAGTGGCGACCAAGCTGCTAGCGTTGCTGCCACAAGACGGGCTGGATGACTTGCTATATCGCCTGGCTAACCTCAATGAAATCCACCCGGATATGATTTATGAGGTGCAGGTATTGCTAGAGAAATTCCTGTCTCAGGTGGGTCAGCAGAACAGCACCCTGATTGATGGTACGCAAAAAGCCAGTGAGATCATTAACCGCCTTGACGGTACGCGCAGTGAAGGGGTGATGGCTGGCTTGCGTAAGCTCGATCCGGCGTTGGTTAGCCAGCTAGAAAACAAGATGTACAACTTCAGCGTACTTATTCGTCAGAGCGACGAAACCCTTGAGCGTCTGGTGGAAGAAGCCGATCAGGACATGCTGGCAACAGCATTGAAAGGCGCCGATAGTGAGTTGATGGATCGCCTGTATGGCACGATGCCAAAACGTGCTGCTCAGTACCTGCGTGAAGCAATTGAAGGTAAAGGCCGGGTGCGCCTGAGTGCGGTCGAAGAGGCGCGTACTCAGCTTATCCAGCTACTGCGCACGCTGGCCGAACAGGGTGAAATTGAATTGCAAATGTTCAGTGAGCCGGTGGTTGAATAATGAAAAAAGAGAGTTCCATATCGGTACTTGCTCCTCGATTGGGGGAGTTCCGTAATTACCGTTATCCTCCTTTGGTTAATGCGCCGGATGATGATTTATTTGGTGATGAGGGCGGTAGTAACTATCAAGATGAATTTAACAATGGTTTCCAAGATGGCCAGCAAAAAGGCCATGAGCAAGGTTATCAAGATGGTTTAAACCAAGGGCTGCAGGCTGGGCAGATGCAGGGGTTGGAGCAAGGCCATCAGCAGGGTTTGCAAGAAGGTCGGCAGCAGGCTCAGCAGCAAGTAGCCAGCACGATTCAGGCGACGAAACAGCTCAAAGAGCAGATTCAGCAAGCATTTCATCACCATGTCCAGCAGCAGAGTGAAATGCTGTGTGATTTGGTGATGAAGGTGGCGCGACAGGTCGTCCGTGCTGAGTTGACACTGCAACCTGGGCAGATGGTTAATCTGATCGAAGAAACCTTGGCGCAGCTGCCAGAGCATAAGCCAGATCTGACTGTCTACCTTAGCCCGCAAGACTGCCAGCGGTTGCATGAGTTGGTACCGGAGCAAGTGGCTCAATGGAACCTCAAGGCTGATGAGACGTTGCAGATCGGTAGTTGCCGAGTGGTGACTGCGGACTCTGAAGCCTTGGTCGACAGTGAAGAGCGACTGGCAACCTGTATGGATGTGGTGAAGGACACCTTGCTGGCCGATGCGTAATTTATCCGAAGAGCTTGCGGCCAAGCTCAGTATGGCAATGGATCGGGTACCTGATGTCCCCGTGGCCCGCACTTACGGTCGCTTGGTTCGCATGGCCGGCCTGACAATGGAAGCGGTCGGCTGCCGCTTGTCGACCGGGCAGCGCTGCATGGTGGAAAATGATCGCGGAGACTTGATCGAAGCGGAAGTGGTTGGGTTTGATCGGCAAGCCTCGGTATTGATGCCGATCCGTCATGCCACAGGTCTGCGACCAGGTAGCCGGGTATTGCCGTTGCATGGCGACAGTAAGATCAATGTTGGCTACGGTATGCTGGGCCGGGTATTTAACGGCCTTGGCGAGCCGTTAGATGACAAAGGCCCTGTGGCTCAAGAACACCGGATTTGCTTGCAGGGCGAGAGCATTAACCCGCTGAAGCGTTTGCCTATTTCTCAACAGTTGGATGTCGGTGTTAAAGCCATCAATGGCATGCTTAGTGTCGGCAAAGGTCAGCGAATGGGCTTGTTTGCGGGTAGTGGTGTCGGCAAAAGTGTGTTGTTGGGAATGATGACCCGTAACACCACCGCAGAAATTACCGTGGTGGGATTGATCGGTGAGCGTGGCCGTGAGGTACGTGAGTTTATTGAGCACTCACTCGGTGAAGAAGGGATGAAGCATGCGGTGGTGATTGCTTCGCCAGCCGATGATTCGCCCTTGATGCGCTTACGTGCCTCGGTGCTGTGTCACCGGATTGCCGAGTATTTTCGCGATCAGGGCCATGATGTGCTGCTGTTGATGGATTCTCTGACCCGTTATGCGCAAGCCCAGCGTGAAATTGCGTTGGCTGTGGGTGAGCCTCCCGCGACCAAAGGCTATCCGCCGTCGGTATTCAGCTTGCTGCCTCAGCTGGTAGAGCGAGCGGGTAATGGCGCGACGGAGCATGGGTCGATTACCGCGTTTTATACCGTGCTGTCCGAAGGGGATGATCAGCAAGATCCTATTGCCGATGCCGCCCGAGCGATTCTAGATGGCCATATCGTATTAAACCGTGAGTTGGCCGAGCAGGGGCATTATCCGGCCATTGATATTGAACAGTCGATCAGTCGTGCGATGCCGCAGGTCGTTAGCCCAGAGCAACTGGCTCAGGCGCAGCGGACCAAGCAGCTCTATGCCCGTTATCGTCAGGTTCAGGATCTGATCTCGCTTGGTGGTTATCAACCGGGACAGGATCCACAGTTGGATTTAGCCGTGCGCAGTTACCCGGCTATCTGCCAGTTCCTGCAACAGAGAATGGATGAAAAAGTCACCTTGCAAGATAGTCAGATGCAGTTATTGCAGCTGACTGGAGGGATGTTCTGATGCGTCGTTTAGCCGTTTTGAAAACCTGGCAGCAGCAACAACAGGGACAATTTGACGATCTCAAGCAGAACCAAGGTCAGCTGCAGCAGCAATATCAGGCACACCAGCAGCGCTTAGCGTTATTGGAAGATTTGCCCAGTCACTATATCGTCGCTTCTGGCGACCAGACCTCGGCAATCATGCTGAAGGGGATTGGGCGTTTTCGCCACCAGGTCGACAATCTGGCGCAATTGCAGCGTCAGGAGATTGCCTTGACCGAGGTGGAGTTGCGTAGTTTGAATCAACGCCTGGTTCATCAGCACCGTCAGCTTAAGATGGGCGAGACGGTGGTGGCTAAGCGGGAAGGCATGATGCAGCAGCGCCGTGATAAGCAAGAGCAAAAGATGTTAGATGAACTGGCTATGCAGCGCTTTATGCGTCGTTAGAGCGCCGGGCCGTAGCAATACTGCTGCTCAGGTTTGAGCAACTTATCCATCAGCTGTTTCTGATGTGCCAGTTGGCGGCCATTTTGGTTATTGAGCATCTGGCACTCTAGAGTTAGCTTGTGAAGTTGTTGCCAGAGTTGACGTCCTTGCTGACCTAATTGGGCCGGTAAGGCGGCAAATAACCGCTGCATCCCCTGATCATCCTGACTCAGTCCCATGGTGGCCATACTGGTTACACGCTGTTTGGCATGTGTACTCAGTGTTGCCATCAAGCGATCAAGCTCTTGGTTCAGGCTCAGCAAGGCTGCGCTATCACGATTGGTCAGCAATACGTGCTGCTGCTTGAGCTGCATAGCGAGTTGCTGATAGCCTTTCACATCCTGAGCTAAGTCATTTAATAGCTGTTTGATCAGCGGACCATGACTTGCCATTATGCGTCATCCTGATAAAAATCAATCATTTTGCTCGCAAGGCTGTCAATATTGACGCCTGTATCACGGCTGCGCAGTAAGGCTTTAGCCGCCGCGACTTTGTCCATATCTACATCACTTTGCTGCGCCGACTCTTGACGAGCTTGCTGCAGTGGGGTGAGCGACGGAGCGTTGATCTTGGCCTTTGCGGCCACTTTGGCTTCTGGCTGGCTTTGAGGCAGCGCGGCCGGTTGTGTGTTATAGGTGATTTTTCCAATCATGGTGATAGCCTGAATATCCGTAGGTGCAACAGCGTTCCAATATGAATAAGCGACCGGAATTTTACCCGCTTAACTCTTATTTATGAAATAGCGAATTTATGAAATAACGAATTTTTGAAATCGCATATGTGTACAAGCGCACGCTAGTGTTGCAGTGTTACCGTCTCGGTAAGTGGCCTCACTAAAATTGGGTTGCGACGGTGTGCGATGATTCAACACTTGCCATGATCTTCTTGCCTGACGAGAGATTACGAACCCAAATTTTATCCCCTTTATGCCCGCTTTCTAGTGCAACCCCCTTCATTGACGCTTTAAATCCCTGACGCTTGGCGATGATCGTGATCACGTCGTTGCGGGCGATCAATTCTGCCGCTTCGATCATCCGTGGGGTGATCACTGTCCCGGGTTGGATCTTGCGCCGGCTGTGTTTCCCGACCACTTGATTGAACCGCGTGAAATATCCCTGACGATGGTTACGCAGGCTGGTTCGGGACAAGGTTAGCGCTTGACGGGTGACCACTTCGTCACGTCGCAGGGGGCGACGGGTGGTGATTAGCTTTAGGTAGACATCGACATCGGCATAGGCACGAGCCTTCCAATAGTGTGGTTGTTGGCATTCCAGCGACACCGTGACTCGCCCCAGCGGTTGCTCGGGATTGCTTAGGCGCATGGTCACAGGGTGATCACAATGGGCATCGCTGGTCATCGGTTTGAGCTTAATCTGGATATCTTTGCTTCCTACGGTACGGGCATAGTCTCGGACTTCTTGTTGCAGGTAACGCTTGACCTGCTGCGATAGCGAGTCAGCTTGGGCCGGGAGGGTGATACCAAGCAATGTGCATACGAGTATTGCCCGACGTCTTTCCGAGCGGAAGCAGGGTTTCCGCTTCAAGTGTTCATCTCGAATGGTCACTGTGTAAGTCTTTGATATAGTTAAATAATAAAGTTGGCATGAATAGTGTATAAACCCAGCCATTATCGTTCGAAATAGCAGACTTTGATGGCAATCAATTTTGAACAGGCATTGGGGGTACACCCTAATACATTGGCCTTTAGAACACAACGCGCCAAAGTGCTGGCGAGTAACCTCGCCAATGTCGATACCCCACATTATAAAGCCAGGGACATTAGTTTTGACGAGGCGATGAAGCAGGCTGCGACCACATCGCGCCAGCATCATCTTGCTCGTCGTCAGCGTCCCGTTGAACACGAGTTGCTGTACCGGGTTCCACAACAGCCATCTCAGGATGGTAACAGCGTGGAATTGGGGGTTGAGCAGGCGGCATTTGCCGGTAATGCGATGGCCTTTGAAACCAGTATGAGCTTTCTCAATATGAAAATCAGCGGCCTGAAACAGGCCATTAACGGGCAGTAACTATGTCTTTTTCCAGTATTTATGACATTGCGGGTTCAGCAATGTCAGCACAAACCATCCGCCTGAATACGGTGGCGAGCAACATGGCCAATGCCGATGTGGTCTCCGGCACAGAGAAAGGCGCTTACCGGGCTAAACGGCCGGTATTCTCAACGGTGATGATTGATCTGAACAGTGAAGTAGCGGGTGCGAAAGTGCAGGTCGATGACGTGATTGAAAGTGATGAGCCGTTGCAACGCCGTTATGATCCGAGTAACCCCAAAGCCAATAAAGATGGTTATGTGTTCCACTCTACGGTGAACGTGGTGGAAGAAATGGCGGACATGATGGCCGCTTCGAGAAGTTTTGAAACCAACGTTGATGTGATGAGTCGGGCGCGCAGTATGCAGCAAAGTATTTTGCGCCTTGGCCAGACAGGCTAGGAGAGAACATGAGCTTAGCGCAAGTTAAAACTACCGCACAGTACAGCCAAGAGCAGGTACGTACCAGTGATAATGCACCTGTAACGGGTAATGGTGCTGTGCCTACTGGTAATGACTTTCTGACCATGATGGTGGCACAGATCCAGAACCAGAATCCGCTTAATCCAACAGACGGTACCCAGTATCTGACCCAGTTGGGCATGATGTCGGCGGTAGAAAGTCTGGAAGGGGTCAAGATGGGCATGATGAACATGAACATCGGGATCACCAACATGGAAATGTTGCAGTCGACTAACTTGGTCGGCAAGAAAGTGCTGATGGACGTGAACGGTGCGTTGGAAGTGAGCGAAGGTCAGACGTTAGAAGGCCGGGTGAAGTTTGATAAGCCTGTCGATAAAGCCACGGTGATGGTGTATGACGCGAGCGGTGAGGTCGTCGATAAGATTGAGCTTGGTCCTCAAGGATCAGGCATGGCGGAATTTCAAATTGACGGCGATGAGCTGGGCAGTGGCGAGTACAGTTTTGAAGTCGTGGCTGAGAATAGCGATCAGGCCTGGACCCAGAAAATGATGATTGCGGCTGACGTCGAGTCCGTGAATCTGCCAGCCAATGGTGGGGCGATTATGCTGAGTCTTAAAGGCATTGGCTCGATGTCGATGTACGACATGCGTGAAATCACCGCATAACAACGAATAACAATCAGGAGAAATCATGTCTATTAATGTTGGTTTGAGTGGCTTGCGTGCTACATCAGAGCAAATGAACACTATCAGCCACAACATTGCCAACGTTGGCACCGCGGGCTACAAGTCATCACGTACCGAATTTCAAGATATCTATGCGCCAGAATTTGGCGGTGGTCAGATGAACGGTGTGGAAGTATCGGGTGTACGCCAGAGCTTCATGTCTGGTACCACTACGCCAACAGGCCGTAATGGTGACTTGGCAATCAATGGTGAAGGCTTCTTCATGATCAAAAGCAATGGTCAGGATAAGTTTACTCGTAATGGTGTCTTCAATATGGATGCCGACGGCTATCTTGTAAGCGGTGACGGTAGTCGCCTACAGGGTTATGGCGTGACAGCGACGGGCACCTTGCAGACCGGTACCTTGTCTGATTTACGTATTCAAACCGGTGATATGCCTGCGAAGAAAACCGAAAACATTGAGCTGGGTCTGAACCTGAATGCGAACTCTGCAACCATTGATTCTACAGCGACTCCGTTTGACCCTGAAGATCCGTCTTCATTTACGTCAAGTGCGACATCCTCTGTGTATGACTCGCTGGGTGGTGAGCATGAGGTCACTCAGTATTTTGTGAAGACCGGCGATAATCAATGGCAGGTTAACTACCGGGTTGACGGTAAAACGCCGACCACCCCAAGTACAGCGATTGATATGACGTTTGATGGCGAAGGTAAAATGACGGCACCAACCAATCCGTCAATTGGTTTGACCTTCAAGCCTGATAATGGGGCATCAGAGCAGACTCTGGCGGTGAATGTTGCTGATCTTACTCAGTTTGGTAGTGACTTCTCGATCAACAAAAACACCCAGAATGGCCATGCGCCAGGTCAGGTCGCCGGCTGGTACTTCGACGCTGATGGTTCGGTATATACCCGTTATTCAAACGGTGAAGTTAAGCAGCAGGGGCAAGTTGCACTGGCGCGTTTTCCTAACCAAGAGGGGCTGCAACAGGCTGGCGCGACGTCTTGGACGCATACTTTTGCTTCTGGTTCGCCATTGGTTGGTGCACCGGGTTCGGGGCAGTTAGGTGAACTGCGTACTGGTATGTATGAAAACTCGAACGTTGATCTTACCAGTGAAATGGTGGGTTTGATGTCGGCACAAAGTAACTACCAGGCCAATGCGAAGACGATTCAGGTGTCGCAGGAAATGACACAAATCCTGTTCCAGAACCTATAAGTTCGAGGCTGATTGAATGGATAAGTTGCTGTTTACCGCGATGTCAGGTGCCAGTCGGACCATGATGGCTCAACAAGTGCATGCCAATAACTTGGCCAACGTCAATACAACCGGCTTTAGAGCCGATATTGAGCAAGCTGAGAGCGTTGACGTTAAAGGTGTGGGCTTACCGACTCGAACGTTGGTCGCGGCACGCATGGGGGGGACAGACTTTTCCTCTGGGGCTTTGCAGCGCACTGATAACCCGTTGGATATTGCCATTCAAGGTAACGGCTTCTTTGCGGTGAAGGTGTCAGATGCTGATGAGGCCTATACCCGAAACGGTAATTTTCACCTTACGGCGAACCGTGAACTGATGTTGGGTGAACGCCCGGTAATGGGGACGGGTGGACCGATTGTACTGCCTGAATATGATCATTTGGATGTGGGGAGTGACGGCACAATTTCTATTGTCCCACAGGGCGGTGGTTTGGTGCAGGAAGTTGATAAACTGAAGTTGGTTAACCCCGCGAAAAACACCTTGTACAAAGGTGAAGATGGTTTGTTTCGGGTCACCGGTGCTGCTGAGGCAGAGGCCAGTGATGAGGTTTCCGTTGCATCCGGTTATCAGGAAAGCAGTAATGTTAATGCGATTGATGCGTTGGTCACCAACATCTCATTGTCTCGAAACTTTGAGTTTCAGATCAAGATGATGAAAACCGCAGAAGATCTGGCTACGGCCGGTAATCGAATTATTCGCAGCTAAGGCTGTCATCGAGTTATTACCAGCAGCAGGCTATTGCCTGCTGCTGTTTTTATTTAGGAGAAAAGGATTATGCATCCAGCGTTGTGGGTCAGTAAAACGGGTCTGGCAGCACAAGACACCCAGATGCAGGTTATATCGAACAACCTGGCAAACGTGAATACGGTGGGCTTCAAGCAAGACCGCGTGGTGTTTGAAGATCTGTTTTATCAGATGAAGAAACAGCCCGGCTCCATGTCTGATCAGCAAAATGAAGTTCCTGGCGGCTTGCAGTTGGGTAACGGTGTCAGAGTCGTTGGTACCCAAAAACTGATGAAGACCGGTGCTTACCAAAACACCCAAGAACCGATGGATATGGCCATCATGGGTCAGGGCTTTTTCCAGATAGAGCTACCTGACGGGAATACCGGTTATACCCGTAATGGTCAGTTTCACCGTAACTCAGAAGGTATGTTGGTGACGGCTCAGGGTCTGCCGATGATCCCAAATATCGAAGTGCCAGAGAACGCCAAAAGTTTTTCTGTGGGGACTGATGGTATGGTGACCATCACCACGCAGGAAGACAGCATGCCGCAGGAGCTGGGGCAGATCACGCTGGTTAACTTCGCTAACCCATCAGGTTTGGAAGCGCTGGGCGGTAACATGTTCCGTGAAACTGGATCGTCCGGTGCGCCCGTTGAAGGCGTTGGTGGTGAAGATGGTTTAGGGGCGATCAACCAGCATACTCTGGAAGGTTCGAATGTCAGCGTGGTGGAAGAGATGGTGAATATGATCACCACCCAGCGTGCGTATGAAATGAACGCCAAAGTGGTATCCAGTGCGGATCAGATGCTGCAGTTTGTCAGCCAGTCAATGTAAGGATAGGGGCATGATGAGACAGACGTTGATACTGATAGCCACTTTGTCGCTGTCAGGCTGTATTGCCCCGGTATCGGAGATCATTGATAGCCAACCGGAGGAGTCAAAAACGAATATGACCTTTCCTGCCTATGATGTGGATCCGGATGGTGGCTTATTCAGTGCTAATTATGGAATGGCCCTCTTCCAAGATCGCCGTGCGTTCCGAATTGGCGACATCCTTACGGTGCAACTGGACGAGCAAACCCGTTCAAGCAAGAAGGCCGGCACCAGTTACGGTAAGTCGAGCAGTGTAAAAATGCCCGCCCCGATGCTAGGCGGCAGAGTGTATGATCAAGCCTCTGTGGGGATTGATGCTGATCGTGATTTTGCCGGTTCGTCATCCAGCTCACAGCAGAACTCGTTATCAGGCAACATTACCGTGATGGTGATGGAAGTACTCCCCAATGGCGTATTACGGGTACGTGGTGAAAAATGGCTTAAGCTGAATCAGGGTAATGAGTTTATTCGTTTGTCAGGTTTGGTGCGGGTCGATGATATTGATGGCCATAACCGGGTTCCATCACAGCGTTTGGGTGATGCGCGTATCACTTATTCCGGTCGCGGGGCGCTAGCCAGTGCCAATGAAGCGGGTTGGTTGTCTCGTTTATTCAATTCATCATGGTTCCCAATTTAATGATAAAAAAAATATTTCTCGCGGCTGCGTTGACATTGTTGCCCGTTGTCGCGACCGCACAGCCGTTGCTCAGTCTAGTGGATATCCAGGGGATCAGAGAAAATCAGCTGGTGGGCTACGGTCTGGTTGTTGGTTTGAGTGGTACCGGTGATAAAAGCCAAACAAAATTCACCTCACAGTCCGTGAAAAATATGCTGAGTCAGTTCGGGGTTCAGCTGGGGGCACAAGATGATCCCAAGCTGAAAAACGTTGCTGCCGTAGCGGTGCATGCGACGTTGCCACCGTTAGGGAGTAAAGGACAGGAACTGGATGTGACGGTTTCTTCGATTGGTGATGCCAAGAGTCTACGCGGCGGCACCTTGTTGATGACACCGCTGAAAGGTGTTGACGGTCAAATTTATGCCATGGCACAGGGCAACCTTGTGGTCGGTGGTGTCATGGCTGAAGGTAACAGTGGCAGTGGGGTGACCATTAACATCCCGACGGCAGGTATTATTCCCAATGGCGCTATCATCGAACGAGAGATTGTCACCTCGTTCCAGTCATCGTCAGAATTGGTCCTGAACCTTAAAGTGCCCGGCTTTAATACCGCACGTAATATCGAGCGGGCGATAAATAACTTGTTCGGCCCCGGTGTTGCGACAGCTGATAGCCATGCGCGAATTCGAGTGCGTGCGCCCCATAATGCCGATCAACGCGTCGCTTTTCTGGCGATGCTGGAAAATGTCGATGTCGTGGCGCAGAAATCGCATAACCGCGTGGTCTTTAACTCTCGCACGGGCACCATCGTTATCGGGCAGGATGTCAAAGTGCATACAGCGGCGGTGAGCCACGGTAACTTGACCGTTAGCGTGATGGAAAGCTCTGATGTGAGTCAGCCGAATGCATTTGGCCGAGGTAAAACTACCGTCACGCCAAAGTCCAATGTCAGTATTGATGAAGAACGTGGCAATGTCTTTATTTGGCCGCAGAGTGAAGGGGCGACATCATTGCAGACCATTGTCGATGCCGTTAACAGCCTTGGCGCATCGCCGACAGATCTAATGTCGATCTTGATTGCGCTGGATGAGGCGGGCTCCCTCGAAGGCGAGTTGATTGTGCTGTAAGGCAAGGTAGAGAGCAACACCGATGAAAATAAGCGAAAATGAAACCCATACAGCACTGTATAACGACATGAGCAGTTTGCAGGCAATCAAAGCCAACCCTGACTCTAAAATAGCATTGGAGAAAGCAGCCGAGCAGTTTGAGGCGGTATTTTTACAAAGTGTGCTGAAGAATATGCGTCAAGCCAGTGAGGCATTGCAGGTGGATGACGAGGATAACCCGTTTAATAGTCGTCAGCAGCAGTTCTACCGTTCGATGTACGACAGTCAGCTTGCGATGGAAATGAGTCGCCAGAAAAGCCTAGGTATTGCTGATATGCTAGTAAAACAACTTGGGCATCATGAAGCATTTAAGCCGCAGTCACAACTGGTCGCTATGACACAACAAGGCCCTGATCCGATAATGGCAGGAAGCCAGCAGTTTACGCCTGTTACCTCTCATCCTTACAGTCCTGCCAGCCCGATAACGCCGGTGAGCATGGGAATGGGATGGCAGGCATCAGGGGCCGCTTTGGCTGAGCATCTCAATAACTTAGGTGATCCAGAAGAATAATGAGCTTAATTAATATTGGTTTATCCGGCATGAGTGCCGCCAATGCCGGGCTATC
Source organism: Photobacterium nomapromontoriensis (assembly GCF_050336815.1). Classification (NCBI taxonomy): domain Bacteria; kingdom Pseudomonadati; phylum Pseudomonadota; class Gammaproteobacteria; order Vibrionales; family Vibrionaceae; genus Photobacterium; species Photobacterium nomapromontoriensis. Next base: position 52,371 of record NZ_JAKJSL010000043.1, read on the forward strand.
GGTGACCGCCCATAACGTGACCAATGTCCTGACACCGGGTTACAGCCGTCAGCGTGTTGGTTTTGGCGCAGAAGTAAGCGGCTCAATGGGTGCTGGTGTGGGCGTCAGCAGCGTTGAACGCATGGCGGATAACTACCTGAATCAGCAGATCTATAAGCAGCAGGGGTCTTGGGGCTTTAACTCCATTAGCTCGAAGTACATGGAGAAAACTGAAACCCTGCTTAACAATGACAGTACCAGTATCAGTAAAGGGCTTGATCGTTTCTATGCTGCGCTGGGTGAAGCATCGACTGCGCCTCAAGACATTGCTCACCGCCAGACTATTCTGAGTCAGAGCAAGTCGATGGTGCAGCGTTTTAATAACCTCAGCAGCCAGCTTGATACACAGGCCAAGCAAGTGGACGGTCAGCTCACCGCCTCTGTGTCTGAAGCCAATACCTTGATGGCCAGCATCGCCAGTATGAATGAGGGCATTCGCTCTGCGGGAGCCAATGGGCAGAATATGTCCAGCCTGTTGGATTCGCGTGATGAAGCGGTACGTCAGCTGTCGGGTATGATGGATGTTAACACCACGTATAATGATGACGGTACAGTCAGTCTGACGCTCGACAAAGGACAGCCATTGGTGACGGGGCAAACAGCCAGTCAACTGAAAAAAGCACCCGATGGCACCCTGACGGTTGTGCGTGGCAATAGCGAGCTGGCACTGGATGAAAATCTGGGCGGCACTATCGGCGGCCTGATGGATTACCGTGATGGCGAGCTCAACGATCTTAAGCATGAACTGGATGTGATGGCCTACAGCTTCGCCACCCAGTTTAATGACACCCACGCCAAAGGTTTTGATCTCAATGACAATGCAGGGAAACCTGTGTTTGGTGGGGTTGATTCAATTGACGGTGCTGCCAAGAACCTGACCATGCTGATTAATGATCCGAAAGAGCTGGCCTTTTCTGCGGCACCGGGCGAGCCGGGTAACAGCACGAACCTGGAAGCGTTGAATGATCTGCGCAATAGCGCAGTCAGTATTGATACGACCGGCATGGATCCCAAGGTGCTGGATCAGTATCAAAGCGCGATAGACCGTCTTGATGGTAAGTCGATCTTCGATGGTTATACCAGCCTGAGTGGTGACTGGTCTATCAAGACCGCCCAGCTGGAAAGTGATGCGGAAGCGTCTCAAGCGCTCGTGAAACAGGCACAGGGTGAACGTGATAGTATTGCCGGGGTGCTGCTTGATGAAGAGGCTGCCAATATCATGACCTACACCCAGATGTATCAGGCCAATGCGCAGGTGATCTCTACTGCTCAGCAGCTGTTTGACGTCACCTTGTCGATGTTCCGCTAATAGGATAGCCCCATGCGTTTAAGTACCTCACAACTTAATAATGTCATGCTGACCAGCATGCAGACCTCGACTTCCGGGGTCAATAAGGCCTTCATTCAGCTCAATAGTGGCGAGAAAATGCTGAAGCCGTCGGATGATCCGCTCGGTTCGGTTCAGCTGATGCTGCTTGACCGTGAGCAAGCCTCGATTGATCAGTTTCAGAAAAACATCTCCAATCTGAGAGGGGAATTGGGGCAGCTTGAATCGCATTTAGATGGCACTAATAATGCTATCCTACGCGTTCAAGAGTTGGCAACCAGTGTGCTTAACGGTAGCAACTCGACGCCGGATGGGCGCGAAGCGATTGCGACAGAGCTAGATAGTTTGCTCGAGCAATTGGTCGATACGGCAAATAGTCAATCGCCTAGCGGTGATTACTTGTTTGCTGGCACCATGACCGATACCCAACCGATTAGCCGCGATCCCGCGACAGGTAAGTTTGTCTATCAGGGTAACAGTGACCAGCGTGAAGTGCGGGTGGCTGAATCAATGACGATTCCCGCTAACCAGACTGCTGATGCACTGTTTTTTCAAGGTGGCGGTGATATCTTTAACGCCCTCGATGAGCTGGTAACGACGCTGCGCGACCCGTCGGTTACGGGCGATGCCCTGACCAGTAAAGTAACTGCGGCGCAAAGCAATATTGACAGCACGCTAACAGCGGTCAATCAGGTCTGGACATCGGTGGGTAGTGATATGAATTCACTGGACCGGGTGAGCGGTGCCCACGAAGATAATAGCTTGCTGAATAAAAACCTGATCGGTGAAGTGAAAGATCTGGACTACAGTGAAGCGATGTTGTCATTGAAGACTCAGATGGCGGCGCTTCAAGCCTCTCAGATGACTTATAGCAAAATTCAGAATCTGTCGTTATTTAACATGATGTAATCGTCAGATCGTCAACAACCAACGCGAGGCATTTTTGGTCAATCAAATCATATCAAGCACCAGTACGAGTACGCTGCGCAGTGGGGATAGTACTCAGCCCAACCGGATTGCGACTCAGCAACCGGTAGCTGCCGTTGCGCGGGTTAACGAGAAGAAAGACTCAGACTCTTCTCGTAAGTCCGCTCAGGGGCATAGCCAATCAGGCAGCGTATTGGTACAGACGGCGCGTGCTCACAGTCAGGTGGCACAGGCAGAGAGTGCGCAACAGGCACTCAAGGAAGCCAGCAATTTGCTGGGGCAATTGCGTAACATGGCACGCCGTTCACTGAACGCGCAGGAAAATAAAAAGGATCAACTGCAGCAGTCACTGCATCAGCTAAAGGGGAAGCTTACCCGTCTGACCCGCGAAGCCAAATATGAAGGTCAGCCCGTGCTGCACCATGATTTGACCCCACGGCTAGACGGTGAGCAACTGAGTGAGCACTTCTCAATCAAGGGGATGCGCTTCAACACCTTGCGTCAGCAAGATGAAATTTTGCGCTTTCAGTTCGAAGACGGTCAGCCGTCATCGGTACGGGCTAAGATTGAATCGCACCAGTCGCTGGAAGAAGTTGCTGACACGCTAAATACCGCCTTTGCGCCACGAGATATTCAGGTTAAGGCCGATAAATACGGCGACTTGGCATTCTCGGCACCGAAAGCGGAATGGCCATCGATCCGTCATGGAGTGTGGATGTCAGGTGGTGGCCAGATTTTACCATCGGGCAACCCCGTGAAAGCCAAGTTGGAAAATCAGGACAAGGGGCAGGTTGAACCTCAGCAGCTTGAATTTGGCAAGCCACAGTCCACCCGTAAGGCACTGGCTGATATCGACCGAATGATGCACAAAGTGTCCCAGTCGTTGGCACACATTGAAAAGCAGCAGCAGGATGTGATTCAGCAACTGGAAGCGGTGACTCGCAGTATGTCGATGAAAAGCGGCGTGATAAACAGCGACGGTAGCATTGAGGCCAGCTGGCTGAAGGCTCCGGACGATGTGTCACTGCAGCTGATCGACAACGCTGTGCCGACCTTGTTGGCACAGGCGAATGCGACCCGTCACAATGTCGTTGCTCTGCTAGAACCTGCGGTGTAAACCGCGAAAAGCAGGTGCGAGCTTACAGGGACGAGAGGTGAGGAAGAGCAGGGAGAAGTAGGCGCGAGTTGATAGCGGCTCGGCCAGAGGTCTAAGCTAAGCGGTGTGATTGATAGCGGTCATTTCAATTTTGACGCTCAAGATCAAGCGTATCGTTCTGCTCTTGGATTCTCTCATCATCGGGCTGATAACACTTTTGAACATCATCAGAGAAAGGGTGTTATCAGCCAATTAAGCCTAACGATCCATAGATATTTTTCCTTTTAAGGTTATGTGTGGGTGATGCCAACTGTAATCGTATTACTATTCAGAACTACCAACCATACTGTTTTGAAAAATATTTAATCTCTTCAATGAAGTGTTGAGATTCAAGCGTTAAAGGTCTTTTTTTTAATCTAACCAAACCATAATGGCTAATTGGTAATCTTTCTTTCACATTAAGAGTGCAATATTTGTTTTTATGCTCATCGTTCCTAAGTCTAGCCAGGCTTAAAACAGTTAAGTAATCACTATTAGATATAATATTCATGATACAGCTAATAGAGTCTGAGTATATTGGTGTGTTTTTTATTACTTTATTTTCTAAAAACGTTTCTTTAATTGTATGATAGTATCCCATCTCAGTTTCTGGCAATAACCATTCTACATCTGTTAATGATGAAATGGATTCTGAATGAGATAATGGATGATCTTTTCTTCCAACTATTGCAAATGGTGCTGAAAATAAAGGTTCAACAATAAATTCACATGAAGGTATCTCTTCATCTAGTGAGCCGATCGCAAAATCCAATTTACCACTTCTTAATTGAGGCAGTAAACTTGATAGCTGCCCTTCTGTGATATTTATTTCTGTTAGTGGGTTTGTTTTTTTATACGACTTTAATACAGAATCTAATATTGTAACAACAATGATTGGCGATAATCCAAATGATATTTTAGTCTTTCCTTCGCCAGTGATTTGCATTATTTCATTTACTGAGGTCTCTAATTCTTCTAATATGGCGCTTGCTTTGTTTGCAAATATTTTACCTTCTTTGGTTAACTTAATTCCATCATTACTTCTTATTAATAATGGCACTCCCAATATTTGTTCTAATGTTTTTAGTGAGTAAGTAAGTGATGGTTGTGACAAGTGCATTTTTTTTGCCGCTGCGTTAATGCTTCCACATTTTATCACCTCTGTAATAACTTTTAATTGTTGTATTTTTGGTAGCATAATTACGCTTTAAAACCATTTTATATCCCATAAAAAAATACTATAACTCACAATTTCTCAGCTTTGTTATGATACGTATCACAAATTTCACTATGAACGGCTTGCGTTATACCCACCAAGCATACATTAAAGGGATGTTATTTGATGTTTTTATCCACAATATCTATTGCTATAGTGTTACTCACAATACTCCTATTGGTTAAGCGATATGAAACAAGAATGGTATTGTTTTGTTCAGGATTAGTGCTTTGCATTTTATCCAATGATACTGCAAGTGCTTTTAAAGCATTTTCAAATTACATGACGTCTGCTAATTTAATTATGGCAATTTGTTCCAGTATGGGCTTTGCGATGGTAATGAAGTACACAAAGTGTGATATTAATCTCGTTCAACTGCTAACAAAGCCACTATCTAAATTAGGTTTTTTCCTTATTCCTACTGCAGTTATTGTAACGTATGCAATCAATATCGCTATTCCATCGGCGGCTGGCTGTGCGGCGGCGGTAGGGGCGACACTCATACCATTATTGATTTCATCTCGGGTGCATCCTGCGATTGCTGGTTCAGCAGTATTATGTGGAACAATTGGTTCATTATTAAGTCCAGGATTGTCCCACAATCCATTTGTTGCTGAAATGGCAAAGTTAAATGTAGTCGATCTTATTATTAGACACAGTCCTTACTCTATCACCGTTGGTTTTATAGCTGCAATTTCATTGACTTTCATTGCATATATAAGAAAGGAATTTAATTTAGATAATGTTATCAAACAGGAATCTAATAAAGATCTAGTGAATATTAAACCAAATATTTTTTATGCTATTGCTCCTTTTGTGCCTCTTGTTATATTAGTGGTTGCTAATTTAAATATCATTCCAAATTTGAAAGTGAATGTACCAACAGCAATGGTGCTTGGTACAATTTACGCGCTAGCTGTCACTCGCTTAAGCCCTAATGAAGGTACAAAATCATTCTTCAAAGGTATGGGGGATGCTTACGGCGGTATTCTAGGGATTATTATTGCTGCAGCTGTGTTTTCACAAGGACTAAAATCATCAGGCCTCATTGAACAATTCATCAGTATTTTAATCAATCATCCGCATTTAGCACGTTGGGGTGGAACTTTAGGACCGTTCTTTATGGGAATTATGACGGGATCAGGAGATGCAGCCGCTTATGCATTTAATAGTACCGTTACCTTGAAAGCAACATTATTAGGTTACCAAATTCCTGATCTCGGTATGGCTGTTGCTATATCTGGTGCGCTCGGCCGGACTATGTCTCCGATAGCTGGTTCCGTTATTGTTTGTGCAGGCATTGCGGGTGTTTCACCATTCGAATTAGCGAAAAGAACAGCATTAGGGATGATTTTATCCGTTTTATTTATTGCAACTTGTATGCTTTAACTTATAAGGTTTTATAATGAAAAAATATAACGATATGATCAATTGGCGTCGGGATTTTCATCAATATCCAGAAGCTGGATGGACTGAATTTTTCACAACAGCAAAAATTGTTAATCTTTTAAAAGAGATGGGATTCGATATAAAAGTCGGATCGAATATTATTAATTCAAAATTCGTTCGTGGACGAGATATCGAACTCGTTAATAAGGGCATTACTTTCGCCAAAGAGAACGGTGTAAGTCAGGCCATGCTTGATTTAATGGGCGGATATACGGGATGTGTTGCAGAGCTAGATACTGGCCGAAGTGGACCAACGGTTGCTTTACGATTTGATATAGATTGCGTTAATGTCAATGAATCTCATCATGAAAATCATAAGCCAAATCAAGATGAATTTAGGTCTGAATTTCCAGGGCTAATGCATGCATGCGGTCATGATGGACATATGGCGATTGGATTAGGCGTCGCTCGCTGGCTAATGGATAATAAATCACACCTTGTTGGTAAAATTAAATTATTATTTCAACCTGCAGAAGAGGGAGTACGCGGTGCGGCTGCGATGGCTGAAAGTGGCATTGTTGATGATGTCGATTACTTTCTAGGGATGCATCTTGGCTTTATTGCAAAAAGTGGTGAAATTGTTATTAATCCTAATAATTTCTTATGTACCACTAAATTTGACTTTCGGTTTTATGGTGTACCAGCCCATGCAGGAGCTGCGCCTGAAGATGGGAAAAATGCCTTAGCCGCCGCATGTAATGCTGCGGTACAAATGTTAGGAATATCCCGAAGTGGCAAAGGAATGTCACGTATTAATGTGGGGGTCATTCAAGCTGGCGAAGGCCGGAACGTTATTCCTTCATACGGGTGTTTGCAAGTTGAAGTCAGAGGTGAGAACAGTGATATTAATCAGTATATGTGTGATCAGGTTCAGCGCATAGCACAAGGTAATGCTTATAGTTTTGACGTTAAACTTGAGACAGAGATAATGGGTGAAGCTGTCGATTTAACGAATGATAAAGAACTAGTCGACGTATTATCTAGTGTGGTTGATCAATATCCAAATTTACATAAAATTCAAAGTCGCTCTTTTGGTGGCAGCGAAGATGCCACTATCTTGGCTCGAAAAGTACAAAGTCATGGTGGTAAAGCGCTATATTTTATTATTGGTTCAGATCTGAATGCGGGTCATCATCAATCTGAATTTGATTTTGATGAAAATCAATTAACGACGGGATTAGAACTTTATACAGGGTGTTTGCTGTCTTTATTAAAAGCCTAATATCATATGTGTTCGTTCTGACTAGATCTGACATTTCAATTGTAAAAAAGAGAGTTACCTTGGTTGATTAACGGTGCTGAATCCGTAATCAAAGAACAAAGAGGTAGCTCTCATACTCGCAATCTACTCTAATCATCAAACCCAAAGCTAGTCTTCTCAATCTTGCAGAAGAACTCGTCTCTGCTTTACCTGCTTTTCGCTCTTCCTCGTATCTATAGACTTGTCCCTCGTTCCTGCTTTTTGTTCTCCCTCGCCCCTCAATACTCGCCCCTTTATTCCTTGGTTGAAGATCACAAAATGCACCATGCCCAATAACAAGTGATAAAAAAGTCGCAAAAAAAGACAAAAAAATTGTGCGTAAGGGTTAAGTGAATCGCGAGTGGGGTCGCTTGATGGGGGTAAGACCATTTCACTCCCGGCAACATAGCCCGGAGCTGTCAGCCCGAATAGAGGAACGACCCTATGTCAATGACTATCAACACCAACTTTGCATCAATGAATGCACAGCGTAGCCTTACTCACACACAAGGTTCACTAAACACATCACTACAGCGCCTATCAACGGGTCTGCGTATCAACAGCGCAAAAGACGATTCAGCTGGCCTACAGATTGCTAACCGCATGACTTCTCAAGTTAACGGCCTGAAAGTAGCTCAGCGTAACGCGAACGACGGCATCTCTATGTCACAAACTGCTGAAGGTGCGCTACAAGAATTCACCAACATTCTACAGCGCCAGCGTGACCTGTCTGTACAGGCGAAGAACGGTACTAACTCTGATTCTGACCGCGCAGCACTAAACAAAGAATTCCAAGCGCTAACTAAAGAACTTGACCGTATCGTTGATACCACTACTTACGGTAAAGGCGAGAAGCTGTTTGATAAGTTGGGTACTGGTGTTGATTTCCAGGTAGGTGCAGAAGCTAACAAAGTTGATACTGCAACCCTAACAAAAGCTGATGCAACTCAAGTGCTAGCAGATGCTAAGCAAGCTCTGGGTGGTATTGATGACGCTACATTGGGTGCATTTAAAACCGCTGCTGCAAAAGTTGGTTCAGGTACGGCTGGTACTCCGGTTAAATTGTCACAAGCTGATGCTGACGCCCTAAACGCAGTACTTGGTGCGGGTACTTTTGCTAAGGATCAGGACGTTGTTGCTGGTACAGGTTCTTTCTCTGCTGATCAGCAGAAGTTGGTTGATGTAGCGAATGCTGTGACTAAAAAATTCGACGGTAGCGATTTAGCAGCAGATGCCGCTGATGGCAAAGGTACGAATGACCTATCTGCACTAGCGACTAAGATGGAAGCGGCTGGTATTAGCTCTTCTGCATTGTCTGATCCAAACGTGATTAACGTTAAACTGGATAGCAAGGCCCTAGACACGTCTAAGCTAGATGCTGGTCTGACTGATGCGGCTTCTGCGGGTGACGCAATGCGAAATATTGATGCAATGATCGATGCAGTTGGCTCTGTACGTGCTGACCTGGGTGCGACTCAGAACCGCTTCCAGTCTACCATCAACAACCTAGGTAACATCGCAGAAAACATGTCAGTTGCTAAAGGTCGTATCATGGATGCAGACATCGCAGCAGAATCTGCCAACATGACTAAGCAAAACACCATGATGCAGGCAGGTATTACAGTACTGTCTCAAGCTAACCAGATGCCAAGCATGGTTTCTCAGCTACTACGTTAATCGAACGGCTTTTCGACTATTTTTTCGAATGGCATTGTCGATTATCTTTTCCGAGCGGAAGTTTTACTTCCGCTCGTTCTATATCTGACCCTCTGAAAAATTACCTAACCTTTCAAAAGTAACCGATTTATCTGAATAACCAAGTAAAAATAGATTGGTATGATTTTTGCTTGCCACACCGTGAGACCATAGGTCCATTGCACTAGCGGCTGGTTGCTAGTGAGCTCGGTCTGGCCACAACAGGAGACGCCGTATGTTTATGACAGGTATTGGTTCGGGCATTGACTTTAACTCAATGATCGACGTGATTGTTGCCGCCGAGCGGGCACCGAAAGATAACCAGATCAACCGTCAGGAAGGCATGAATAAAGCTGAGATGGATGCACTGAAAGAAATTCAGAACACCATTAACAGTTTCCGCGATACGGTAGAAGATCTAAATTCAGCTTCTGAGCTGGAAAAGCTTAAAGCGACACTGAGTAACAGTGACAAACTTGGCGTTGCCATCGGTGCTGGTGCGGTGGCTGGTGAATACAACTTTGATGTAAAACAACTGGCGCAATCACAGCGTGATCAGCTGATCTCGCTAGGTAAAGACAGTTACCTCAAGAGTGGCTCGGTCGGTTTTACCGTCGGTGGTAAAACGGTTGAGGTTGATATTGCAAAGTTGGCCTCCAAGCTTGAAGACGAGCAGGTGACGAAGAAAGCGGGGCATGAAACCCGGACGCTGGAAGGGATCGCCAAAGACTTCAAAATCGACATGAATGAAGCAGGTTGGGAAGATAAAGCCAAAGATATCCTGACAAATAAAGATAACAAAGATTTCGATCAAAAGCGCCTCGATAGCTACAACGAAGGCCAGAAAAGCTACGACGATAAAATTACCCGCTTGCAGACCCAGGGGGTCACGCTTGAAGAAGTACAGTCTGCAATCAATAACGATGCCAATAACGAGGGTGTAAAAGCGACCCTAGTACGCAGTGGCGACAATGTCAGCTTGGTGCTCAATGCTAGCAAGACAGGAGCGGCGAACGGTTTTGTGGTTGATAAGGTACCAGTAGCCGGGGATGTGACTGGCACGTTGGTCGACGGCCATAAAAACCTTCAAGCGGGTCAAGATGCCAAGGTGATGTTCGGTACCATGGAGTTGACCTCGGCATCGAACAAAATGGAAAACGTGATTGACGGCATTACCCTGACCCTGAAAGAGCCGGGGACGGTAAACGTCAATGTTGAGCGCGATGAAGCCGGGGTAAAAGACACGGTCAAGAAATTCATCGACAGCTACAACAAGGTGATGGAAACCGTCAACACCTACACCAAGTCGAGCGAAGACGGTGCCGCAGCTCTGTCGGGCGATGCCGGTGTGCGTTCGATGGTTTCACGCTTGCGTGAAGTGATTTCAGCGGAATACAGCTCTTCCAGTCTTGGAACCTTGTCGCAGCTGGGGATCACCACCACCGTGAGCGGCACACTGGAAATTGACCAGAGCAAAATGGACAAGGCGCTGGAAGAGAATTTCGATGAAATCGCCAACTTGTTCATGGGTGATCCACTGGATGATACCCAGCCTGGTGTGATGACCGATATGCTGACCGTGCTGGATGATTATCACAAAAATGGCGGTCTGTTTGATGTCCGTCAGGATCGTCTGGAAGAGGATAATAAACGTCTGGGTAAAGAGCGTGAGGCGCTTGACACCCGGATGGAAGCGAAGACGACCTCTCTGCGTGAATATTACGCCAAGATGGACAGTCAGATCGCTCAGATGAACCAAACCCAGAACATGATGGTCAGCATGTTGATGTAAGCCTAATTGATTGAGTTAGCCGGGCACCGATGCCCGGTTTTGTCGTTTAAAAAACAGCGTTAAAAATAAAATATAAAAGATAGATAGATGATGAATCAAGAAGGCCTAGGTGCCTACCAACACGCTCAGAATCATGCCCAAGCCGCAGCGGCCAGCCCACACCGTTTGATCCAGATGTTGCTGGAAGGCTTACTGGATAACTTAAGCCGCGCTCGTGGCTTTATGGAGCGCGGCCAGATCGCCGACAAGGGGCTCACCATTTCTAAGTGTCTCGATATTCTCAACGGCTTGAGCTCTGTGTTGGATGAAGAAAAAGGGGGCGAGGTGACACAAGAGCTGTTCCGTTTGTATGACTACTGCGGTCGCCGTTTGTTTGAAGCCAACTGCAATAATGACGTAGCTGGTATTGATGAGGTGAGCAACCTGATCACCGACATTCTTGAAGGCTGGGTGGTGCTGAAACCGGAAAAAGTGCAGGTAGGCAGTGAGCGCTAATATGCTAACCAACCGGTTGAATCGAGATCGGCAGCAGGGATTATCGCAAGGTCGCCCTCAAGGCTCGCAGTGGGAACGCCAGTTGGCGACATTGCTGAGTACCTTTGAGGTTGCCTTGGCTCAGCAGGACTGGGATCAGCTCGCAAGTCTTGATCGTAAGTTGCAGCAGGCATTGCCTAACTTGCGTGCGAGAGTTAATGAGCCCGCGATTAAGGCACAGTTGCAGCAGATCAGTCGCTTTTACGCCACCATGATCACCGCAGGCGAAGCCAAAAAAGCGGGGATCCAGCAGCAAATTACTCAACAGGCTAGCAACCGTGAAGGTGTGCTGGCGTATCTGCAACACCAATAACAGGATAGACACTATGCAAGTTTCCGGCTCATCGGCGGCTGCATCGACCACGCCATCGTCAGCTCCGGCAGCATCTTCATCGACGGTCAAGACCGGCCAGTCAGCAGGCTCGCAAGCGCAGGCTGACGCCACGGTAACCGATTCTTTTGAGCAGGTGTATCAGCGTCAGGATGCCGCAGCGTCCCAAGCCGGTACAACGCAACCTGAAAATAAAGAGCTTGATGCCATTGTAGATGAACTGGCTGGGCAGACGGAACCCTTGTCACAGCCACAGTTAGAGCAATTGGCGCAATGGCTGCAAACGCAACCTGATCCGGCCCAAGCATTGGGACAATTGATGCAGATGCTGGGTTTACAGCAGGGGCAAAACGGTGAACTGCCACAGCAATTGACCGCCATGCTGACACAATTGCAAGGTGGTTCTGACCTGCCATTTGGCGGGCGCTCTGGCGTGACCGGCGGTATGCCCATTTCCGCCCGAACGGGAATGTCCGCTCCTGCAACTGCAGCCAATGTGATGCATGGCATGGTGGAGAGCAAACCGACAGAACCCAGCCATGAACTGAAGCCTATCGTGCTTAATTCACAGAACATGAACACGCAAGCCAGTCAGTCAGCGGCATTGACGGAGTCATTGCAGCAGCTGTTCAGTACACAGGGAATGACGCAGCAAAACCTGCAAGGTCTGCATGTGTTGACTCAGCAAATGATGTCGACAGCCGCCATGCAGCAAGCTGCGACGAGTGCCACGAGCAATACCTCAACCCTGCACGATGTTGCCACTCAGCACTTACAAGCCAGTGTCGATATCAGCTCACCAGAGTGGGGCAAAGAATTGGTTGATCAATTGCGCTCTCGGATGAGCTTCACCAAGCAAGAAGCTCTGCAAAAAGCCTATATTCGACTGGATCCGCCGGAGTTGGGTAAATTGGAAGTGAGCATTCGCGTCGATGGCGATAAGGCATCGGTCCATTTTGCTGCTGCCCACCCACAGCTGCGTGAAGCGCTGGCGGCTAATGCGGATCGGTTACGTATGGATTTTGATGGTAGTGCGTTGGATCTGGTGGATGTCTCGGTATCGAGCGGTATGCAGCAGCAGAGTCAGTCGCAAGAACAGGCTCAGCAGGATGAAATACATATTGCCGCGAATGAGGTGGCATCTTCGGGTATGACCATTCCGGCGTATGCCCTTAGCTCGCGTTTTGAATCGATGGTGTAACAGTAACGTGGCCTGATTTAAACAGGCCAGAGAAAAGAACATGACAGAAGAAGTGCAACCTAAGAAAAAGAATACCGTGGTGATTGTTGCCATTATCGTTGCTGTGATCGCCGTGCTTGGTAGCGGAGGCTGGTGGTTCTGGCAACAGCAACAGGCGGCCAAGGTCGTCGCGGTTGCTAAAACGGCAGCGGTGCCCGCAACGGCATTGGTAAAGAAACCGGTTTTTTTACCCTTGAATAAGTTTGTGGTGAGTGTGCCAGGTGATCAGCGATTGCATTACCTGATGCTGGAAATCACCTTGATGAGCTATGACAGCGCCCAAATTGAGATGATCGAAGAGTTTAAGCCGCTGGTGCAAAATGCCGTGGTATCGGCGGTGAGCCAGAAAAACTATGACGAACTGACGGCGAAAGATGCGATGTCATCGCTGGAAGTTGAGCTACGTGACGATATCCGTGCAGTGATGAATGAGATGGCTGGCACTAACGGGATCGACAAAGTATTGATCACCAAAATGGTCATCCAGTAAGGGGGTCCTGTGGAGGGTGCGTTTCACACTCATAACCATGAAGGACTGATGGCTTACCAGCAGAGTCAGCAGGTGGTTGATCGGGCAAGGGAAGAAACCTTGTTGCGTCGTTATACCGGTGTGGTGCGGCGCGTTTGTCGTCATATGACCGCGCAGGTGAACACGCTGATGTCGATGGAGGACATGGAGCAGATCGGCTTGGTTGCTCTGCTGGAAGTGATCCGTCGCTATCCGGAGTTGGATGGTGAGGCCATCGAGCGTTTGGCGGTGCAGCGGATCCGCGGTGCGGTGCTCGATGAATTGCGTCGAATGGATTGGCGTTCACGGCGCACACGCCAGCGTGGCCATGAGATGCGCGATTGTGAGCGTCGTTTGAGCCGTCAGTTGGGTCGGATGCCGACAGAGCAGGAGATCGCCCAGGATCTGGATATTTCCTTATTAGATGTTCAGCAACGGCGGATGGATAACGAAGCTGAACAACTGGGCAGTCTTGAGGCGCTGCAAGAAGGTGGCGAGCAGTTTTTTGGTTTGAGTTTTCAATGTAAGAACCATGAACGGGGGGCTCTGAAAAGGGCATTAACCCAGGCGTTGGCGAAGCTCGGTGAACGTGACCAACTGATCCTGAGCTTTTACTACGAACATGAAATGAACTTGAAAGAGATTGCTTTAGCCTTTGAAGTGACAGAAGCCCGTATTAGTCAGCTTCACAGTAAGGCACTTAAAACGCTTAATTCATTGTTGGCCGATTGGCGGGAATCGGTGTAACGGAGCACGACATGCAAACAATACTTGGTTTTTTCATTGTCTTTGGCAGTGTGACCAGTGGCTATCTGATGGCAACTGGCAAAATGGCAGCCTTGTGGCAGCCAGCAGAATTCACCATTATTTTGGGGGCGGGCATGGGATCTCTCGTGATTTCCTATCCAACTTATGTACTGAAAAACATTCTGACCCGAATCAAAATGCTAATGGGTAAAGGCTACAGCACAGATTATTACAAATCGGTGCTGGAAGTGATGTTTGAGCTTCTGGAAGTGATCCGCAAAGACGGTATTAAAAAACTCGATGATCACATCGAGAATCCAGGTTCGAGCGAGATCTTTAATCGTTACCCTGAAGTGGCTAAATCCACGGTATTGCTGAGCTTTATCACCGATAATCTGCGGATGATGGCGATGGGAAAAATTAGCCATCATGATTTAGAAGCGGCATTAGAGGTGGAACTAGAGACTCTCGAAGAAGATTTGTTGCGCCCGACGAAAGCACTGTCGAAGATCGGTGAAGCGATGCCGGGTTTCGGTATTGTGGCGGCTGTACTGGGTATCGTGGTGACGATGCAGAATATCGGTGGCCCATTGACCTTGATCGGGGTCAAGGTAGCAGCGGCATTGGTCGGTACTTTTTTTGGCATCTTGATGGCTTATGGTGTGTTTGATCCATTGTCCGCGGGTATGGCCGGTCAGGTGAAAAAAGAGATGATGGCGCTGAATATGACGGCTGCGATTTTGGTCGCTCAGGTGCAGGGTAAACCAACCTTGCTGGCACTGGACGCCGGGCGTCGGGTATTACATACCGAGTACAAACCATCGTTCGCTGAAATGGAACGCTGGGTTGCCAAGGGTTAATCATGGCACACGAACAACCAATTATTATTATTAAGAAGAAACGGCGTGGTCATCATGACGAGCATCATGGTGGTGCCTGGAAAGTGGCGTTTGCCGATTTCGCGATAGCCATGATGGCGTTTTTCATGGTGTTGTGGATCATGGAAATAGCCTCTCAGGAAGAACGGGAAGAGATCCAGTATCAACTACAAAATAGCAGTGTATTTGACAATATGGATAACTTGTTCGATATGCGTAACAGCCCGTTTCCGATTGATTTCGGCGGCGAGGCGTCACCGTTTGAAAATCCCGTGCAGTCGAAACTCAATGGCCCTGATGCATTAGGGCCGTCGCTGCATCAGCGTCTGCCGGAAGGCGCAGAGGCTGCCAACGCGGGGCGGGGCCGAGAGTTGAACTCGATATTGAAAGGGCAGCATCTGAATGCCGTCCAGTTAGAAATGCTGGCGAAGGAAGTATCGGAAATGGCTGAATCCTTGTCAGCCAGTAGTAACTTGGTGTTGGAACTGGTCCCGCAAGGGTTACGTATTCTGATCCAAGATAGTGACAAGCAAGCGATGTTTGGTCGAGGCAGTGCCATTATCACCCCGTTTTTTGAAGATATGCTGTTTGAGCTGGCACCGATGCTGGGGCAAATTAAAAACCGCTTGGTGATCAGCGGTCATACCGATAATACCCATTTTAAGTCGTCGACCTACAGTAACTGGAATCTCTCCGGGGATCGAGCTCTGGCGGCGCGGCAGTTTTTGGTTGATTCGGGATTACCGCAACAGAATGTATTACAAGTTGTGGCGATGGCTGATCGGATGCTGATTGATGAAGCCAATCCGCGTAGTGGCGAGAATCGCCGCATTGAAGTGATGATTCTGACCCCTGAAGCGGATAAGCAATTGGCGATGTTGTTTGGTAAAGGGTCACAGCCGGGGACGGCGGTCGAGCAAGCCAAAAAGTTTGCTGAATCCAACAAGCCCGTATCTCGATTAGACGTCATGGTGAAGTAAAAAGATGAGACAGATTGAAATCATTCCCCAGTTTGTAGAAAAGTTTTCTTGTATTGCTGATAAGTGTGAAGATCACTGCTGTCACGGTTGGAATATTCTTATCGATAAGCCGACGTATCGCTTTATGACCGAAAAGAGCGAGTTTAAGGACAAGGCGCGAGCAATGATCATCAAGACGCCGAAAACCTCAGTGTATGCGCAGATCAAACTGGATGCGCAAGGGGTCTGTCCGTTCCGTGATAGTCAGGGCTTGTGCGATGTGCATAAAGCGCATGGCCACAGCCGTTTATCAACTACCTGCAAAACTTATCCGCGGACGAATGCTGTCCGTGGTGAGCGCGTAGAGCGCAGCTTAACCCTCTCTTGTCCAGAAGCGGCCCGTCAGGTACTGCTTAATCCCTCTGCGATGATGTTCAGTGAAAAAGTGAATTTTGAGCCGAACTTTAAGCCTGCGGCCTACCGTTATCCTTATTACTATGACGCCGTGCGCCAGCTGTATGTCGATGTCTTACTGATGGAAGGCGTTACGTTGGAAGCAAAGCTGTTCATGCTAGGCATGAGCCTCAAGATGCTCGATGCCAAAAAGGACGAGCAGGCCAGTTTCCAAGAGACGTTGGATTTTTGCATCGAGCGTATTGTTAATGGTGAGTTTCTGGCGATGTACGAACGTACGGGCAGTATGGTGGAGATGCACGCGCTATTTTTGACAAAGCTATACAATGTCCACTTGGCTCTTGGGATCACGGAAAAGCATGGCCTTGTACTGAATCGTATTCATCAAATTCATGCTCAGCTGGTCGATACTCTCGGCCAGGCTGGAGCGGATGTCGCCCAACAAAAAATAATTTTGCTTCAAGGCTTTAATGGCCACTATCAAGATTATGTCGCGGCAAACCCTCACGTTTGGTTGAATTACTTCTTGTATGGCATGTACAAGCATGACTTCCCAACCAAAGGATTGTATGAGGTGTTTTCTGAACAGGTGATTGACTTCTTTTTGCTGCGCGGGGCGTTATCCGCGATTGCCTCCAAGCGCCAGCTTGAGGATAATGATGTTATCCATGTGGTACAGAGCTACCACCGAGCACGCAGCCATGGTGTAAAAATAGCAAAAGGGATCAAAGGTATCGTTGAACAACACCTGCAGGTGGATGAAACGATGCTGCCTTTATTGCTACTTAAAGTGGCGAATAAGTAATCACTGACAGCGTGAATCGAATTTAACCAGCTGCCGATGCCTTTTCTATCAAATGGCGAGGCGGCTGGTCTTGTTTTATGTGTGACGATGACATCACACAGCTTTAACCTTATTTTTTACGAGTGTGTATTATGACGGTATCAACGTTAACAATTGCGGTGGATGATGGTTCTACCAATGTAAAAGTAAGCTGGATTGAGCATAATCAGCTGAAGACCATTGTTTCACCAAACTCTTTCCGTAAAGACTGGAAAAGTGCAGCATTACGCCGTGATAAGCAGGTGTACAACTACACCATTGGTACGACCAAATACACTTATGATGCGACGTCTGATAAAGCACTGGAAACCACACACGTTGATTACCAGTATGACGATCTGAACCTGCTAGCTGTCCATCATGCTCTGTTACAGACCGGCCTGACACCGTGCCCGGTAACCTTGGTCGTGACACTGCCGATCACTGAATTTTATGATCCGGAAGACTGTCAGCGCGACGAAGCCAATATCGAGAAGAAGCGCCAGAACCTCATGCGAGCGATTGAGCTGAACAAAGGCGATCTATTCCAGATTGTGGATGTGCAGGTGATGCCAGAAAGCGTACCTGCGGTATTGTCGACCCTGATGAATTCAAGCTGCAATGAGTTTACTCGTTCACTGGTGGTTGACTGTGGTGGTACCACCTTGGATATGGGCATCGTGGTTGGTGAGTTTGATGATGTGTCGGCGGTGTACGGTAATAAAGAAATCGGTGTATCGATGGTGACAGATGCGGCGCGCAAAGCGCTGGCAGCGGCTGACAGTGATGCGAGCTACTTGGTGGCGAACGAGCTGATCAAACACCGTCATAACATGGATTTTGTCAAAGAAGTGGTAAACGACGAATCACAAATCGATACCATCCTGACTAAAATCGAAAACAAAATCGCCGAACTAGGCAGCGCCGTTGCTTATGAAGCGAAGAAATTCGCCAAAAACCCGAACCGCGTTTACCTTGTTGGTGGTGGTGCGCCATTGATTTACCCTGCTATTGCTGAGGCGTATGCCACATTGGGTGAGCGAGTCGTACTGATCCATGAGGCACAGTCGGCACTCGCGCGTGAGCTTTGCATGTACCATGCTGATGATATCGATGTTGATGTCAAACCAGAGGCCCATATAGAGGTCGCTGATGACTAATCAGCTTAAGCGGGTTAATTGTTCGCTGTTTCTTGATCCGGTGAACTCTGAAGCTGACCGCTATGCGGTCAGTATTATGCAGCGCTGGGTCGAAGAACGCAGGTTGTTGGTCGAAACCCCCAGTGCGGGTAAAGAGTTACATCATAACCTGCATCGGCACAAAGACATTTACCTCTCTGGGCTGTTTCTGCACTTGCTTAGTCCGGCACTGACCAGTCAGCTGTCAGGAGTATTGTCTGAGCAGAATGTGCACATGGAGACGCTGGCTCAGAAGCTTAAAATGTGCGGGTTAGTGTTGCCGGAGCAAGCAGCAATAGCCACGACCGAGAGCCCTACTGGCTTGAGTGATGAGTTAGCCCGTTTTCAGCAATCGCTCTCAACGCAGCTCGATAGCCTGCATCATGCGGTGGCCAAACCTGCGGATGATAATGGTTCCGTTGCAGAGAGTGTTCAGACCGAGCTGGCGGACTTTAAAACTGCGCTAAAAGCGGAGTTGGTCACACAACTCGCCAGTGAAATGAAGGCGCACAGTCAGGCCGCTGAAATTGCTGAGTTGAAAGCATTGATTTCAGCCCAGAGTCAAATGATCAGGGCCCTGCAGCACAGTGGGGTGACGGCTACCTCGTCGGCGGATTCTGTTGCCGAGCAAGAGGCCGGTCCAAACCTGAGTGAGCAAATTGCCAGTATACGTAAAGTGAAGAAGAAAGGGTTGTTTTAACCCCGTCTTTACACCGTGTACGAGTGATACTCGAATAGCAAAACGGAGCCTGTTGGCTCCGTTTTTTCATTGTCGCGCGTGAGCGGTGAGCTTAGTGGCCGTGGGCTTCACCTGCGCCTTTCGGATAACGGATGGATTCCACCATCTCTTGTACCTCTGTCGGTACCTCTGCAGTGAACTTGTTCACGACAATGGATACTACAAAGTTGAGACACATCCCGAGCGTACCAATGCCTTCAGGGCTGATCCCAAACCACCAGTTTTCAGGGGTGCTGGCTGCTGGGTTAATGAACTTGAAGTAGATGATATAAGATGCAGTGAACGCAATCCCTGTTATCATCCCGGCGATAGCGCCTTCTTTGTTCATCTGCTTATAGAAAATCCCTAAGATAATTGCCGGGAAGAACGAGGCTGCGGCTAAGCCGAACGAGAATGCCACGACCTGCGCCACAAAGCCGGGTGGGTTGATCCCCAGATACCCCGCACCCACAATGGCCACCGCAGCACCAATACGGGCAGCGAGCAACTCTTGCTTATCCGTCATATTTGGCTTGAAGCCTTTTTTCAACAGGTCATGTGAAATCGAGGTGGAGATAACCAGTAGCAGACCCGCCGCTGTTGACAGCGCGGCGGCTAAGCCACCCGCTGCCAGTAGGGCGACCACCCAGTTAGGCAGGCTGGCCAGCTCTGGGCTTGCCAGTACGATGATGTCACGGTTGATGTCCATCTCATTGCGCGTATCGCCAGAATAGAACATCTTGCCATCGTTATTTTTATCTTCCCATTTTACGAGGCCTGTTTTTTCCCAGTTAGTGACCCAGCTTGGTGCTTGCTCAGCAGTCACCCCTTTCATGTCTGGACCATTGATGGTTTCGATCATGTTGACGCGGGCAAAGGCTGCCACAGAAGGCGCGGTGGTATAAAGTAGTGAGATGAATAGCAGTGCCCAACCGGCTGAAATACGGGCATCTTTCACTCTAGGTACAGTGAAAAAACGGATGATAACGTGTGGTAGACCAGCGGTACCGACCATTAATGCCGCACAGATGAAGAACACATCCACCATGCTTTTTGATCCGTCGGTATAGGCGGTGAAGCCCAGTTCGGTAGTGAGCCCATCGAGCTTATCCAGTACATAGGTTTCTGATCCGCTGATCGTCGATCCTAATCCTAGTTGTGGGATCGGATTGCCGGTGATCATGATCGAGGTAAAGATCGCCGGAACAAGAAAGGCAAAAATCAAGACGCAGAACTGTGCAACCTGGGTGTAGGTGATCCCTTTCATGCCACCCAGCACCGCGTAGAAGAACACGATACCCATGCCAATGATGATACCCATGTTGATATCGACTTCAAGGAAGCGGGCGAAGACCACGCCCACCCCACGCATCTGGCCTGCAACATAGGTAAAGGAAACGAAGATGGCACAAAAGACAGCAACCATACGTGCAGTTTTAGAATAGTAACGCTCACCGATAAAGTCCGGCACGGTAAATTGGCCAAACTTGCGCAGGTAAGGGGCGAGGCAGAGCGCCAGTAGGACGTAACCGCCCGTCCAGCCCATGAGGTAAACCCCACCGTCGTAGCCGACAAACGAAATGATACCCGCCATTGAAATGAACGATGCAGCTGACATCCAGTCTGCTGCGGTGGCCATACCGTTAGCAACCGGGTGGACACCTCCGCCCGCGACATAGAATTCACTGGTTGAGCCTGCTCTGGCCCAGATGGCAATACCGATATAGAGGGCAAAAGTAATGCCCACCAAGATAAATGTCCAGGTTTGGATTTCCATGAATAACCTCTTAGTCTTCTTGTACGTTGAACTTACGGTCGAGCGCGTTCATGCGCACAACGTAGACAAAAATCAGGGCAACAAAGGTATAGATTGAACCCTGTTGGGAGAACCAGAACCCCAGCTTAAAGCCTGCAAATTGGATGGTATTGAGGGAGTCGACAAACAGGATGCCGGCACCAAAAGAGACCAGGAACCAGATCGCCAATAGCGAGCCCATCGTTGCGAGGTTTTCTTTCCAGTAGGCTTGAGCCTGCTCCTTGGATTCAAACGCCATTGTTATCTCCTTTCACGTCGTCATAAATCACGTTAATAAAATGTTACGTAACGACAATAGCAACGATTGAATTAGGAAACAGTGCAACTTTAGTCGAGCGGAAAGGTGAAAAATCGCCGTATTAACGGCGATTTTGTGAACGGTGGCAGGGAATGAGGTTGTTAATGAAGTGTTGCGTTAGGCTAAGGTCTAACCCATGGTGTAAAAATCTTTGATCCCCATCAGTAGGTTATTGACGGCAACTGCAGCCAAGATTAATCCCATGACGCGGCTGATGATGGCCGCGCCGACATTACCGATGTATTTTTGGATCTTATTCGCCCCGAGTAACAACAAGAGCGTAATAAGTAACACACTCAGCATGACGAGAGTGGTTATGGCTTGATCGCTCATCGCATAACGGTTGTTATCGGTGAGCATGACGACCGCCATCATTGCTCCTGGTGAAGCGATAGAGGGGATCGCTAATGGGTAAACGGCTAAATTACTGAGCTCGGAGTGTTGAATCTCGTCTTGGCTGAGTTTGCACTCTTGCTCAACTTTGCTCTCACCGAAAATCATGGTTAGTGCGAACAACAGTAGCACCAATCCTCCTGCCGCTTGGAATGCAGGTAAGGGGATCTGCATTGCTTCTAATAAGATTTGACCTACGATAACAAAAAACAGTAACACACCGGTGGCAATGCCGACGGCTTTTAATGCTACTAAGCGGCGCTGTTGGACGGTTAAATGGCTGGTCTGAGCGAGGTAGACAGGCACGGAGCCGATCGGGTCAACTACCGCCCAAATAAGAACAAACTGAGTAACTAAGGCACTAAGCAAATAGCCTCCAAATAGTTTGGGTATAAAGGAATAGTGTTTGATTTGACGTTTTTGTATCTATTTCTAGCTAAGAATAGTAACAGAATAAGAGTCACGAAGGGGCTGAATGCGATAGATTGTCCGTTAAGTGGTTTGAAATTTTTTAACGTAGAACCACTATGTCTACAGATCTACGCCTTGATTAGAAGCCCTGATATTCTCGCTGCAACGAGTATATTGAGATCGTTTGGGTATACGTTACAAATCCATCTGTTGTAATAGGATCACCGCCTGGGTACGATTTTTTACCCCGAGCTTGCGGAATATCGCCGTCATATGGGCTTTGATAGTGGCTTCAGAAACATGGAGGTCATAGGCAATTTGTTTGTTGAGCAGGCCGTCTGACAGCATTCCCAGCACTTTGTATTGCTGGGGGGTTAGGGCGGCAATGCGTTCGGTGAGCTCACCGAGTTCATCATTCCCCTCTCCAAGTCCTTCAGGAAAGACAGGATCGCCATCAAGTACTTGATTAAGTGAACTGATCAGGGCGCGCATATCACTGGATTTGGGAATAAAGCCAAAGGCACCATGACGGCGAACCTGACGTACGACGCTGATTTCTTCACTGGCGGAAATCACCACGATAGGCAGATCGGGGTACTGGCTACGGAGTTGGATCAATCCGGACATGCCATTGGCTCCGGGCATCTTGAGATCCAGCAGCAGCAGATCAACATCGGTTTCTTTACCGAGTAAGGCCAGCAGGCTGGTGAGCGAATCGGCTTCAAGTAAGTTGGCGCCGCTGATCGCCATGTGGACTGATTGAAACAGGGCGTTGCGAAAAAGCGGGTGGTCATCGGCAATGACAATCGTGTACTGAGCGTCCATGGCAGTATGTTCTTATGAATTTTCATTACGTTATCATTGGCGATTCTGTAGATCAATTTGTTAACACTCAAGATCTGCGCTGGATCATCCCGCAGATCAGAGATGTGGGCTCAGTATTTAAGTTTTCTGATAATCGGTCGTTGTTACTTAAAGAATTTCAATCGATTGAGAATTGTCGCTTATGACACCCCAGTTAGTCTCAGATATGGACGGGAAAAGCTATTTTGAGTTTCAGCAGTATTTCCGTCAGCGGCAAGGTTGGAAATTAGCCTCGTTTACGTTTTTTGTCCTCTTTACCTTGGTCGCTATTGAGGTATTTGCGGTACGTACATCCGTGCCCCTCGCGGCAGAGGTAACCATTCAATGGATTGCCGTATCGGTATTGGCGGTGCTAGGGGCATTGGCCGCTTTACAGCATGCGTTGCCGGCTTTGAAGCGTTGGCAGATTATTTCGTCAGTACTGGCTGGTGTGTATGGTTGTGGTTGGGCGGGATTATTCACATTACCGCTTTATGGCGCGTATTTGGACACAGTTGCGCTGTATAGCGACTTATTCATTATTATCGCGGTGATTGCTTTTTTCAGCTACCGCAGTGCGACGTATTTGGCCGTATTACCAGTACTCGCAACGTGGATGGTGTCAGATATGATTGTGGCCGGTACGCCAGAAGCGCTGATCCTGTTTACCATATTGGTGCGGCTGATGATTGTCATTATGGTGCGGGAGTACCTCTATTTCTGGTTCCATTCATCGGTATGGCACGGCTATGAAGAGCAGCGCTTGCGGCTGGAATTGGCGAATGTGGCCTTGATTGATCACCTGACCGGACTGCAAAACCGCAAGCATTTCGATATTGTGATTGAGCGCGAGGTTTTGTCGGCTCGTCGGGAAAACAAGCAATTGACGCTGGTGGCGTTGAGCATTGATCCGTTGCGCCTGTATAGCATGACTTATGGCCAGCAGGAGGCCAAATCGGTGCTTAAGCGGATAGGCCGAAGTTTACGACGAGGCATTTTTCGCCCTCGTGATTTTCTTGCCCGCTTAAGTAGTGATGAGTTTGTGGTGTTATTGCCTGACACGGATCTTGAAGGGGCGATGGTGGTTGTGGATCGCTTGCAGGGATTAGTACACCAGAGTTGTGACTATACGATGAATGAACGCCTTAAGACGCCAGTGGAAGTGAAAGGTCTGGTGATGGAATGGCAACCCGATGTATCGGCAACTCAACTGCAGACGGCGTTACGGAACCAGCTAGAACAGCTGCGTGAAATCGAAAGTGATAACGTTGTGGTCTGGCAGCCCGAGTAGTGCTGCTGGGCAACGTATTGTGTGAGAAAAAGCGCCTGAATATTCAGGCGCTTTTTTTTGTTTGCCCAGCGAAGCTGGCAAACCCGTCAGGTTGCAAGAAACCTGAATCACCCCGACTGAGGGGAAGATAATCCGAATCGCAAGGGCGTTGCTGGCCAACGGCAGGGTCTGAAGGAAGCGATAGGAAGTTAACAGTACACAACGAAAGTGAACCTGATTCGGCAGTCTAGGTGGGTAAGCGTGCAAAATAGCGCAAAGCCCCATA
>NZ_JAKJSL010000044.1:0-75901 GCF_050336815.1 Photobacterium nomapromontoriensis
TCAATGAACTTGGTTTAGTCAATATTGAACATGTTGTGACAGGGCATGTGTTCAGCACTTACGCTGAATGGAAATGTACATGAGCCGTATACGAGGTCCGTACGTACGGTTCTGTGAGAGGGATGAGGCGGCGACGCCTCACCCTACTCGATGTCTGTAAGTGGGGTCTTTGAGTTAGAAGAGCTTGTCTCTCCTGCTAGGTGGTATACTGTTGATATTACATGTGTGATTGCCGAACTCTGCTTATATGTAGAGGGTGAAAGGCAGCATTGGAGCATGCGTGACAATAACTGGAGCCTATTGTGTCTGATCCGTCTAAAACAAACCTGTCTGAAAAATTGTTTGCCCCTCGACAAACATCCAAAGAAACATCCAATTTAGTCAAGTTGGCCAATGTGGTTGATACCCCTGTTCATAATGCACTGGATGGTGATAGTGAAACAGGATGGTATCGAGTGTTACGCCGTCCGCAATGGGCATGGCAGGGTATTGATCCGATAGAAATGGAGGCGATTTTTTCCCGATTAGCGAACTCTACCGCTCCTCGTACACGTGACGATCAGCTTGATACGGTGATTGGCTATAAACCGGGTAACTGGGTCTATGAATGGTGTCAGTCTGGTGCGATGTACCAAAAAACCGCCCGTGAATTGCTAAATAATGGTAAAAATAAAGAAGCGGCGGCTCAACTGCTAATGGCGAGTATGTACTACAGCATTGGGGCATACCCGCATCTGAAAGGCGATGATCTTGCGGCTCAGGCTGAAGTTCAGGCGAACAAAGCTTACCGTGAGGCAATGGACAATCTGCCGCATCAGATGCGTACCATTGATGTGAAGTATGACAATAAGACATTTCAAGCCTTCATTCACCTGCCGTGTACCGACAAACTGTTGCCAACGGTGATTGTGAGTGGTGGGCTGGAAACGCTTCAGTCTGATTTATGGCGCTTATACCACGAATATTTAGGTCCTGCCGGATTTGCCATGATCACCCTAGATATGCCATCAGTGGGCCACAGCAGTGCTTGGTCATTGACTGAGGATACCAGCCGTTTGCATCAGGCATTACTACAACAAGTGAAAGAGATTCCTTGGGTGGATCATACTCGGGTGGCGATGCTGGGGCTGCGCTTTGGTGGTAATGCAGCGATACGGCTTGGCTTCCTTGAACCGTCACGACTGAAAACGTGCATCAGTGTGGGTGGGGTTATTCATAGTGCATTGGCCGATCCTAAACGGCTTGATGCTATGCCGCGGATGTACCTTGACATGATCGCTTCACGGATGGGTAAGCATGGGGTGTCGAAAACCAGTCTTATTTCCCATTTACCGGCTTGGTCATTAAAACTGCAGGGTTTAGTTGGCCGGCGTAAACTGGATATACCGATGTTAGGCATCGGTTTAAAAGGCGATCCGGTTTGCAGTGAATTTGATAATCAGCTGATTGCGATGTCAAGTCGAGGAGGCAAGGCGGTTTTATTACCCGAAAAACCCCTGCATGATGGCTATCATCGCGCCATGTTAACCGTTGTCGAATGGTTGAAGGAAAAATTGGTCTAGCTTTTATTCAACCGGTTGATTATTACGATCAATGTAAATAAAATGTTGCTATAGACATGATTTATGGCTTAAATGGAATATACGAAACGGATTGTCAATAATTGTGCCGTTTCCAAGCCGACTACTTGGCCGTCAATCAACCAGACGCGCGAGTAGATGACGTATCGCTAGGGATGGAGATTGATTATGACGACAGAAACAACCTTTCCACCACACGGGCGCCTGATGACTAAACTGACAGCGTTAGGTCCTTATCTGCGCCAGTTACAGTCATCAGAGGGTTACTTTTTCTTTGACTGTCTCTCAAGCTGTATTAGTGCCAAGAAATCACCAGAAGACCGTGAATTTTGGGGGTGGTGGTTGACGATGGAGAAAACGAATAACGGTTTTGAATATCAATATAACTTTGGTCGTTATAATGATGCTGGTGAGTGGGTAAAAGATGCGCTACCAGCCAAGCATGAGAAGGCAGTGTTGCAAACTCTCGATGATTTTTACCCTAAATTAAAGGGTTTGTTACACGATGAGTTCAAGCTGACATTAACTGCAGCTAAATCACTGCAAGAGCCTGAGTTGGGTAGTGCCGCTTAATCAATCCTTACTATTTAGTTGAAGAAAAATGCGCCTAATTGGCGCATTTTTCTTGTGATTTAATAAGGGTATTGATACAACATCTGTCTATTTCGCATTTTTTGATTGATCCCAATGGCAGAGACAAATTCCCTAAATGTACAGAAGATAAACATGGCTGGTACACAGGCTGCGCAACATGCCCAAGCGCTCGTCCATTCTTCGCAAACTATTGTCGTTAAGTTAGGTACCAGTGTATTGACTGGCGGCACCCTTAAGTTGAATCGTGCTCACATGGTTGAACTGGTTCGACAGTGCGCATTGCTACGCCAACAAGGACACAAGGTGATTATTGTGACCTCGGGGGCAATTGCTGCCGGTCGTCAACATTTAGGATACCCCGAACTGCCCAAAACGATGGCGAGCAAGCAGCTACTGGCTGCTGTTGGCCAGAGTCGTTTGATCCAAGAATGGGAAAGCTTGTTTGGTATCTATGGGTTGAATGTCGGTCAGATGCTACTGACGCGCGCTGATCTTGATGACCGTGAACGTTACCTAAATGCCCGTGACATGATTGTTGCCTTGCTTGATAACGGTATTATTCCCGTTGTTAATGAGAATGATGCGGTGGCGACCACAGAGATCAAAGTGGGTGACAACGATAACCTGTCGGCCTTAGTCGGGATATTAGCCGGGGCAGATAAACTCCTGCTGCTTACTGACCAGCCTGGTCTGTTTACCGCTGATCCGCGTAATAATCCAGATGCAGAATTGATCCGTGAAGTGCACACCATTGATGAGACCTTGCGTAAAATTGCGGGTGGCAGTGTCGGTGGCCTAGGTACCGGTGGTATGGCAACCAAGCTCCAGGCGGCAGATGTTGCTCGTCGCGCCGGCATTGAAGTGATCATTGCCGCAGGCAGTCGTCCTGATGTGGTTGCTGATCTGGCAAAAGGTGAATCAGTGGGGACTCGTTTTCTGCCTTTAGAGTCACCGCTAGAAAGTCGTAAGCGCTGGATCCTTGCCGGTCCTCCACCAGCAGGGGATATCGTTATTGACGATGGTGCCGCCGCTGCGGTTCAACTGCGAGGCAGTAGCCTGTTGTCAAAAGGGATCACTGCCGTAAAAGGTAATTTTGAACGTGGTGAAGTTGCACGTATTTATAATACTAAAGGTGAACTCTTAGCACGTGGTATCAGCCGTTACTCCAGCAACGATCTGTTAAAGATTGCAGGTAAGCATAGCAAGGATATTTATCAGGTACTTGGTTATGAGTATGGTCATGTGGCAGTTCACCGTGACGACTTGGTCGTTATTTAACGAGAATGGACACCGTTTGTAAGGAACAAAGTAATGAATCTTGAACTGATGGGCCAAGCCGCGCAACAGGCTGCGTTTGAATTGGCAACAGCAGCGACGAAGCAAAAGAATTTGGCTCTGGCTATTATTGCCGATGAGCTCGAAGCCAACGAAGCCGCTATTTTGGCCGCGAATGAAAAAGATATCTCAGCAGCCAAAGAATCAGGTATGAGCGATGCATTGGTCGATCGCCTGTTGTTAAATACCGAGCGTTTGGCAGGGATCGCGAATGATGTTCGTAATGTAATTGGTCTCAATGATCCCGTCGGTGCAGAACTAGACAGTAAGGTGCTGGAAAACGGTATGCGTCTTAGCCGCCGTCGAGTACCTCTGGGTGTCGTGGGCGTGATCTATGAAGCTCGCCCTAATGTGACCATTGATATCGCAGCACTCTGCTTGAAAACGGGTAATGCGAGTATTCTGCGTGGTGGCCGTGAAACCTTCCATTCCAATATGGAACTGGTGAAAGTGATCCAATCAGCGCTGGAAAAAGCAGATCTGCCAGCAGCATCAGTGCAGTACATTGAAAAGCCGGACCGTGATTTGGTCTCCCAGCTACTGAAATTGGATCAGTACGTCGATATGATCATTCCGCGTGGTGGTGCAGGCTTGCATAAAATGTGTAAGGAAAACAGCACCATTCCCGTGATCATTGGTGGCTTTGGTATCAGCCATATCTATGTTGATGCAACCGCAGATCTTTCACGCTCACTGGATGTCGTAGAAAACGCTAAAGTACAGCGTCCTTCAGCCTGTAATGCCCTTGATACCCTGCTGGTTAACGAGAGAGTGGCAGAAGCCTTTTTACCTCGTCTTGCAGAGCGTCTTAACCTTAATAAAGTCGCATTTGTTGCCGATGAAGCTGCTTATGATCTGCTAGAAGGTAAAGCATCCAACCTGCGTAAAGTTGAAGACGGTGATTTCGATACCGAATGGCTAAGCTATACCCTAGGGATCAAAATTGTCAAAGATGTAGAAGAAGCCGTAGCGCATATGCGTAAGCATAACGCCAGCCATTCCGATGCTATTATGACCAATGATATCCATGCTGCCGAGCGTTTTGTCAATGCTGCAGGTTCCGCCGCTGTGTATGTAAATGCGTCCACCCGCTTTACCGATGGCGCACAATTTGGCCTAGGCGCAGAAGTCGCAGTATCAACCCAGAAACTCCATGCCCGAGGTCCAATGGGGCTGGAAGAGCTGACGAGCTACAAATGGGTGGGCATCGCTGACTACCTTTCCCGCGCTTAACGGTTGTTGCGTTGCGAGATATTCACGATACCTGCAAAGTGCTCATT
The DNA here is from genome assembly GCF_050336815.1 of Photobacterium nomapromontoriensis. Taxonomy (NCBI): domain Bacteria; kingdom Pseudomonadati; phylum Pseudomonadota; class Gammaproteobacteria; order Vibrionales; family Vibrionaceae; genus Photobacterium; species Photobacterium nomapromontoriensis. Next base: position 4,790 of record NZ_JAKJSL010000044.1, read on the forward strand.
TACGAGCAGTAGGGGAGAGGAACGAGGAAAAGAAGGGACGAGTTTCGAGATAAAAGCGGTAAAGCTATTTCAGGCAAGATGAAAATACTTGATATTTTCTTCTTATATTTCATTTTGCCGAACCTCGAACCTCGAACCTCGAACCTCGAACCTCGAACCTCATATCTTTTGCTCTTCCTAGTCCCTCGTTCCTTGCTCTCCGCTCTTTCTCGGAGCGAAGAGATACTCGCCACTCGTCCCTTTATGCGCTATTTCTCATCACGTTTGATGTTTTGATCATTGATGGCTTGCTTCTTGATCAGATCATCCAACTCTTGTTCGCGTTGGTTTTTCTCATGAGTGCCTTTGATTTTTCCACGATAACCAAATTTCATGTGGGCGGTGTATTTCAATGCGGCGATATTACTGACGATCACCGCGACCACGATGAAACTGATCACCCAAGGGTTGAATAGCCATTCCATTTACACCTCACCGATATTCGCAATGTACCTATTATAGAGGTTATCAAGGTTTGCCAAGATGTGCGACTTTCCCGCAATATCACTGTGGCTAAGTGTGTTGTTGAGCAAGTCGGGGGAAAGCTGCGTCAGTAAGTCACAGCTGATAGGGAAATAACTGATATGCCAGGGTTCACAGGCAACGCCTTGGCGATCTTCTGCGTAGGGCAGGTAGAAACCATATTCGTGCATATGTTGATGGAGCCATTGGGCAAAGGCATGTTGATGACCACCGATCTCATATTCCCATGGCTCTAATTGTAAAGTGGTGCCTTCAGGTAAGTTGTTAGCGGCGTACACATCGACATCGGTGCCCCAGTGATGGCGGCTGGCACCGGGTAGAGCAGACCAGCGCAGGATGGCACAAATCTTTTCAAGCTCGGTTAAGGTATTGGGATCTAACGGTTGGCTATTACTGTCTAGAATCGGGCGTTGGCCCGTGAATTTATTGTTCCAAATCCACAGTTGGCGGTCGAATGGGCGAAAGGCGCTGGCCAGTTTCATGTCAAAACCAGCGGCTTTTGCCGCTGCTTGCAGCGCACGGATTGCCGGGGCCATGTCTTGATGTACCTGTTGACCGGTATCCGGGTTAATGACTACAAGGTGGCTGGTATCTTGACCAGTCAGTTGCCCGGCGCTATGTGGCCGGGCTGAGGTTGGGTGGATAAGCATTAAAGCACTTTTTCCAATACTTTTTGATACATGTCGGTCAACTTTTCCAAGTCAGCGACCTTCACGCATTCATTGACTTTGTGGATGGTGGCATTAACCGGGCCGAGTTCGATAACTTGCGCCCCGGTACGGGCGATGAAACGGCCATCTGATGTGCCACCGGTTGTGAGTAGCTCCGGTGCTTTGTGGTTGACCTCTTCAATGGCGCTGATCACGGCGTTAAGTAAACTGCCTTTATCTGTCAGAAACGGATGGCCACTGAATGTCCAGTTTAGCTCATACTCAAGACCGTGGGCGTCCAGTACAGAGTGGACTTTGCGCTTGATATCATCAACGGTCAACTCGGTACTGAAGCGGAAGTTGAACTGAACGTGGAATTCTCCCGGAATGACATTGGACGCCCCCGTGCCTGCTGACAGGTTCGCGATCTGAAAGCTGGTGGGCGGGAAGTATGCATTACCGTTATCCCAGGTTGTTGCGGCCAGCTCGGCAAGAGCGGGCATGGCACGGTGCACCGGATTATCGGCTAAGTGTGGATAGGCAACATGGCCTTGGATGCCTTTGACGATGACGTCGCCTGTGATGGAGCCACGCCGTCCGTTTTTTACCACATCACCCACGGTCAGGGTGCTGGAGGGTTCGCCAACAATGCACATGTCGATTTTTTCGTTACGTGCTTCTAAGGTGTCGATCACTCGAGTGGTCCCGTTAATGAACGGACCTTCTTCATCGGAGGTGATCAACAGCGCAATCGAACCTTGATGATCCGGGTGTTCGGCAAGGAAGCGCTCAATCGCGACAATCATGCAGGCCAGTGAGCCTTTCATATCTGCCGCGCCACGGCCATGCAGATACCCATCAATGATGGTTGGCTCAAAAGGTGGGGTATGCCAATGCCCCAGATTACCGGCTGGAACAACATCGGTATGGCCGGCAAATACAAACAGCGGCGCTTCAGTACCACGGCGTGCCCAGAGATTGGTGGTGTCTTCGAACACCATGGTTTCAACGCTAAAGCCGAGTTGTTTCAGACGTGAAATCATCACATCCTGGCAGCCTGCGTCTTCGGGTGTGATCGACTGGCGGCTGATAAAGTCTTTCGCCAGCGCGATGACCGGACTATCTGACATCCTTGTATCCTTCATTAACGAGTGTGGAAAATTTCTTGGTATTGGGCTGGCTTAAAGCCAAGGTAGTAGCTACCGTTGTGCTCCAGCAGTGGACGCTTGATCATTGCAGGATATTCGAGCATAAGCGTCATCGCCGACTGCTGATCAAGACCGGCTTTTTGCTCGTCACTGAGCTGGCGGAAGGTGGTGCCACGCTTGTTAACCATGGCTTCCCAGCCAAGCGCTGCTTCAAATTGCTCTAGCATTTCGCGGCTAAGGCCATCGGTACGGTAATCGTGGAAGGTGTAGCTAATGTTTTCGGTATCCAGCCATTTCTTCATCTTCTTGATGGTGTCGCAATTTTTAATGCCGTAAGTGATCGTACTCATGATTGTTTTAGACTGACTTATAGTATGTGAATTGAGTTCCCCCTTTATAGCGGGAATGAGTAGGGTTCGCAATGGGATCAATACGGATGGGTTATTCAAGCTGAATGTTATATCTGGAATGATAATTGTATGACTTTTCAAGGTGTTGATTATTTGTTACTTTTTCTTTTTCAAGATGAAGAATCAACCATTGTTGTGATCCCCCTCACCTAAACGCATTTACCTGACGGCAAAATCGTGCCTCATTTTGATCAAACTCAACATCCCTTTTGCAGAAGTCGGAATAATGAAACTCTCATTTTATGGAGGTCTCAATGGAATTGAATCCGGTTTTTGCTCGTCGTCTTTATCTTGCTTTATTGGTTGAACAGCTCGAGCGTCCCAACGTTCCGAAATTGATTGAAATTACGGGATGGCCACGACGTACCATTCAGGATGTATTAAAAGCATTGCCGGGGTTTGGCATCGAATTGGCTTTTGTTCAGGACGGTAAGCGCCATAATGATGGCTATTACCAGTTGAGCGACTGGGGACCTTTTGATGTGCAGTGGGTTGAATCCCGCGAAAAGGACATCATTTCATCTGTCTCTTGCTAATAAAAAACCGCAGTGATGCGGTTTTTTATTGCTTATTGCTCAGGGCATCGGTAGGCATTACCTATCAAGGTCACCGATGTACTGAAGACGGGTGGGGGGTACAGAGATAGTGTATTGGCACCTGCCTGTGATGATTGATTACGTAGTTGGTTGATGGCACCGATTGTCAGATCATGATCGCTGATAAACCAAAAGTTATACCAAGTGCCTTGTGAGCCGACAAAGGTTCCTCGTCTTTCACAGGTATTTATAGCATCCCGAGTATCCCAGGTGACAATCACTGCTTGCGCTTCTGGGGCGAGTGGCGTGGTACTACAACCCGAAAGAATAATTCCGACCAGAGTTAATATCCCTATCTTAATGGTATTCATTACTGTCCCTGCATCTCCAGATAAAGTACGGTCGCGGCCGTTCGTGATTTGACCTGCAATTTTTTGAGTAGGCTTTTCATATGTACCTTTACTGTTGCTTCAGAAATAAACAGATCATCGGCAATTTGTTTATTTCGGTAACCGCGAGCGACTTCTTTCAGGATCTGCATTTCTCGGTCTGTCAGGGTATCAAATAATGAATCCTGATCAGTATTACTGGTTAGGTACTCCCGTACTAACTCACTGTAGGCTTTGCCCCCCTGCAAAGCTTGCTTGAGTAGGCTTATAAGTTGATCGGGCTCAGTATCTTTTAGCAGATAACCATCCGCGCCGGCATTGATCAGTGCTTTGATGTCCGAGCGGCTATCAGAGACAGTGAGCACCACAATTCGGCCTTGAACACCTTCTATCCGCATCGCGTTGAGCGTGTCGAGCCCAGACATCCCTTTCATGTTGAGATCTAGCAAGATCAGATCAGGTTCTTTTTCAAGCGCCAGTTGCACCGCATCAGCACCATTGCTGGCTTCGCCAACCATCTCAAAGTCACTTTCCAGGCTAAGAAGCTGACTGATCCCCCGCCGCATCAGCGGGTGGTCATCAACAATCATTATTTTCCAACACGTCATAATTCGTATCCTTGAGGTGCTGGCTGAAAGTGCAGAATGACTTCGCAGCCGCCACCTTGGGCAGTAATAATATCCAGTGTGCCGTGCAGGCGCGATGCCCGCTCGGTCATAATTGCTAGGCCGTAGTGATTGAGCTTTTCCTCGGCCGGGTTAAATCCATCCCCATCATCTTTGATACTGATCGTTACATTATTCCCATCTTGTTGGCAAGACACGAGGATTTCATCCGCATGAGCATGCTTAATCGCATTGAGTACCGCTTCTCTGATCAACTGAAGTAAGTGTACTTGATGATGAGCATCTAAATTTAGTGATGACAGATGGTTATCGATAATTATCAGGGCATTGGTCTGATCTTCGAGTGGTTTTAGCATTTCGATCAGTGCTTCACCTAAATTCGCTTCCTTTATTGTCAGGCGGAAAGTACTCAAGAGTTCACGAAGTTGGGTATAAGCCCCTGATAACCCCTGATCGATATCACCGATAATGGCCATTGCCCCCTTTTGGTCATTATCACTGAGCTGGCGCTTGAGTAATGTGACTTGAATTTTTAGGTACGACAAGGATTGAGCTAATGAATCATGCAGCTCTCTCGCAATCGTAGCACGCTCTTCCATCAGTAATAATTGTTCAGCTTGTTTTTGTGCTCGGTTGTAATAGATCCCTCGGGCGAGGATACGGCTAATATTCTCGATAAGGTTTTGATCCGGGCAGGGAAGGGTATATTGCCACCAAAGCTGCCCCTGGATCTGGCCATCCATCTCTAAATCCTGATAGTGCCAGTTGTCCCCCTCCGGGGTTCCTGAGGTGATCTCAGTGTTAGCGCCGTTGGCTTCTTCTATGATGAGTTTCGTTGCGGTTAGCCCTTCGATAGCCAGTAAGGTATCAAGCATGGTGGAGAAGTTTTTGGCACTCAGGCGACTTTCCGTGAGCTCTTGTGAACAGTCATAGAGTACCTGCAATGAGTCATTGGCTTGGCGTAAGCGACGTGTTTTTTCATGAACTGATATTTCAAGATTGCGATACAGCTTACCCAGTTCAGCAGCCATGGTTGAAAAGGTGCTGGCAAGTATACCGAGTTCATTATCGCTTTTTAGGTTGAGATTGAGATCAAATTGACCGTTTTGGATCTGTTCGCTGGCGATAACCAGCTGGTTCAAGGGGCTAACAATTTTCCGTTGGGTGAAATGAATGGTGAACAACGCGACGATCAAAATCAGCCCCAGCCCCAGCCCGCCAACAATTGACAGGATCTGCAGTTTGATAATGGAAAACTCTTGTAGCTCATAAACAAATTGGTCAATGCGATCAACAAAGCGAGCCACCTCGGTGAGAAACTGTTGTTCATTGCCGTTATAAAGCAAGGGGTGAAGATCCTCCCATCGTTCGATGAGCTTGTAGTAATGCAGTTTGATATCAGTGGGAACTGTCCAGTGTTCAAGGGCTGTCATTGACGGGGAAAATAGTGATTGTTCAAATGAATCTAGGTGTTCACTCAGTTGGGGAGAATGCGTTTGGATATCGTATGCAAGCCGATAGCTTTGCATTCGTAATGATCCAGAAACATTGACCGCTTCGGCGTCATTGAGGCTGGATGCAAGTGTGAGTAAGGCAAAGCTGGTGGTCACAACGGATAGTAGCAAGATTGCGAACATCGCTCTTGCTATTGTGGTCGTTACGGGCTTGAGAGGCCGATTTTGCACGTATTACCCTTATAAGTTGTTGGTGATTTGTTATACAAATGAGGCGGTAGGTATTGTTTGTGCCGTATAGTGTGAGGTTTGTCATTTAAATTTATTGATCCAAAACAAACTACGCCCCTAATTAGCCCTTACTGGGTATTTAAGCATTTGTGACTATATTTACACTAACCATATAAAAAGATGAATAGTTATTAATGATTGGTCTTCGTTGTGTTTTGTTTTACTGCTTTTAGCAATTAATACCGATGAATGTTACTGGTCTGAAATATTTGATTAATGCGCCTTTACTAAGGGATGAGTCAATGTTTGATCGCTCCCGCCGTCGATTACTGACACAGCGTCCACAGCCAGATGCTCAACGAATGCCTTGGGTTGTTGCTGACGAACTATTTACCGATCAATGTACCCGTTGCAATAAGTGCATTGATGCCTGCGAGACTCACATCATAGCGAAAAGTGACGGCGGATTCCCCGCTGTCGATTTTCATCGTGGTGAATGCACGTTTTGCTACCGTTGCGCGCAAGCATGCCCGGAGTCGTTGTTCAACCCACAATCTGATCAGCCATGGTTATTACAGGCACAGGCAAATGAGAAATGCCTAGCGCAACAGAAGATAGAGTGCCGTAGCTGTAGTGATGCGTGTGAGGGACAGGCAATTCAATTCACACTTCAGGTGGGCGGGGTGGCAAAGCCAAATATTAATCCTGAAGCATGTACGGGTTGCGGCGCATGTGTGTCGCTATGCCCGATATCGGCAATCAGTATCGTGGCAGCCCCTAATCAAGAGAATCTGTAATGGCACTACAAGAAGTACACATATCGAGCCTGGTTGTTCATGTGAAGCCATCTTATTTGGTACAAGTGAAGTCGCAAATAGCGGCTATGCCCAATACTGAAATATACGGTGATAGCGAAGAGGGAAAGGTTGTCGTTGTTCTGGAAACAGAAAATCAGGGTTATGTGACTGACACAATTGATGAAATTAATAATTTAGAACACGTTTTAACGACGTTTTTAGTGTATCACCAAATTGAACACTTTGACTCGCAATCTGAGGATGACTCATGAAAATGACAAGACGCGCGTTTGTGAAAGCAAACGCCGCTGCATCGGCAGCAGCTGTGGCAGGGATCTCGCTGCCAGTATCAGCAACGAACTTAATTGTGAGTTCTGATGAAACCAAAATTAAGTGGGACAAAGCGCCTTGTCGATTTTGTGGTACGGGTTGTTCCGTATTGGTTGGCACACAGAAAGGCCGGGTGGTTGCGACTCAGGGCGATCCCGAAGCGCCAGTAAATAAGGGGCTGAACTGCATTAAAGGTTATTTTCTTTCAAAGATCATGTACGGCAAGGATCGTCTGCAAACCCCCATGTTGCGGATGAAAAATGGTCAATACGATAAAGACGGTGATTTTCAGCCAGTTTCTTGGGATCAGGCTTTTGATGTGATGGCTGAAAAATGGAAAGCCGCCCTGAAAAAGCAAGGCCCATCCGGTGTGGGGATGTTTGGTTCTGGTCAGTGGACCGTGATGGAAGGTTATGCCGCTTCCAAGATGATGAAAGCCGGTTTTCGTTCTAACAATATCGACCCTAATGCTCGCCATTGCATGGCATCAGCGGTTGTTGGCTTCATGCGTACCTTCGGTATCGATGAACCAATGGGCTGTTATGATGATTTCGAACATGCAGATTCATTCGTGCTATGGGGCTCAAACATGGCTGAGATGCACCCGGTATTGTGGACGCGTATCACGGATCGTCGCTTGAGTAATCCCCATGTCAAAGTGAACGTGCTGTCTACCTATTATCACCGCTCATTTGAATTGGCAGATAATGGCATGATTTTCGAGCCGCAGACCGATCTGGCGATTGCTAACTTTATTGCTAACTACATCATTCAAAATGATGCAGTGAACTGGGATTTTGTGAATAAGCATACCCACTTCAAGCGAGCAGAAACGGATATCGGTTATGGTCTGCGAGACGAGCACCCGTTACAGCAACAAGCCAAGCATGCTAATTCTGGTGCTATGCACCCGATGACTTTTGACGAATACAAAGCGTCGGTTGCTGAGTATACGGTTGAAAAAGCCTCTGAAATGTCTGGGGTTCCGCAAGACAAGCTGATTGAGATGGCGAAGCAGTATGCAGATCCAAACCGTAAGGTTATGTCACTGTGGACCATGGGCATGAACCAGCACACTCGCGGTGTTTGGATGAATAACCTGGTTTATAACATTCACTTATTAACCGGTAAGATTTCTCAACCGGGTAATAGCCCGTTCTCACTCACTGGTCAGCCATCGGCGTGTGGTACGGCACGTGAAGTGGGGACATTTGCTCACCGACTTCCTGCCGATATGGTGGTCGCGAACCCGAAACACCGCGCCATTGCCGAGAAAATTTGGAAGCTGCCTGAAGGTACGATTCCGCCGAAACCGGGCTTTCATGCCGTATTACAAGATCGGATGCTAAAAGACGGTAAGCTCAATGCGTATTGGGTGATGTGCAACAATAATATGCAGGCCGGTCCAAATATCAATGAAGAGCGTCTGCCTGGCTATCGTAACCCTGCGAACTTTATTGTCTGTTCAGATCCTTACCCGACAGCAACTGCTCAGGCGGCCGATTTGATTTTGCCAACGGCAATGTGGGTTGAGAAAGAAGGGGCGTACGGTAATGCTGAGCGTCGTACCCAAGTGTGGTATCAGCAAGTTGAAGCCCAAGGCGAGGCTAAATCTGACTTGTGGCAGATCATGGAGTTTTCAAAGCGCTTTACGGTGGAAGAAGTGTGGGGCGAAGAGCTACTGGCTAAAGCACCGCAATACCGCGGTAAGACTATGTATGACGTACTGTTTCGTAATGGTCAGGTGGATAAGTACCCGTTATCAGAAGCGCAGACACTTAACGATGATGCCAAAGCGCAAGGTTTCTATGTTCAGAAAGGCTTGTTTGAGGAATATGCAACGTTTGGCCGAGGGCATGGCCATGATTTGGCACCTTATGATCAGTATCACAAGGTAAGGGGGTTGCGTTGGCCTGTTGTGAACGGTAAGGAAACCCAGTGGCGCTTTGCAGGAGGTTTTGATCCGTATGTTCCTGCCGGTGAGAAATTCCGCTTTTATGGCCATAAAGATGGTAAAGCCAATATCATTTTTGCCCCGTTTGAGCCTGCACCGGAAGTGCCTGATAAAGAATATGACTTGTGGTTATGTACTGGCCGAGTGCTTGAACATTGGCATACGGGCACGATGACCCGACGTGTGCCTGAGCTGTACAAGGCGGTGCCGGATGCACTGTGTTATCTCCACCCAGATGATGCTAAGTCACGAGGCTTACGCCGTGGTGATGAGGTGTTGCTGGCATCGCGACGGGGTGAAGTACGTTGTCGCGTTGAAACGCGTGGCCGTAACCGCCCACCCGTGGGACTGGTTTTCGTCCCATTCTTTGATGCTCGCATTTTGGTCAACAAATTGATTTTGGATGCGACCGATCCGCTATCAAAGCAGACTGATTTCAAAAAGTGCCCGATTAACATCACTAAAGTATAAATATTCAATCTAATGATGAGCTTGGCTGCCAGATAAGGCGCTGGACAGCCAAACTCTGACCTGAATTTAGCCTGTAGGCGGAGAACATAATGAAACGACTAGTCTTAGCTGTCATGGCAATCGGTATGATGCTGGCCAGTGCCGTGCAAAGTGCAGAAGAATTGCATAATCCAGGTGGGATCGGCGGGCTGGAATCACTACGTGGTGCTAGCGAACTAGAAACAACCCGAGCGGCCGATCCGATGAAGCGCTACCCGCGCGATCAGGGGACGATTGATAGTGATTATGTCTATCAACCCCCCTTGATCCCCCATACGATCCGTAACTACGAAGTATCACAAAATGCGAATAAATGCTTGGCTTGCCACAGCTGGAAGAATGCCAACGAAATGGGGGCGACCAAGATCAGTGTGACTCATTACCAGTCGCCACGAGAGGGACAGGTGCTGTCAGATGTTTCACCAGCACGGTATTTTTGTTTGCAATGTCATGTCCCGCAGGCAGATGCCAAGCCATTAGTTGAAAATGATTTTCAGCGTGTTGATGCACTGCGCTAGTCATAGCCAGCATAGAGAGAGGCTATAGATGAAAATATTGAAAACGTTTTGGCGCCGATTGACCTCACCAAGTAAGGTCGCTGTAGGGCTGGTGTTGTTCATGGGGTTTATGGGCGGTTTACTGTTCTGGGGAGCATTTAACACTGGGATGGAAGCCACCAACACGGAAGAGTTTTGTTCTGGCTGCCATGCTCCTATTGTCAAAGAGATCCAGGAAACGGTGCATTACTCTAACCGTTCAGGCGTGCGGGCGATCTGTTCTGACTGTCATGTGCCACATAATTGGACCGATAAGATGGTGCGTAAAGTGCAGGCATCGAAAGAGCTTGTCGCGCACGCCATGGGGACCATTGATACTGACGAAAAATTCCAAGCGCGTCGTGGGCATTTGGCAAGCCGTGAGTGGCAGCGAATGAAGGACAATGACTCTCAGGAATGTCGGAACTGCCATGAATTTGAGTACATGGATTTTTCCGAGCAGGGCGCTCGAAGTGTGAAACAGCACTCAACGGCCCTGGCTTCTGGTGAAAAAACCTGTGTTGACTGTCATAAAGGTATTGCTCACAAACTGCCTGATATGAAAGGTGTTGAGGGTTGGCAATAAGGAAGGTAATGAATGAGCACATTTGAATCGATTTTTTGGCATGTGCTTGGCTATGCAGCCATGCCTGTGATTATCTTAAGCGGTTTCGCTGTTGTTGCTGCGGTGTCTGTTTGGCTACTGTCGATGGGTAAAGATAAGAATATCTAATCGTATTTTGCATTGTACCACTGAACACTATCAAGCCATGTCACGTGACATGGCTTTCTTATCGTGGGTTGGTAGCCCAGTAAGTACAGATGGGTATTTCATATTTGTCGCTGGGAATGGTGTTGATAGAGGCTGAATATGAGCAAACCTGACCAGACGATATCGAGAGCGGCCCATTCCAGCATATATTGGGAAAAAGATGAACTGCTGGTAAATGTATCAATAACTTGAAGTAGGGCGATACAACTGACACCTAATACACTAAATAGCAAAAAGCCCATCGTATTCATGAGATAACCCTTAAAAGCAGATAATACCAAAAGTATAAATGCAAATGATAATTGTTATCAAGCGTTAGTTGTTGAGATTTGTTTTAAGGTAGCCTGCATCACTGAGCTGTTGACGGAAAGCTTCCGCGCGTTGGCGGTTGACCCCAAAATCCGAGTAGCCCACACGGGACTCAGAACGCACCGTCAGGCTATCGCCTTCACGCTTTACCTCGAAATCATCCACGAAGCGAAAGAATGAGCTGGTGCATTCGATCCGAAAGTAGTCGGGTTGGGTACTTGCCAGTTTGGCACCCGGCAATTGTAATGCAACATTTTGTATTAATGGCCAGTTAGCAATGCCTTGCTCTGATAGCTGGAAAGGCGTAAGCAAATGCTCAGCTCTATTATCTAAGGTGGAAACACAATTAGGTTTAGTCTTACATGGCTGATTTATCAGGTAATGATCGGCGCCTTTGCTGTCAGCCTGACGATCAGGATCACTGCAACCCACTAATAAGCCAGTGATGATAATCGCAATATAATGCTGGTAGTGGGTATGAGTCATTAACATCGCCTCTTTATGCTGACGCTTAAAATTGTGAATAAGTAATAAAACCGATCCATGACACTGCGAGTAGCAACCAAGGAAGCCAAGCTTGGCGAGATTGTGATACAGGGGCTGCGGTTGACGAATCAGCGATGGGCTCACAGCGTTGGTCGGATTGTTGCTTGGTCTGTTTTTTCCGTAGCTTATCACGTTCCCGTGATTTGGCTTTCTGTTGTTTTTTATACAGATCAATACCGTGTTGGATCCCTTGCGCGATCAGTTTAGTTTGTTCTTTGGTTTGGCCTTGCTTTTGGGAGGCGCGGGCAATTTTCATCGCCTCTGTTTGGGTTTCTGGTGATGGTACCCCTGATTGCTTTTTGTTTGTCATAGAGCCTGCATTCGTTGTGATATATGTCTTTAAGATTATACCGTTGAGAGCGGTAATTGATACTAGTCGGGTGAAAGTCGCCTTACACAAAGTAGGAATATTTCAATATATGTACAGTTAGTGAGTGTTACATTAATAATCGATAGTTGGTGTAAGTTATTGAAATGACTTGGCGGCTCATTAAATGGTCCCATTATGCGCACGAGGGATTTTGATGTGATTTATGTAATAAAATTAGAAAAACATTGTTTTAAATTCTAAAAAACGTGATCTTGGCTGGATTCCGAATACCTAAAGAGTGCGTTGAACCACAGAATTTACCACAGTGGGTGGTGGTGGCAGCTCAATAGATTATCGTATTACTCAAGCACTATGGTTATCAGCTATCGAATATCATTCTAGCGATAAACGCGTAAATTGAGCGATTGAAAGCCTTCGCTATTGAAAAATTGCCCTTGAACCACCATTGCACTGTAAGTGATGAGGATTGAGGAAAGAATGTGCTATATCCGATAGAAGCTTATGACAAGCATGGCTTGTTGAAACCCTCTGCCATGTTATGGCTCTGTATGTTATTCAGCGCCAAGGCTTGGATTGTGTTTATCATGGCAGGTGCGAGTCGCCAGCATGGTGCCGAGGTTCTCGAAATATTATATCCGTTGCGAGAGAGTTTATATCTGGCAATGGTCATTGGCCTACCTGCCGTCATATTGATGTGGTTGGCCGGTCATAGACATAAAAATAATAAATTAACCAATTCAGTATGGCGGCATGGGAAATTTATTTTGCTGCTGACCTATACGATAGATTGTGTTTTGCAAATGTACCAGTTGATATTGACCCATGGGGCGTTCAGTTGGACTCGCGCCGTTAGCTTACTGCTGACGATATGGTTGGGATGCTACCTCTACCGGAGTTCGCGAGTGAGAAATACATTTGCAGATAAGCCTTAGAGAGGTAAAGACAAATGAATGAATGGGGTAAAGGTTTCGTCCTGTTTAGTGCGTTATTAAGTCCGTTGGCTATGGCTGACTGGTTGCTTGATGTAAATTTTGAACTCAAAGGTGCAACGGGCCAGACCCAATCTGTGAATACATCGTTATCTTTGCTGCCTGGTGAAGAGACTGTATTTTTTGGTACCTGCGATGATCTCAACTCAAGTATGCACCAGCTGGTGGGCAGTGCTGAATTGCTTGAGGTCTCAGCTGATGAGGTTAAGATCGCATTTAAGGTGCAAGAGCGTCAGGATGATGGCGGTTGGCGAACCTTGATTTCACCAACGTTGTCTGCCGGCCTAAATGCCCCATTATTGTTTGAAAGTGTTGATGATAGTGGTGATACACAAATGAAGCTTCAAGTTGAAGTTACATCAGTGTAATCCTTTATATCGTTTGATTTTGATTGATAAAGCGCTCCTGACGGGAGCGTTTTTTGTTGTGGTACATTTTACTGTCAGCCCGTGATAGGAAGTAGTCAGGCGTATCACCATTGCGATAAAAAGTTGTTCCCACACTCGCCCCGATACAAATGGTGAGCTCACCGATGATGAAAGGTTTGGTGGCTTGTTGGATGATCATCGCCGCTAATGCTTCGGCAGTTGATTCACTGGTGGTTTTGAGCAAGACGACAAATTCATCGCCAGCTAAGCGGGCGAAGAAGCTGTCCGTTTGAGTGAGGACTGAATTAACACGGTTACAAAATTGCTGCAGTACCTTATCCCCGGCTTGATGGCCATAAGTATCATTAACCGCTTTGAAATTATCAAGATCAATAAACAGCAAGGCTGGAAGTGATTGGTTTGGGCGCATCTGTATGACGGTGAGGTGGATCTCTTTTAACAGGGCGTAGCGATTAGCAATGCCAGTTAGGGTGTCTATTCTGGCCATATGCATGGCTTGTTGCTCGGCAAGTTTGTGTTGTTCAACTTGGTGCTTGAGCCGTCGATTCGTATGGTATAAATAGCCAGCAAGTAACGATACGATAAGTAATAGGGCGATGCCGCCTTGCTGCCAAGTGTTCAGTGGAGAGCAGAGATTGTCTTTGCGTTGACTAAATAAAAATGGCTCATCAATTTGAGTGGGTGGAATAATATTTAGCTGGGTGAGTTGATTGGCAATATGTTGCCAGCGTTGGGGGGTCATATGCCCAATATCGACGAGATCCGCCGTGCCAGAGAACATCATAATACGTTTATCTTTTAGGTCATGGATTGTCTGAATATCTTGGCCATTGAGTAGCTGATGTAAAGGGGAAGTGTTGCCATTGCCGGCAAGGATTGTGATATCAATGCCCTCATCATGATAAAACCCCTTTGCTTCTGCCACATAATAACCCGCAAATTGCGCCTGATGCAGCCAGCGAAGTTGAAGCGTCACTTCGTCCAGCGCGAAGGCAAAACGAGGGACTAAAATCAGGGGAATGAGCAAAATTAATCGAATAATCACAGTGCGCAACAATTGGCATATACAGCATGTGATTGTTAACGACTTGATTGGGGATGTAAAGGGAAAGTCAGGTTATTTGAGAGCTCTGACAACGATCAACTTTAGTTTGCTAAATCACGTTATAATCCGTGGTGATAAGATGAATATCTTAATAGACGCTATTTAGGAGAATAATATGGCAACAGTACAACCTTTGATTTTACCTGAGGCTGGTCCATTTGCATTGTATGTCGTAATGAAGCTAAAGGGGGCATCCCCACAAGTGATTAAGCAGTGCCAGCAAATTCATAACTTGGTCGCTGCGTTGAATGATCAGCAGCCGAATTCTGATTTACGAGCCAGTATCGCATTTGGTAAAGAGTTTTGGTTGTCTCTTGATAAGGGTTGCCCTGCCGGTTTTGATGAGTTTGAGCCTCTCGGACAGGGGACGATTACAGCACCTGCTACGGGTGGAGATATTCTATTACATGTGAATTCAAATCGACTTGATCTTAACTTTTTACTGTTACGCCAGTTTATCGAGCCGATTGCCGAATGGGTTGAGATTATGGATGAAACCTACGGGTTTAAGTATCTTGACTCTCGAGACATGACAGACTTCATTGATGGTACGGAAAATCCGAAAACACTGGAAGCTCGCCAAGATGTTGCCTTGATCAAAGAAGGGGATTTTGCCGCGGGCAGCTTTGTGATGGTGCAGCGTTTTACCCATAACATCCCGGCTTGGAATCGCTTGAACGTCCAAGCACAAGAGAAGGTGATTGGTCGCAGCAAACCTGATTCTGTTGAGTTGGATAATGTACCTGCTGCCTCACATGTCGGTCGTGTGGATATTAAAGAAGAGGGCAAAGGGCTGAAAATTGTTCGCCATAGCTTGCCTTATGGCACCGTGAGTGGTGATCATGGCCTACTATTTATCGCTTACTGCCATACTCAGCATAATTTTAAGGCCATGCTTGAGAGTATGTATGGTGAAACGGATGGTAAAACCGATCAGTTATTACGTTTCACCTCGGCAGTGACTGGAGCCTATTTCTTTGCGCCATCGATGGACATGCTTGAGTGTCTGTAAGGGATTTGTAGGGATTAGGGGCGAGTCTTAAGGGACGAGGAAGAGCAAAGAACGGGTCTATGGGAAAAGCGGTCCTATGGCCCTAAGGGTTGTGCAGGGTGGGGCTGAGAAAAAAGGTTTGCTTTGTATTTGCAACTTGAAGAGAACCGCAGAACCTATCTCTTGCTTTTTCTCGTCCCTAGTCCCTTTAAACTCGAAACTGACCCTGCTCTTAAGTGCTCTTCCGCTTCTACTCGCTCCTCACCCCTATATCCCACCCATAAAAAAACGCTACCATAGGGTAGCGTTTTTATCGAAGCTTAGATAAATCTTACTTCTTGATGCGTAGAACTGGCGTTTCACCGACAGTAATCGTACCAGATAGCTTGTTCAGCTCTTTAATTTCATCCATGTTAGAGATAACAACTGGAGTAAGAGTTGACTTCGCTTTCTCTTCTAGAAGAGCAAGATCGAATTCGATGATAGTATCGCCTACTTTCACTGTTTGGCCTTCTTCCGCGATGCGAGTGAAGCCTTCACCTTTCAGTTCAACAGTGTCAATACCGAAGTGAACGAATAGCTCGATGCCGTCGTCAGACTCGATAGAGAAAGCGTGGTTCGTTTCAAAGATCTTGCCAATAGTACCGTTTACTGGTGCAACCATTTTGTTGCCAGCAGGTTTGATAGCAATACCATCACCAACGATTTTTTCAGCGAAAACCACATCTGGCACATCTTCGATGTTTACGATTTCACCAGAAAGCGGTGCGATAATTTCAATTGCACCTTTTTCACTGCTGTCATCAGAAACCAGCTTCTTCAATTTGTCAAACAGACCCATATCGTTGCTCCTAAGCGTTGTTATTTTATCTGCTGCTATATTAGCAGATGGTCTTTTCTGCGATGAATTTTTCTACGTGTGCTTCGATTTCAGCAGCCGTAGGCATAGCAAGCGCTTGCTCAGCCATAGCTTTAACATCAGCAAAATTAGCGTTGCGGATAATTTTCTTAATGCGTGGAATAGAAATTCCGCTCATGCTGAACTCGTCCAGCCCCATACCAAGCAGGAGTAGGGTGGCACGTTCATCACCTGCTAACTCACCACACATCCCTGTCCACTTACCTTCTTTGTGAGAAGCATCAATAACTTGCTTGATCACAGTCAGAACTGCAGGTGATAGAGGGTTATACAGGTGAGAAATTAGCTCATTACCACGGTCAACGGCAAGAGTATACTGGGTTAAGTCGTTTGTACCAATACTAAAGAATTCAACTTCTTTCGCTAGGTGGTGCGCAATCGCTGCTGCGGCTGGTGTTTCAACCATAACACCGATCTCGATGTTTTCGTCAAATGCCAGACCTTCAGCGCGAAGCTCAATTTTATATTCCTCGATTGCCGCTTTTAATGCGCGGATTTCTTCAACAGAAATAATCATCGGGAACATGATACGGATTTTACCGTGTGCAGAGGCACGCAAGATGCCACGCAGTTGATCACGCAGGATTTCACGGCGATCCAAGCTGATACGTACTGCACGCCAGCCAAGGAATGGGTTCATCTCTTTTGGAAGATCCATGTATGGTAGATCTTTGTCGCCACCGATATCCATAGTACGGATGATCACTGACTCACCATGCATGGCTTCAGCCACTTCTTTATACGCGGTGTATTGCTCTTCTTCTGTAGGAAGTGCATCTCGATCCATGAACAGGAATTCAGTACGGTAAAGGCCAACACCTTCGCCACCGTTACGGTTGATACCGTCACAGTCTTTAACTGTGCCGATGTTACCGCAAACTTCAACCTGCTTGCCGTCAAGAGTAATTGCAGGAAGATCCTTTAGCTTAGCCAGTTCTTCTTTTTCAGCAAAATATTCATTACGGATCGCTTTGAATTTAGCCAACTCATCTTCGGTCGGGTTGATCACAATCACGTTGTTGATTGCGTCAAGAACAAGCATATCGCCGTTCTTTACCTGAGAGGTGATGTTGTTAGTACCGACGATAGCCGGTAGCTCTAGAGAACGAGCCATGATAGAGGTGTGCGATGTGCGGCCACCAATATCAGTAATAAAACCAAGAACATAGTCTAGGTTGATTTGGGCTGTTTCTGATGGTGTCAGATCGTTAGCAACCAGAATAACTTCTTCGTTAATTGCGCTAAGGTTAACAATGCTGATACCAAGGGCGTTTTTCACGAAACGGCTACCGATATCACGGATATCCGTTGCTCGCTCTTTTAGGTATTCATCATCAAGAGATTCAAGCGTCATTGCTTGCTCTTCAATGATCGAGTGAATAGCCAGTGCGGCGGTCGCTTTGTTCTCTTTAATGAAGGCTATGATTTCCTCTTCAAGCTCTTCATCTTCAAGCAACATGATGTGGCCTTCAAAGATGGCTTCCTTCTCTTCACCGAAGGTGACGCGTGCTTTTTCTTTGATTACTTCCAGTTGCTCAGAAGATTTTTTTCGAGCGTTGAAGAAACACTGAATTTCGTTATCGATTTGGTCTGCAGCAATCGGAGTTTTGTTTAGAACAATCTCTTCTTCCTGTAGAAGTAGTGCTTTACCAAAAGCAATACCTGGAGATGCCAGGATACCTGAAATCATAGCCTTACCTTAAATTGACTTAAAACTAGGGGAGTAATAGATCGATTACAACTTAGTGTAGTTCGTCCATCAGGGCAACTAGGTGGTCAACAGCTTGCTGTGCTTGTGCACCTTCAGCAGAGATAGTAACTACTGTGCCTTTTACAAGACCTAGCGTCTGAAGCTTAAATAGGCTCTTAGCGCTAGCACTTTTGCCGTTTGAGGTCACTGTGATATCAGCTTCGAAAGCTTTTGCTTCTTTAACGAACTGAGCGGCTGGACGTGTATGTAGGCCGTTTTCTGCAGTGATTTCAACTTGCTTCTGATACATTTTTCACCCCGATATATATTATTAATTTAATTGTAACGTAACTGAGAGTAAGCTTACCTTGTTCCGGCTTAGCTCGCTAATCGAGTAATAAACTACCTAACAGTTCGGTGCTTGAGATTAATCTAAGTCAATTTTTTTGTGACTTTTCTCTCTTTTCTTCTTCAAAGTGGTCATGTTGTGACCTTTTATTTTGAAGCTGGAAATAAAACACAACGGATTTATATTAAAGCTAGAGCTAAAATGCAACAAAAAGCCCCCAGAGGGGGCGTTTTTAGGTAATAATCGTGTGCTCAATCTTTAAAAGTGTGATCACTGTTGGGTTTCTTTTTCAGTGAAGATACCAGCAAACAGTGCCGTTGATAGATAACGCTCACCAGAGCTAGGTAACACGACCACAATATTCTTGCCTGCATATTCAGGTCGCTCTGCGATACGGTTGGCGGCAATCACGGCGGCACCGGATGAAATTCCCGCTAAGATCCCTTCTTCTTCCATTAAGCGGCGTGACATTTTAATCGCATCGTCTGAGCTGACTTGCTGTACTTCGTCAATCAGGTCAAGATCCAAGTTACCAGGGATGAAACCAGCGCCAATACCTTGAATTTTATGAGGTGCCGGCTTTATCTCTTCCCCGTTGAGTGCTTGGGTGATCACTGGCGACTCACTTGGCTCGACGGCGACAGTGGTAATGGCTTTGCCTTTGGTCTGCTTTATAAAGCGACTAACTCCTGTTAGCGTACCGCCAGTACCGACACCAGAAACGAAGACATCAATCTCACCGTCAGTGGCATCCCAGATCTCAGGTCCAGTGGTTTTTTCATGGATTTCAGGGTTCGCAGGATTATTGAACTGCTGCAGCAGTAAGAACTTATCTGGGGCGGCGGCAACAATTTCCTCTGCTTTTTCAATCGCCCCTTTCATGCCTTTAGGTGCTTCTGTCAATACTAGATTAGCACCGAGAGCTTTTAGCAGTTTACGGCGCTCAAGGCTCATGCTTTCAGGCATGGTGAGAGTGAGCTTATAACCACGAGCGGCAGCAACAAAGGCAAGGGCAATACCGGTATTGCCACTGGTTGGCTCAACCAGTTCTATACCTTCTTTTAGAATGCCTTTTTTCTCTGCATCCCAAATCATGTTTGCGCCAATACGGCATTTAACGCTGAAACTTGGGTTACGAGCTTCAATTTTTGCTAACACGTTACCTTTGCTTACCCGGTTTAGGCGAACCAGCGGAGTGTTACCAATAGTCAGGGAGTTATCTTCGTAAATCTTGCTCATGGTTGTCGTTCCTTCGTAACACGTTTAAAAATAAATGACACACTAAGCATAACCCCTATGTATGCATTGAAAAGGAATTTGTGGTTATATCTTATTGTTATAGAAGAGGGGCATCATTTAATACTGTTTATACTGTTCACGGAAATTATCGACCCACATTGCAGTGGCGCCACAGACAGCAACGGGCATCACGAACAAGTTAACAATAGGGGTCATGGTGCATAGCATCACGAGGCTGCCAAAACTGAGTGACTTGCCACGCTTGACCTTTAACGCATCACGCATGGTTGGGAATGGGACTTTATGGTTGTCAAAAGGATAATCAGCATATTGTATGCTCATCATCCAAGCGCTGAACAAAAACCAGAGAACAGGACCGATGGTTTGACCAATTGCCGGGATCCATAGCAAGATAAACAGACCAAGTGCTTTAGGCAGGTAATATTTTAGCTTTATCCACTCGCGGTGCATGATCCGAGGGAGGTCTTTCATAATAGCAGCAATACCAGCGTCTGGGGCTTTTTTCCCGGTGATTTTTGCCTCGAGATGCTCAGCTAGCAATCCATTGAACGGCGCGGCAATCCAATTGGCGATAGTACTGAATAAGTAGGAAAACGTCACAAGTGTCGCAATTGCCAGTAATGGCCACAGTAGGTAAGACAGCCACTCCATCCACTGTGGTAAACTTGCCATCCAGCCATCAATCCACTCCCCAAGTTGACTCAGCACAAAACCGAATGCAGAGCCAAATAACACAATATTAATTAACAAGGGGAATAGCACAAACCGGCGGGTACCGGGTTGCATCGCTAGTGATATGCCACGGAAAAAGTATCCGGCGCCACTAAGCGGGGTCTGTCGCGATGGAGTGCGTTGACTTGAATGTTGCATAAAAGCTCCTGAGCAAAAATCTGAAATCTATTTACATTTGGCAATACCATGACTATCACTGATAGTAACGGTGTTAGGTTGCTAGAAGCAAATTGAGAGAGTAAGCCGGCATTCTTGATAGGGAATGAATTGATTATGGAATAGCCGTTTTTGTGCTCGATAGCATTATCTTGCACGAATTACCATATTCGCCTTCTCATTATCATTTGAGTTTTGATACATTAGAGAGAGTTGAAACTTCATGAATGGTATGATGGCCTGACATGAAATAAAAAGTACAAGCATTGCTCCTTCTCTTTGACACAAGCCATACCCATCTATGGTAGAAAAAGAGGCATAAGGATGTGTAGTGATAGTGGTAGTGCCTGAAGGAATGCCCAGACAGGCGGTGCCAGATATGTTGATTCACCCGTGATGGGTAACAAGTAAATTCAGAGTATTCGTATGCAGGAATTGCGTCTGGTTCTTATTATTGTCGGTACACTCGCGATTGCAGCACTTTTGCTGCATGGTCTATGGAGCAACCGGAAGGAAAACCCCGCTAAATTTGGCGAAAAGCCAATTGGTAAATTGGATGAATCTAGTCGTGATTCGGCTGGATTTGATCGGGATGGTGTTGGCAGTGTCCGCGTGGTGAGTGAGCCGGTGAGCACACCACCCAATGATGCTGTCCGTCCTGAAAGAAAAGAGCCAGCGCTGCACTTCGGTAGCAAATTAGAGGCCGATCCGCTGTTAGAACCGCAGCAGATTACCGAGCCTGTGCGTGATGAACAACCAGTAATGACAGCTCAAGAGGTTGCATCGCCGGTTGCTGTGCGACAGTCGTTCCCAGCACCTGATGTGTCAGCGGCAACGGCTAACGCCAATAGTGCTGCTGTGCCCGCTCAACCAGCAGCTCCGACGCTAGAATCTTCTGTTAGTGCTGAACTGGAATCGACGTTAACGATTGAAGATATCGAGCGTGATCAGCATTTAGCTTCTGATACGATGCATGTTGCCCAGCCTTATGAACAAGCACAACCTGCAGCCAGAGTAGAATCTGCGATTTCTCATCAGTTGCTTAAGCAAGAGATGGCGGCTCCTGAAGTGACTACATCAGAGACAGTGGCTGAACAAATGGTGACAGAAACCATTTCTTCAGATGACATCGCTGCAAAGACCGATGTAACGGCTGCGATGAGTGAGCCAATGCAACAACCCGTGAAAGCAACCTTACCGCCAGACTATATTGTACTGAATGTGCATGGACGAAAAGGCGAGCTTTTACGTGGCAGTCGGTTGTTTAATGCTTTCGAGCAACAGAACCTGATCTTTGGTGAAAACGCGGTTTACCACCGTCATACTGATATGGCTGGAACCGGGCCAGTGGTCTTTACGGTGACGAACATGGTTCACCCTGCACATTTTCCGGAAGGGGGCAGTGACAGTTTTGAAACGCCGGGCGTGGCATTCTATCTGATGTTGCCTTGTGAGAGCGGTAGTGCTGATCAGGCCTTTAAGTTGATGTTACAGACGGTACAACGGATTGCTGATAGTTTGGGTGCTGATGTGCTCGATCATGAACGATCATTGATCACTCCGCGTCGAATCGGTGAATACCGAGAGAAAGCACTACGCTATACTACCGCCTAGGTCTGCCGGAGTAACCGGTGAATATTGGCCCTTGATATATGATTGGCCCTTTATACAAATAGGTATAAGGGGCCTTGTTTTTATATAACTAGATGGTAACTGATTATTTCTTATGGCGTTACGTTAAATGACTTAGCGGTGGGTTGATGAGTGTAGAGAGGGTCACTTTAGCCAGTACGGTTTCCAGCAGATTATAAGCCCTACTTGCTAAGTTGAACCATGCCTGCCTAGTAACTCACTCTTTATTCAGTGGATAGCTTTTAGGGCTGAACGAAAAACCGAATTGGTAATAAATAATGACAGAATTTAAGTTTAATAATGATCAGCTTTCCATCATCAGTGAATTGGGCGTGGATCTTGATTTAAACCGTATAGAAGCCACGTTCAGAAATAATGCTTTCGATGAGCTGAGCAACAATGATCAGCTATCATTTTTGATTGTCTCTAACGCATGTTATCGCGCGGGCTTCCCTGTGATCAACGATGCTCAATATGATGAATTCAGTAAAAAATTTGCTGAAAATAATCCTGATCATCCGTTTGTCACTTCTGTCGAATCAGAGGTGTTGAGTCTGGGTAAAACCGTTTCGTTGCCTCAAAAAATGTTATCCACAGATAAAGCTTATTCCAAGGATGAAATACAGAAATGGCTTGATCGCATTCTTAAAGCAGCAAATGAATTGGATATCGATATCAAGGATATCAATATTCGAGTGACCCCCAAGCTAGATGGTTACGCCGCTTTTGATGATGGAGAAAAGCTATACACCCGAGGAGACGGTGTAAAAGGTCAGGATATTTCGAGAGCATTCGAGCGTGGGCTTAACGTCGCCAATAATGGCGAACGAGGACTAGGGGCTGGCGAGATCGTTATCGATAAAGCCTATTTTGAAGAGAAGTTAAGCCCGTACTTTGAGAATTCACGGAACATTCAAGCTGCGATAATTGCTGAGAAGAACGTTGATAGCCGCGTTCAGCAGGCGATCAATGATGGTGCTTGTGTGTTCTATCCATTTAGCTTGATTAAAAACTGGACAGGTCATTATGAAGAGCTCATGGCGGGTTTTGACAGCATCATAGATAAAATTTGGAATGCCGTAGGTTACGATGTGGATGGCGTTGTTTTAGAAGCAACCGATCTTCGCATTAAAGAATACATGGGGGCAACGCGGAAGTTTCATCGTTGGCAGATTGCCTTCAAGGTTAATGAAGAAGCCGCTGATGTAGAAGTTTTGAATGTTACGCCACAAACCTCAAGAACAGGACGTGTTTCACCTGTTGCTGAATTAGTGCCGACTAAGATCAGCGGGGCAACGATAAGTCGAGTGACGGTTCACCATTACAGCATGGTGAAAGCAAATGGTGTCGGTCCTGGTGCAATCGTTCAAATTGTTCGAAGTGGCTTGGTGATACCAAAGATTGAAAAGGTTATTAAGCCGGTAGAACCTCAAATTCCAACGAACTGCCCAAGTTGTCACTCACATTTAATCTGGGAATCGGATCATTTGATTTGCCCTAATAAGAGTGATTGCCCAGCACAAACCGAGAATACCTTGATTCACTTCTTTAAAACGTTAGGCAATAACGATGGATTTGGCCCTAAGGTTGTTGAGAAGTTAAGTAACTTTGGCGTTAAGCATATACATGACATCTATGCCCTTAAAGCCCATCAGTTTGCAAGTTATGGCTTTGGCGATAAAACGGCTAAAAATCTATTTGATCAACTTCAAGTGAGTCGTGACGTTGCGGTTGAAGATTGGCGCTTTTTATCTGCATTTGGTGTCAGCCGGTTAGGTGGCGGGAATTGCGAAAAGCTCCTACAGCACTACTCGTTAGCCCAGCTTTTTGATCTTTCGGCGGAAGATATCGCTAAGCTTGATGGTTTCGCAACATTGAGTGCAGAAGCGATTGTCGAAGGATTAGCCAATATTAAAGATGAATTCTTTAACGTCTATGACCTTGGTTTTAACTTGAGCATTACCGCAAAAGCATCCGATAACGATAATGCTTCGTCACCGATTGCGGGCGCTGTTATTGTTTTCACCGGTACGATGGTTCAAGGTTCCCGAAGTGATATGGAAAAACAGGCGAAGGGTTTGGGGGCTAAAGTTGCTAAATCAGTAACCGGTAAAACCACCTATCTTGTTGCTGGGGCTAAAGTTGGAGAGACCAAAATTAACAGCGCCAAAGAGAAGGGGGTCAACGTACTCTCAGAGCAAGAGTATTTAGATTTGCTCAACTAAGAAGATAGGTCCCATTTTAGCGGGCATCTATTGGTGTTTATTACGGTATGGATTTGCAGATACAGTGACTTTACGTCAAAAATCTGTGAAACAGGATGGAAGCCTCCGGGTAAAACTGGCAAAAGTACAGGGAACCAGTATTGAGATCTGGGATATACCGATGCCATCGACATAATGTCTCGTTAATTACGTCAAAAATATTTTTTTAGTTTTTTGACGTATTAAAAGCCCCTAAGCCTCTGCTTGGGGGCTTTTTTTACAAGCAGCCATAATACGACTGGTTTTTTTTTGCTGCGAATTCTAACGATAAATATTGCATTAGATGAGGCGTTAGTCTGCGCTGTAATCAATTACAACGTGAAAAATTAAATTCGACGCAGATCTCTTATTTATACCTCTTTGGTATCTATTTCATTGAAATAAAAGGTTATTTTGATTTTTCTGTCACTTGTCTAATCAAGGTTGATCATGATCACTAATCTCAGGAAAGTTTGCACTGAGTCATATTTTTTAAACAAGAAATTAAGTTCTGTTTGATGTTTTTTGCTGTGGACGTAGTCTAGTAGGCAAGCAAGACAAACGTTGAACCAAGAGGTTCAACAAAAAAGTAAAAAAATATGAATTGGTCGGTATTTGAGCCGACTGACATATCGGGAGAGTTACTTGTTGTCCTCGGCGGCCAACCTTTAGGACACAAGTAAACACAGCTAGTATTTTTGAGGAGTTTTTTCCATGGATAAAATGTTTACACGTACTCTACTTGGCGCAGCAATTGCTCTTGCAGCTGCATCTGGTTCTGCAAATGCGGCTATTGACCTTCTTGACGGCAACGTTCAGCTTTATGGACAGGCAGCGGGTGGTCTAATCATCGCTAATCCAGAGGGTGAAGACACTAACGTAACCGCAGATATCGAATCTCGCATTGGTTTCCGTGGTACGGTTGATTTTGATAATTTAGCTCCAAACTTCATCTGGCAGATTGAATCTGGTAACGCAAATGCAACACCAACAGATAAGCCTAATGGTCAAGGTGTATTTGGTTTCCGTGATACATATGTAGGGCTAGATTTTGAAGGTGTAGGTTCTATCAAGTATGGCCGTCAGCTTACTGCTGCTTATAACTATGTTGACTGGCCACACTCAAACCCTGGTATTGGTGGTGTATTTGACCGTAGCTGGGCTCCTGATGTTGGTGGTTCTTTCCAAGACCGTGCTGACCACGTAATCCGTTTTGATTCAGCGAATTTTGGTGGTTTTAACTTCCAAGGAACATTGAGCGGAATGGAAAAGACCACTGATGATATGGCAGTCAGTGTAGCAGCATCTTACACCGCTGATGCGTTTACGGTTCACGGTGGTTACTATACTCGCGACCTTAATACTGCAACAATTAATAGCAACTCATACTTCATTTTAGGTGGTGCTGCGTATCTAGGTGATATCACTCTAACGGCTGCGGCTAAGTACATGGAAGCTGACCATGTTGCTGATGCTGATGCTGACCAGTGGGCATACTCTGCAACTGCACAGTATGTGGCTGATGGTACTTGGCTGTACAAGCTTGGTCTAGCTTATGCCGCTGAACTTGAGCAAGGTGGCAGCGTTTCAGATACTGAAGATTTAGCAGTAACTGGTCGTGTTGGTTACCTACTACCAAGCGCAATTTTGTATACAGATGTCCGTTATGCTGATTTTAACGGTTCATCAGAAGCTGGTGATGGCACAAATATTCACCTAGGTGTTGAATATTACTTCTAATTCTTTCTTGGAATAGAAAGTTTAGATGATAAAATATTAAGACGGGCATTGTTTTCAATGCTCGTTTTTTATAGGAGAGATTAATGAAATTTGGAAAAGCAGTACTATTGGCGAGTGTGTTTTCTGTGGTAGGAAGCGCAAATGCAGCGGTAAATGTCGAGTTTGCCACTGGCGTTGAGTCGATGTTCGTTAATGGAGACAAAACATTTAATCTTTTAGAATCAACAGAAAATGTCACGTTAGATAATGGATTAAACCAAGTGGTTGTCCGTGTGTCTAAATTGATTGAAGGGCAAGGACAGTTAGAAAAATATCGCTCTGATCCTATAGTGTTAACCTTTTCGGCTAAAGATCAGACCGTACTTATAAAACCAAGCCAACGTATTATTAATTCAGTGGATATGAGTAATTTCAATGCCAATCCAATGATGAAACTGACCTCAAAAAATGGCGATTTGGTTGATGTAAAAATCGATGTACTGCCAAAAAATAAAATAGGGGATTCATCAACTGTTTTTGGCCGTAATTACCAAAAAGAATTATCTGCGTATAATCTTGCTCAAGGTTATGTGATAGCTAAACCAGAAGTTGTGAGTCAACCAGAACCGAAGGCCATCAAGCTAATTGGGGCATCTCACGCTACAGTTAAGATACCAACCGCTGCGGAGAAGCAGCCTGTTTCTGGCAGTAATGCGATGATTCTTCTTCAAGCGGATTTCATTCGTTTGTCAGCAGAGCAACGTCAAGCATTCTTAAAGTGGGCTAAGCAGCAGTAAGAATTCACAGGGCGTGGACCTCTGCTCCCTTCTCATCGACTAAGTCTTTCAATATTGTCATATTTCAATGTGATGTCATTACTAAACTAATGCGTAGGTAAAATCCCTACGCATTATTATCTGCGGTCATGCCTTAAAACTGATATTTCCCTTTCTTAATTTCACAGAACATGGCAGGCATGTATTCAATGTCGCCAGACGGTAATTTACAATCAACAAAAGGGCCAGTTGGGTTGTTTTGAGCGCCACCTGAAGAGTTTGATGCGTGTAGTGATAATGGGGCAAAAAGTATGATTGCAGTACAAATGCCTAGTAACTTTTTCATAGGTTTCTCCATTGTTATTAAGGTTTGTTAGCGATATCAATGTTCCCACGTTATTAGTTTTGGTCGGATTGTGACATTGTGCAAACTTTTGCATTAAATTTATTGAAAATTGATTTTATAGCACATGATTGGCGTTGTGACGGTGGCGTATTCTTATTGTGGAATTACCTTACAATGCTAAAATGCACGGTATCAGACTTAGCGCACTGTACTGACACGATGCGCATTTTCATCAATTAGGTAATGTTCAATGACGGTTAAAACTCGCTTTGCACCAAGCCCAACAGGCTTCTTGCACGTAGGTGGTGCGCGTACGGCGCTATATTCTTGGTTGTTTGCTAAACACATGGGTGGCGAATTTGTACTTCGTATTGAAGACACTGACCTAGAGCGCTCTACACAAGAAGCGATCGATGCCATTATGGAAGGCATGGAATGGTTGGAGCTTAATTGGGACGAAGGACCTTATTACCAGACCAAGCGTTTTGATCGTTACAACCAAGTGGTTGATCAGCTATTAGCTGAAGACAAGGCGTACAAATGCTACTGTCCGAAAGAGCTACTTGACGAAATTCGTGAAGAGCAAATGGCTGCGGGTGTAAAGCCTCGCTATGATGCTAACCATCCTAAAATTGTTGCGGCAAATGCAGCAGCGACTGAAGAGAGCCCATTCTGCATTCGTTTCCGTAACCCTAAAGAGGGTACGGTTGTTTTTGACGATAAGATCCGTGGTCGTATCGAAATTGCAAACAGCGAATTGGATGATCTAATCATCCGTCGTACTGATGGTAGCCCAACTTACAACTTCTGTGTTGTTATCGATGACTGGGATATGGGGATTACTCAAGTCGTCCGCGGTGAAGATCACATCAATAACACCCCTCGTCAAATCAACATTTATGAAGCATTGGGTGCACCTGTACCTGAATTCGCACACTGTGCGATGATCCTGGGTGATGACGGTGCGAAACTGTCTAAACGCCACGGTGCGGTAGGCGTTATGCAATACCGTGACGAAGGTTACTTGCCTCACGCGCTGCTTAACTACCTAGTACGTCTTGGCTGGTCTCATGGCGATCAAGAAATCTTCTCACTGCAAGAGATGATTGATCTGTTCACACTTGAATCAGTAAGCAAGTCAGCTTCTGCATTTAACACTGACAAGCTATTGTGGTTGAATAATCACTACATTAAAACCGCTGAACCTGAGTATGTCGCTAAGTACCTACAGTGGCACTTAGATCAAAAAGCGATCAATACCGACAATGGTCCAGCAGTGACTGACGTGATCAAACTGGTTGGTGAGCGTTGCAATACGTTGATTGAACTGGCTGAGCAGTCTCGTTATTTCTATCAAGACTTCAGTGAGTTTGAAGCGGGTGCCGCGAAGAAACACCTTCGTCCAGTGGCAAAAGAAGCACTGGAATTGGCACTGGCTAAAGTCGAAGTATTGGATGCTTGGACCACAGAAAATCTGCACCAAGTGATCCAAGATACTTGTACTGAACTTGAGTTGGGTATGGGTAAAGTGGGTATGCCTTTGCGTGTAGCCGTTACTGGCCAGGGTCAGTCACCATCGGTTGATGCAGTTATGCAATTGGTGGGTAAAGAACGTGTTGTTGCTCGAATCAAGATGTCGCTTGCTTTCATTGCTGAGCGTGAAGCAAACAGCTAAGTTGGTAGTTTGACCGAGTAACGAAAAAGCGGAAGTGCTCGATAGCACTTCCGCTTTTTTATGGGCATGGTAGTGATAGTGAAGAACATGATGATCTATCTGTGATGCGATTCACAAATTTGCAGCTGGAAGCTACCTTGCAGGTTGTGTTTTATTGACATGATTTCACTATGTTTTTATTATCAGCCCAACATTTTGGGGCTATAGCTCAGCTGGGAGAGCGCTTCGCTGGCAGCGAAGAGGTCAGCGGTTCGATCCCGCTTAGCTCCACCAAATTTTCAAAAGGGTCTGACATAGTCAGGCCCTTTTTTATTTCTGGGGCGTTGAATTGATACCGGGTTGGCTAGCATGACTTCGGCTACCTATTAATGTTGCGTCATGGCTGCCCATCGCTTGATATGGGCGTAGCCCAAACATTGGCATGACTGAGTAGATATGGTCAAAAATATCCGCTTGTACCCCTTCGTAATACGCCCAGTCGGTATTGTTAGTAAAGGCATAAACTTGTAACGGGAGCCCCTCCTGGGTTGGTGCTAACTGTCGAACCATGAGCAGCATATAGGGGTGAATATCGTTGTGGGCTCGCAGATAGGTGCTTAAGTAAGCGCGAAATGTCCCTAAATTTGTCAGTTGTCGGGTATTGAGGGGATTGGGAATATCATCAAACGTATCGTTGAACGCTTTGACTTCTTTCGTTTTTTCAAACAAATACTCACGGAGTATTCTGACTTCCTTTAATGTTTCAATTTCATCTGTGCTCATAAAGCGGATTGATGTGACATCAATAAAGACAGAACGCATGATCCGTCTTCCTCCGGACTCAGACATTCCCTGCCAGTTGACAAAGGGATTTTGTACCAGTGCATAAGCGGGCAGCATGCTGACCGTATTATCGAAATTGCGTACTTTGACTGTTGTCAGTGAAATTTCCTCGACCGTACCGTTTGCACTAAAACCGTCCATTTCAATCCAGTCATTGAGGCTGATCATTCGATTGGCCGAGAGCTGGATCCCAGCCACAAAGCCTAAGATAGTATCTTTGAACACCAGCATCACAAAGCCCGTCGCCACACCTAACCCGCTAAGGAAAAAAACCGGTGATTCATTGGAGAGAATTGAGATGGCAACGATGATCCCTACGAGAAAGGTAAAGAGCTTTGTCAATTGAACAAAGCTTTTTATCGGCATTCTACGGGTGACACCTTTGACCGTTGCTATTTCATTGAGGGCATCAAGCAGCGCGAATAGCATCCAGATAAAGATGATCACGAAGATGACGCTGAGGGAACGATCCGTGATGGTTGCCAGTAATGGATTATGGCTCAGTATCTGAGGGATCAGTTGATCGAGGATCATGACCGGGACAAGCAGGGCAAGTTTTTCCAGTACCTCGAAGTTTGTCAGGCTATTTCCCAGGGTTTTTTTATTTCGTTTTAGGATGGAGTTAACCATGCGGACCAGGATCCGAAGCACGATCAAGTAAATAATGACGGCCAGACCAATGGCGGCAAAAATGAACACCGCCGTGAGTTCGGTATCATACGGATCATGCTTGATGTCCGCCGTGTTCAATTTCTTGGTGATATATTCTCGCAGAGTGTGATTCAGTAAAAGCTCGTCTTTTGCTTTCAAAGTCATAGGACGTTCCATCATTTGAGAAGGTGAAGATTGTGGTGCGGCGATTATTTATTGCGCAATTGTCTGACCACTTACTTATTCTGATTGGTATAAGTCTAGTTGTGATCTTTTAAGGTAACTTGGGTGTAGAAAGCAAAAAGCCAACAGTGATGACACTGTTGGCTTTTAAAATGATGGCGCTCCCTGCTGGAGTCGAACCAGCGGCCTTCCCCTTAGGAGGGGGACGCTCTATCCATCTGAGCTAAGGGAGCAGAATGCCATTATACAAAATAAATTTAATATATTAAGTAATTAGTCATATTTTTGAATCTGTTTGGTTAGCAAATCACCAGGTTGAATGCTGCTGGCCAATTCGGGTTGATCGACGTTTAGTTCGGCTGACTTCTCATAGACGCGATCAACGGTCAACGTGATGTCGGTCTGGACCATTCGGTTTCTTGGGATTCCATTCTGGTCAATAAAGCCGGCGGTGTGCCACAGGGCGAGGCGATCACCGGATTGCACACCATGGATGCGGCCTACGTTGACCTGTACTTGATTACCATGATTGTTAACGACTTCTGGAAGGCTGGCTCGGCAGGAAAGGGTCGTTTCCAAATCAAGCATCATGTTACGACTCACCCGTTGAACCGCCTGCCCATAGCTTGACTGCCAGAAACGGGCGCTATTGGTATCGACCTGACTGATCCGAGAGAATGGCCAAGCAGCAATTTCCCGATAGTGGTTTTGCATCAGGATCTCGCCCGTTTTGCCATTCATTATTTGCAGTGTGGCAGCAAACTGACGGTTGATTTGGTCATCTTTAAGCAGTTTTTGATCCAACGTCGAGGTTAAATCGGTGATTTGACCACTAACGATGTATTGAGCGTCATGGTCAGCAGCCAGCATTGTCATCGTATTGGGCTGGCCAGCATTGATTGGAATACGGGTAATGTCGGATACCACGAAACTCTGTGATTTTTGAGCGATCTGGCGTTGTAGAATTTGGGTAAACGACTGACCAATTTGGTATATCCCCCCTAATGACGCATGCTGAGGTGCGGTAAGGGCGAACTCCCCAAGCAATAAGCCTTTCTTGTATTGGATCTTGTGGCAACTCTTTGCCGATGGATATACATCAATGCGTGCCGTCAGGTAATATTTGCCGCCTTGTTTTCGTGTTTTCAACACCGAAACATGGCGCACTTCATTACCGCTGAATTGGTATTCTTCGCGTTTGGTGGCTAAGTAGGGGCGCAAATTACTGAAACTGGCAATATCTGCCCCGGAATAACTGATCGCCTGGAAGATCGCATCTTCTAGCGCATTCTGACGAGCGAGGCTCTCACTTTCCAGCTGTACGGCGCTCCCGGTGACTTCAAACCAAGCCGCATGCAGAGGAGAAGACAGCAGAAGGGCAATAGTGCTGAGTATGGTAAAGAATTTATGACTCATTTTTTCAACTCGGGTATGAATATTGCTAGTCACTCTGGTAACTAAAGATAAAACTTGCCGTTGCTATTATTGATTGTCTAGAGGGGTTCCGCATGACATCAACGAGAATAGCTATGCAAAGAGTGTTCCCAATAGCATTTTTTAGTGTAATCGATAAAGTTTTTTTCTCTATGTACGATAACAGGCTATGAGCAACAAGTCTCTTTTCATCTGGAGCAGGTAAAATGAAAAATTGGATAGTCCTGATACTGGCGATGATGACCGTATCATGTTCCTACTCCCCGATATATAACGGCAAAGAGCCGTATACCGGTAGCTCCTTTTTATTGAAGGAGACCCCTCGCCATACGATGGACTTCTTTATAGAGGGTATGACCGACCAGCTAGTGAGCTCAAATCAATATCTAACGGCGAAAACGCCGCTGGCCGTGACATCGTTTGTTGATTTGCAGCAAATGGAAGAAACGAATTGGTTGGGTAATACCGTGACGGAAGGATTCATGTTTCAGATGCAGCAGCGAGGCTATACCGTTGTTGACTACAAGGCGACAGGCGGGATTAAGGTGACCCCGGATGGTGACTTTGCGATCAGCCGAAACTGGCGAGAGCTTGCTGCCGAACAGCCAGTTGATTACGTATTGACGGGCACGATGCTTCGCCAAGGCGGAGGCGTGTTGGTGAATGCGCGGATCATAGGCATGCGATCCCGAGTGGTTATTGCCTCGGCGCAGGGCTTCCTGCCTGCGGATCGTATTGGTCGTGATCTCGATACTTTGAATAAAATGCGGATCCAGAACGGAGTGATCATTCGTAGTGAAGCGCAGACTTTTGATCGCAATACCGTGGTATTGAAACCTTAGGAGTAAAAAATGCGTTACTGGATACTACTGGTATTGATGGTATTGGCAGGTTGTCAGCCGTTAACTGAGATTCGTAATGAGGATCTGCTTACTGCTGTTGGCTATGCTTCTATCAGCGAGCAGCGAGGCCGAACCGATGAAGAGAAGCGCATTCGAGCAATGCGTGCATCAAAAATTGACGCTTATCGTGAGTTAACTGAGCAGGTATACGGTATGCGAGTCAGTGCTCGGGCTGAGTTGAATGATCAACAGCTGGGGATTGAAACAACAGATGGTGCTGTTGATGGCATTATTCGTGGGGCAGAAGTGCTTCGCAGTTACCCAGTGGGCGATAGTTACGTTACTGAGTTGCAGCTCGACTTGCGTAAAATGGAGCGTATGAAGAGCCATGGTGAGGTCTACCATGTACCTACGAATCAAGAAACCTTATTTTAGGTAGGTTTTAGATAGCGAGATTCAGGCTTTAATATTGGTGCCTAAGGAACGGATATTCTGTGCAACCCCTTCGCTATTATAGGTCATTTGTTGCTTGCCTCGGCTCTGCTGAAACAGGTTATTGAGCTTGTGGAAGCTGAGCTGAGCGCGTTGAAGGGCTTCGCCGTTGATTTGGTTGATTTCTTTACAACGGGCAACGGTCGTTTTGATTTGTGCCACTTTAGTGGCCATCGCTGGGGACTCAGTGAGTTGTTGACGCTGTGAATGACTGGCGATTAAATGATCCTGTTGCTGAATTTTGTGGATCAATGCCAATTTATCCGAGGCAAGACGGGCTATTTCAGCCGCTTTGCGTTCAACAATGGCTGCTTTTTCTTGCTCAAGTAAACGAGAAAGAGACACCAGAGTTGCTTGTTGCAGCTCCAGTAGCTGTTCTATAGATTGTGACATCATTCTTTCTCGGTTGGTGAGGGGTTATAAGCCCTGAAGTTCATCTTCAAACTTAAGCATGTTAGAGGCCAGCTTATCGGCATCAATGACATAAGCGCCATTAGCAATCGCCTCTTTGATGGCTGCCACTTTGGCACTGTCAAAACTGGGTTCTGCTGCAAGTTGCTGATGAATTTGACCAACAGCTTTTCCTTGGGAACTGAGTGAAACGGAATCACCAATACTGCTTTCACTGACACGGTTTGGTGCACTTTTGGCAGACCCCGTTGAAGACCCGGTAGCCACACTGTGGTTATTGCGGGTGCTTGTCAGTGGTTGGCCTGATCGAAGATGATCAATACTTGCCATAAACTTAGCCCTTGGACATTTAACTGGATA
Organism: Photobacterium nomapromontoriensis; assembly: GCF_050336815.1. Taxonomy (NCBI): domain Bacteria; kingdom Pseudomonadati; phylum Pseudomonadota; class Gammaproteobacteria; order Vibrionales; family Vibrionaceae; genus Photobacterium; species Photobacterium nomapromontoriensis. The sequence goes on from NZ_JAKJSL010000044.1 coordinate 39,007, forward strand.
ATGCTTTTAATTCGGCAGCAAAACTAATAACTTTAGTCTTAATTGTAGCAATATTTTCATTTCAATTTCCGGCATTATTCAATAATTGACAGTGACTTCACCAACACCAGTGATTACCGCGTCTATCATGCGTTTAGACTTACTGTTCTGCACCTTGATTTGCTCACCGAGAGAGCCATCAGACAGCGCAACGCCTTTGGTCACAATGCTGAGACCGCTACCACCGGCTCTGATCGTAATGGCATCATTACGGCAGACCAGGCAAATATCGCTACCGAGTACGGGGTCGCCCATGTTAACGGTACGTTTAATTTTTGAACCGATAATTTGTTCTGGACGCTCAAAAATGAGGCCGCGTTGAAAACGCAGCTCAATCATTTTGATGGTTAAATCACTGCCCGTCAGCACCATTCCCCGAGCTAGTGGCTTGGTGGCGACGACACGAGGAAGCAAAAGTTGAGTGCGTACTGGCACATAAATTTGCCAATTATCAGGTTGGCAACTGATCAGTACCGTGATGTTACCGCTGAGTGATTGCTTACCGGGCATAGAGGCATTGAGCGGTTCAGGGCAGTGTGTCAGGCGTAGTCGGCTATCCAGTGTTGCTGCTTTAATATGCAGCTCTCCCTTTTCAGGTTTACTGATCTGCTGTGCGACGTATTGCTCTGCTGTTTGTTGTACTTTATCGAGGGGGTTTTGTGTTTCGGATGAAACAAATGCGCTAAAGAAAACGGCCATCAGGCCGATTATGCATAGTAAGAATCGCAAAGTTGTTCTTTGGGTCACGGTTTTCACTCAATGTTGACTGGATAAAAGACTATAGTTAGCCTCGTTGGTTAGGGGTATCAACGTGATAGCTTAAATCATATTCAGTTTGCTATCATAGGTGGATTATTATGATAATTCCCATCGAACACGTATCAAATTATAAAAACGAATAACATGGAGTCATCCTTATGTCGGGGATCCTCGATTCAGTTAACCAGCGTACACAGCTTGTTGGGCAAAACCGCCTTGAACTGCTTACGTTCAGACTAAATAGACGTCAACGCTACGGAATTAACGTCTTTAAAGTAAAAGAAGTTCTGCAGTGTCCAAGATTGACTACGATGCCAAATTTGCATCCCTTGGTAAAGGGAATTGCTCATATTCGTGGCCAGACAATTTCTGTGATTGATATGAGTTTGGCAACGGGGGGGCGCCCAATTGATGATCTGGACAACTGTTTTGTGATCATCTCTGAGTTTAACCGCTCCATCCAGGGCTTTTTGGTTTCGTCAGTCGAACGTATTATCAATATGAACTGGGAATCCATACTGCCGCCACCTAAAGGAGCAGGCAGGGCTAACTACCTGACGGCGGTAACGGAAATTGATAACGAATTGGTAGAGATTCTGGACGTTGAGAAAATTCTTGATGAAATCTCGCCTGTGAATACCGATATTACTGGTACGGTATTGGAAGAGTTGGTTGAACATTTACCAACTGTTCGTCGTGTTCTTGTGGCTGATGACTCCAGTGTTGCCCGTAAGCAGGTGCAGCGTGCCATTGAAGCCATTGGTTGTGAATGTGTGCTGGTTAAGGACGGTAAAGAAGCCATTCTAACGCTACGTGAAATGGCGAAAGAGGGGGACATTCACCAGCAGCTCGCACTGGTTATTTCTGATATTGAAATGCCAGAAATGGATGGTTACACCCTGACGGCTGAAATTCGCAATGATCCAAAACTGAAAGAATTACATGTAATTCTGCATACATCACTAAGTGGTGTATTCAACCAAGCAATGGTTGAAAGGGTTGGTGCGAATGCATTTATCCCTAAATTTAACCCTGATGAGCTAGGTGCTGCGGTTAAAGCCGCGATGGCACAATAATAATAATACTAGAGTAGTAGATGACAGCTATAACTATAAACGATCAGGAATACCGTGAATTTTGTCGTTTTCTTGAAGCCCAGTGCGGCATTGTGCTAGGAGAAAGTAAGCAATATTTAGTTCGTAGTCGCCTGAGTCCCTTGATCAACCGGTTTTCGCTATCATCAATGTCTGAGTTGCTCCAGCTGGTGATTTCTGGCCGTAATCGTGAATTGCGCGTTGCTGCGGTTGATGCCATGACCACCAATGAAACGTTATGGTTCCGTGATACATACCCGTATACGGTATTAGCAGATAAAATCCTTCCCGAGCTTGCGGCGAATAAGCGACCAATTAAAATTTGGTCGTCTGCCAGTTCTTCGGGTCAGGAGCCTTATTCCATCGCGATGACCACGCTAGAAACCCAGAGTCGACGCCCGGGGATGTTAACCAGTGGGGTACAGATCACTGCAACAGATATTTCTCAGACCATGTTGGAAAACTGTCGCAGTGGTGCGTATGACAACTTGGCGTTGAGCCGGGGGCTTTCCCCAGAGCGCCGTCGGATGTTCTTTGAGGACAACGGTGACGGGCGCATGAAGGTGAACGATAAAGTGAAGCGGATGGTGAATTTTCGACCGCAGAACCTTAAAGACAGCTATGCGTTACTTGGTAAGTTCGACATTATTTTTTGCCGTAATGTGTTGATTTACTTTTCGCCAGAGATGAAAGCTAAAGTATTGAATCAGATGGCGACAAGTCTTAACCCGGGTGGTTATCTGCTATTGGGGGCGTCTGAGTCATTAACGGGCCTGACCGATAAGTTTGAGATGATCCGCTGTAATCCAGGCATTATCTATAAGCTTAAATGAGTTAGCGAGTTTCGAGTCTGAAGGGACGAGGAGCGCGTAAGAGCGGTCCTTGCTCCTGAGGCCCTATGGAAGAGTAAGTGCGAAAGCGATTATTTTTCTGTAGGGCTTTTTTATCTTGATACTATTGCCAGAACCATAGAACCATAGAACCATAGAACCATAGAACCATAGAACCATAGAACCATAGAACCATAGAACCATAGAACCATAGAACCATAGAACCATAGAACCATAGAACCATAGAACCCTCCTATCTTTTACTTTTCTGCTCTTCCTCGTCCCTCTTTTTCTCGTTCCTGCTCTCCGCTCTTAACTGCTCTTCCGTCCCTAGCCCTCCGCTCTTCCTGCCTGTTATCACCCCTTATCGCCTACACTTTTAAAAACTGGCACACCCTTTGCTTTCAACTTACTAACAAATTTTGGAGGCAGCTATGTCCATCTCTTTTGATAAAGCATTAGGCGTACACCAGTATACCGTTGGAGTCCGAGCCAAACGGGCAGAAACACTGGCGAGCAACCTGGCCAATGTCAACACGCCGGGCTACAAGGCAAAAGATATCGACTTTCAGCGAGCATTGAATGCGGCAACGTCGGGGGCAAAGGTTGGCCTTAGTCGTACTAATAGTCGGCATATCTCTGCCTCTACATCCGTGATGGGTGAACAGAAATACCGCGTACCCACTCAGCCCGATACTGGTGATGGCAATACGGTAGATGCTCAGCTAGAGCAGAATTTATTCATGCAGAACTCGATTGAGTATCAAGCATCACTGGATTTTCTTGGTTCAAAGTTCAAAAACCTGAGCAAGGCGCTGAAAGGAGATTGATGAATGAGTTTGTTTAATATCTTTAATGTTTCGGGCTCGGCCATGAGTGCAGAATCTGTGCGCTTAAATACGACATCGAGTAACTTGGCGAACGCCAACAGCGTCAGTAGCTCAGCGGATGAGACATACAAGGCTCGTCACCCAATCTTTGCCGCTGCGCTAGAGAGTGCCAGTTACAATCGCCAAGATAGCGTGCCCGTACAGGTTAAGGGCATTGTTGAAAGTAATAAGCCTTTGCGTGCCGAGTACAACCCGGACCATCCGATGGCGAATGCAGAAGGCTATATTTACAAACCGAATGTGAATGTCATGGAAGAGATGGCGAATATGATTTCAGCGTCCCGTTCCTATCAGAGCAATGTACAGGTAGCAGATGCGAGTAAGCAGATGTTGATGAGTACCTTGCAGATGGGCAAATAGGATAAGGAGTGACAGTTATGACCAGTATTAATGGCGCAGGTCAAAGCAACTTGTCCTACCTTGAGCAGCTAAAGAGCATGCAAGGGAAAAAGTTGCAGGAAGAGCAGAAAGCCACCGGCCAGAATGAGCTCAAGCAAGAAGATTTTCTCTCGTTGCTGACGAAGCAGCTAGCCCAGCAGGACCCGTTTAAGCCCGTTGGTAATGATCAAATGATCGCCCAGATGGCATCTTTTGCCACGGTTGATGGTATCAATCAGATGAATGAACAGTTCGGTAGCCTGAACTCAGCGATGACCTCTAATCAGGCATTGCAGGCGTCATCATTGGTTGGCCGCGATGTATTGATCCCCAGTTCGACGTCAGTGAAAGCAGCCGAAGGCCATATGGCCGGCATGGTCAAGCTACCTCAGGCGCTGGATAATATGATGGTACGGATCGAAAACGAGCAAGGGCAGTTGCTGAAGTCATTCGACATGGGCGCCACGCCTCCGGGTGAACACCGTATCGATTGGGATGGGACTGATGAACAAGGCAATACCTTGCCGCAAGGTCGCTATACCATGAAGGTTGCGGGTTTAGTCGGCGGTGAAAGCCGAGAATTTGATGTATCAACGTATGCCAATGTCAACAGTGTGCTGCTTGGCAACGGCGATGGCAACGTGATGTTGAACCTTGCAGGTTTTGACTCGCCATTCAAACTATCCGACGTGCTTGAAGTCGGTCAGGTATAAACGGACAGTAGGAGATTCATACCATGGGATTTAACGTTTCACTCAGTGGTATCGGTGCATCACAGAAAGACTTGAACACCACCAGTAACAATATTGCTAACGCCAATACCTTCGGTTTTAAAGAATCCCGCGCGGAATTTGGCGATGTTTATTCAAGTTCGATTTTTTCGAACGCGAAGACCACGACCGGTGGCGGCGTGCAGACATCTGTGGTTGCACAGCAATTCCATGAAGGGTCGAGTATCTACACCAATAACCCGATGGATCTTCGTATTTCCGGTAGTGGCTTCTTTGCGGTCGCAGATGACAAACTACAGCCACAAAATAACAGTCTGACCCGTAACGGCGCATTTCACCTCAATAAAGAAAACCAGATCGTGAACTCGGAAGGTCAGTACCTCTTGGGTTATCAGGTTGATAAAGACACAGATCAGGTCTCTTCTTACGAAGCGCAGGCACTGAAAGTGCCGGATCAGTTTGGTCAACCTCGTGAGTCTAAAAATATCAATATCGGGGTGAACTTACCCGCATCAGCAACGGCTAAAAATCCGGCGGGTTTTGACTTTCATGATGCCAGTACGTACAACAAATCCACCTCGTTGACCATGTATGATTCACTGGGTCAGCCGTATAAAATGACCACCTACTATGTTAAAGATAGTGGTGGCGCATCTAAGCCCGCCGTCGATGCAGATGGTAAGCCTATTGCTGGAGAGAAAGCGGGTAGTGATGCAGAAAACCGTTGGGCCGTCTACTATACCGTTACGGATGCAACTGGCGAGAAAGCCGTTAATGTTGATCTTACACCAGAGGGTGACGGTGAAGTCGCATCCGGTGACACCGATGGTCCGGTGGCGAATGGTCAACAAGGTCACTATATTGAATTTAACACTGATGGTTCAGTGAAATCAGTGAACAACGGTAACCCGATTGTGACCGAGCCGTTGGGCGTTGGTGTTGATCAAGGTGGTGCCGGTGTTGAAATGAATGGTGCGAATGTTGAGCAGAAGCTGACCATTAATTTTGATGAACCTACCCAGTATGCCGCGCCATTTGAGATCCGCCGTTTTAACGAAGATGGTGCAACGACAGGTTATTTGGCCAAAGTTGATATTGATGCCAAAGGGTCGATTGTTGCGACGTACAGCAACGGTGAAAACGTCACCCTTGGCCGAGTTGGTATGGTACGCGTACCGAACGAGCAGGGGTTAGTGTCGAAGGGCGGCACTCAGTGGGTGGCCAGCCAAGATTCAGGTGCTACTATCTGGGGAGAAGCCACACAAGGAGCATTTGGTGCGATCAAAAGTGGCACACTTGAGCAGTCAAATATCGATATGACGCAAGAGCTGGTGGATTTGATCACCGCACAGCGTAATTTCCAAGCTAACTCCCGTGCACTGGAAGTTGATAATCAGCTACAGCAGACGATTTTGCAAATCCGTTAATCGTTGGTTTCACCGCTTTCATTATTTTGCCGCTTGCTAACAGGCAAGCGGCAATGCTTTTCCTACACTGTCGAAATTTTGTCGCTTCTTTAGCTGATTATTATTTCAGCCCTCTCCTCATCTCTTTAACTCATTGAATAAAAACCCGATGTCGTAAATGGCATAATTATTGCTTAACTATCATCAGATTATGATTGGAGAGTCGATATGGATCATGCACTGTATTTAGCCATGAGTGGCGCTAAGCAAGATATGTATGGTATGCAGGTGCATGCTAACAACCTTGCTAACGTGAGAACAACAGGTTTTCGTGCCGATCTGGAGCAGGCTAGAAGCATGCAGGCGTATGGTGAAGGGTTACCAAGTCGCGTTTTCGCCATGACTGAACGTCCGGGACAAAATTTTGCCCAAGGTTCGGTGATGACTACCGGTCGCAACCTTGACGTTACCGTGGAAGGTGATGGCTGGTTGGCCGTACTCGATCCTTCAGGTCAGGAAGCTTATACCCGCGCAGGGAATCTGAAAATTGATCAAACTGGCATGCTGCAAAATGGCAGCGGCCATCTCATGATGGGCGAAAGTGGCGGGCCCATTTTCATACCTCTACCAATCGATAAAATTCAAATTGGCACCGATGGTACGATCTCAGTGTTGCCTCAAGGGGCGCCACCCGATGCGATGGAAGTGGTTGATCGTCTTAAATTAGTGCGACCAGATAATCGTGCTCTGTACAAAGATGTCAACGGTTTGTTTAAGTCTAAGAACCCTGGTGAGACATTCGATGCGGATGCCGGTGTGAGCTTACTGACAGGGGCTATTGAAGGCAGTAACGTGAATGCGGTCGGTGAAATGACCAGTATGATTGATCTCCAACGCCATTTTGAAATGCAAGTCAAACTCATGAAAACTGCAGAAGAAATGGATAGTGCTTCATCTTCTCTGATGCGTTTAGGCTAACCGATAAAAGGAAATTCACATGCATCCAGCATTATGGGTAAGTAAAACCGGTCTTGACGCCCAGCAGACGAATATATCGACCATTTCGAACAACCTGGCTAACGCCTCAACCGTAGGGTTTAAAAAGAGCCGTGCGGTATTTGAAGATTTGTTTTATCAGAACATTAACCAACCTGGTGCCCAGTCAACCCAGGATACTGAACTGCCAACCGGCTTGATGCTGGGGGCGGGTTCAAAGGTTGTGGCAACCCAAAAGGTTTTCACTCAGGGTAATACCCAGACCACGAATAATGCGATGGACATGATGATTGAAGGTGAGGGATTCTTTCAGGTTCTCTTGCCAGATGGCAACATGGGCTATACGCGTAACGGGCAGTTTACCATTAACGCTGATGGCCAACTGGTTACCACCGGATCGGGTTACGTTGTTCAGCCTGAAATCACCGTGCCAGAAGATGCGGTGGGAATCACTGTCGGAACCGACGGTGAGGTATCAGCTCGTATCCGTGGTCAGCAAGAAAATCAGGTGCTGGGACAGATCACCACCGTCGGCTTTATCAATCCAGGCGGTCTTGAGCCTATTGGTCAGAACTTATTCTTGCCTACGGGAGCCAGTGGTGACGCACAGGAAGGCGTGCCAGGGCTGGAAGGTCTGGGGGCTATTCGTCAATCAATGCTGGAAACATCGAACGTCAATGTGACCGAAGAGTTAGTCAATATGATTGAAGCGCAGCGTGTCTATGAGATGAACTCGAAGGTGATCTCAACCGTTGACCAGATGCTAAGTTACGTGAACCAGCAGCTTTAAAGGAGTTAGCACCGCGATGAAAAATTATGTATTGGGTCTGACGATATTGCTGATGGCATCGGGTTGTGCTCAGTTGCCAGAAGAAGAGTCTGACGTCGCGAAAGCGACGACCACCGTCGATGCTGTTGAAGGAACACCGCAGCAAGATGGCGGTCTTATCGATATGTTACGTCGCCGTGAAGACCCTCAAGCCGGGGATCCCGCATGGGCAGCGGTGCGCCCTCAGGAAAAACCAGAACATTATGCGACAGCAACCGGATCGCTGTTCAGTGCCGGTCAAGCGCAAGATTTATATGACGATACTAAGCCTCGCGGCTTGGGTGATATTGTCACCGTGATGTTGGAAGAAAAAACCCAAGCCAAGAAAAGTGCCAGCGCTGATCTGGATAAGTCGACGGATTTGTCGATGGATCCGCTGATGCTTGGCGGTAAAGCGCTTAAAATTGGTGAACGTGAGTTGTCTTACGAACTGAGTAATGGCAATAAGTTTGCCGGTAGTACATCAGCGGATCAGAGTAACAGTATTCAAGGCTCGATCACCGTAGAGGTGGTTGACGTTTTACCCAATGGCAACTTGTTGGTACGTGGCGAAAAATGGTTAACCCTCAATACTGGCGATGAATATATCCGCCTAAGCGGGACCATCCGTCCGGACGATATCACGCAAGACAACACCATTCCGTCAACCCGTATTGCGAATGCTCGGATCCAATATTCTGGTACGGGAGAACGTCAGGATGTGCAAGAGCAGGGCTGGCTCGCCCGTTTTTTTAACGTCAGCATTTAATTCACCTGCTGCATATAGGACTCAACTGTGAAACTGAAACTATTATTTGGCGCATTATGCATGTTACTGATGCTACCTGCTCAGGCCGCACGGATCAAAGATGTGTCTGAAGTGGCCGGGGTGCGAAGTAACCAGCTAGTCGGCTATGGTTTGGTGGTGGGGCTGCCTGGTACCGGAGAAACCACGCCATTTACCGATCAGAGTTTCAATGCCATGCTGCAAAATTTTGGGATCCAATTGCCACCCGGTTCAAAACCAAAAACCAAGAATGTCGCCGCCGTCGCGGTTAATGCGACCCTGCCAGCCTTCACTAAGCAAGGCCAGAGTATTGATATTACCGTCTCTTCGATCGGGTCAGCCAAGAGTCTTCGTGGTGGTACCTTGTTGCAGACATTTCTGAAGGGTTTAGATGGTAAAGTTTATGCCGTTGCTCAGGGAAGTTTAATGGTCGGGGGCTTCAGTGCGACAGGGGCTGATGGTTCTAAGGTGGTGGGAAATACCCCAACGGTTGGACGGATCACCAATGGTGCAATGGTTGAGCAAGAGGTGCCTAACCCGTTTGGCCGTGGTGATTTTTTGACCTTCAACTTGTTTGAATCTGATTTCACTACCGCACAGCGCATGGCGGATGCGATCAATCAGTTTTTAGGTCCGCAGATGGCAGCCGCGGTTGATGCGACGTCAGTGCGTGTGCGTGCCCCTCGGGATATCAGTCAGCGAGTGGCTTTTCTGTCTACTATTGAAAATCTTGAATTTAACCCAGCAGAAGGTGCGGCTAAGATTATCGTTAACTCGCGCACTGGGACTATCGTCGTGGGTCAGCATGTCAAACTCAAGCCAGCGGCCATCACCCATGGCGGTATGACCGTATCGATAAAGGAAAATTATTCGGCCAGTCAGCCAAATGCATTTTCCGGCGGAAAGACGGTGGTTGTCCCAAACTCTGATGTTAGTGTGAAAGAAGAAGATGCCCGAATGTTTAAATTTGAGCCAGGTGTGACATTGGATGAATTAGTGCGTGCAGTTAATCAGGTAGGGGCCGCTCCTTCTGATTTAATGGCTATTTTGCAGGCGCTAAAGCAAGCCGGTGCGATTGAAGGCCAATTGATCATTATTTAACACTGATTTTCTCGCACTAACGTTATGCTGGTTATCAAAACTTGTTGCTGGACTATCGTAGCTAGCGACTTGTTTTTTGCTTTTGCTCTCAGACTTGACACTCGTACCTTGGGCCTCGTCCCTTGCATGATGTCTCCGATACGTGAGGTTTTATGAAAACAACATCGCCGGGTTTTATAAATGATCTTGCTGGTCTTGATCGGCTTCGTGCTGGGATCGGTGAAGATGAAGCGAAGTCGCTACGTGCGGCCGCCCAGCAGTTTGAAGCGATCTTCACTCAGATGTTGTTTAAATCAATGCGTCAGGCCAATGAAGCGTTTGAATCGGATCTGATGAGTAGCAGTAATAGTAAGTTCTTTGAGCAGATGCACGATGAGCAGTTGGCCAGTGAACTGAGCTCAACGGGGTCTTTGGGCTTAGCTGATTTGATTGTTCAGCAGCTTGGTGGGGCGATCGAGCCCAAAGAGAAAGAGGCCAAGCCGGCCGATCCCCAGTCGACGACAGCTAAGTCGGAGGGGCGTGCCGCGGATGAATTGATAGTCCGCCAAATTTTCAATGATGCACCGCTTAAACTTCCTGTTGATGCAACGCCTGCCGCCAAGGCATCAGAGGATGCCTATAAACTGATGCTTAAGCAGCGTTATCTCAATCAACAACAAACGTTGGCGATGGGTGGCAGCGCGCCACTGACCCCGACGAGTACTGAACAAGGCTTCGGCTCACCGAAAGATTTTGTCTCGCGTTTGAAGCCTTACGCTGAAAAAGCGGCACAGGCATTGGGAACCGATCCTTCCGTATTGATAGCGCAAGCGGCTTTGGAAACCGGCTGGGGACAAAAGGTGATTAAAAATGCAGCGGGTTCGAGTAATAACCTGTTCAATATAAAGGCCGATCCCCGTTGGTCAGGCGCTAAGGTTGCGACTAACACCCTAGAGTTTCATCAAGGGATCCCGGTGCAAGAAAAAGCGGCTTTTCGCTCTTACGATACCTACCAAGACAGTTTTAATGATTATGTGCGTTTTCTTAACGATAACCCTCGTTATAGTAAGGCGTTAGAGCACCCTGCTGATCCGAGTCAGTTTATTCGAAATATTCATCAGGCAGGCTATGCGACTGACCCTAAATATGTCGATAAGATCATCAGTGTCATGGAAGCAGTAAAAGGTTATATGAAATAAAACGGTAGGCCCTAGTCTCAGGGGCCTTATCGTTTACTACCCCTAGCATTGTTCCGGCAAGCCCTTGCCCCTCCCTTGATTAAATATAGTTAAATGAATAGATTACCTCGCGATCATCTATTGGAACGTATTTTGCATATAAAACAGCAGTGATTGTATTTATTCCCCCTACAGCCTGGAGGCTTCATGGCGTTTGACTTGCTCAATATGGGCTCGCAAGGTGTGCTGACCGCGCAGCGGCAGCTTAATACCACCAGCCATAACATTAACAACGTTAATACCGAAGGGTATAGCCGTCAGTCTGTCGTGCAGGAAAGCAACGATCCTATTTGGTGGGGGGGCAGTCAGTACGGAACGGGGGTGCATGCGGCAGAAGTTCGCCGTGGGTATGACCAATTTGCCACTAATGAGCTCAACCTGACGACCACTAATCTCAGTTATGCCTCAGAGCGGAACGGTCAGCTCGGACGGCTCGATGATATGTTATCCAATAGCGCCAAGAAAATTCCTGAAGACATGAATAGCTGGTATGACGCAGTGAAAGCCATGTCTGATACTCCCAATGATATTGGTTCCCGCAAAGTTGTTTTAGAAAAAGCCAAGCTGGTGGCGGCTGGGCTCAACGAAAATTATGATGTGCTTTCTCGCCAGAAATCAGAGACCAATGAAGTGCTGTCTCGGACGCTGAACCGGGTCAATGATATAGCGAAAGAGCTGGTCGATGTTCATAAAGCATTGGTGAAAACGCCAGCGTCAGGGCATGACAATGATTTGCTTGACCGTCATCAGGCTCTGATTAATGAACTGTCTGAATACACCAAGGTCACCGTAACACGTAAGAATGATGAGAGTTTCAACATCATGATCGGTAGTGGCCACACGCTGGTATCGGGTACCGAAGCCAGTGAGTTGCGAATGGTCAATGGTAAGCCTGATCCGCAGCAGACCCAGCTGGCCATTGTTGAAGGCAAGTCTTTGAAGACGATCCGTAATGATGGGATTGGCGGCAAAATGGCGGCCTTGTTTCAGTTCCGCGATGAAACGTTGCCACAGGCGATGGATGAGATGGGGCGAATTGCGCTTGGCTTTTCGCATTCCATTAATAAGCTGCAGCAGCAAGGCATGGATTTGAACGGTCAGGTTGGCCAAGATATGTTTCGTGACATTAATGATCCGGCACTTGCGGCTTCGCGAGTCATGCTGCCTGCGGGATCAACGGCTGATCTTAAGGTATATATCGACGATCTCAGTGCGCTAAAAACCGGTGAGTATGATTTAAAATTTGATGGTAGTCAGCACACGCTGTCACTGCCAGATGGTACCCGCCAGAAGGTGATTCCGAGCGGCGATCCCGCTGCTTTCTCCATTGACGGGTTCCGCGTTGAAATGGACGCGCCGATGCGAGCAGGGGAGCACATTGTATTGCGGCCGACCCGCACTGGGGCGGGGGATATCCGTGTGGCAATGACTGATCCATCGAATATTGCCGCGCAAAGTTATCTTAGCTCGGCCAGTCATGTTCAAGGTAATGCCGATTTCAACGTTACCCAACGGGGTCATTTAACCGAGTTTCAGGTAGCGATCTCGCCAGACGCTAATCAATATGCCGTATTGGATATGAAAGGCAACATATTGCAGCCACCGGCTGCGTATCCACCCGTGGGTGAGGTGACAGTAAATGGTACCGGTTTTACCCTGAGTCGTGGTGCCAGTGGTGGCGACGTCTTTGCGGTAAACTTGATGCCAGCTGATGGTGATAACGGCAATTTGCTTCGGATGCAGGATTTACAGGCTAAGAAAGTGATGGATGACGGGCGATCGACCATGATTGATGTCTACCAGGGGCTGAATACTGAAATTGGTACCCAGAAAGCGTCGGCGTCTCGCTTACAGGATGTGGGGCAGGTTGAGAAAGAAGCGGCATCGAGCCGAGTGGCTGAGATTTCCGGGGTGAACCTTGATGAAGAAGCCGCGAATATGATGAAATTTCAGCAGGCTTATATGGCGTCATCACGCATCATGACGGTAGCGAATGAAACGTTCGATACCTTGCTTAACGCATCCCGCTAAGGAGACTGAATAATTATGATCAGCCGTATTGCCAGCTTCCATAACTACCAGTCAGTAACGAATGATATGAACCGCCAACAAGCAAAAGTGGCGGAGAATCAGGAACAATTGGCCTCTGGTAAGCGATTGCTTACCGCCGGTGATGATCCTGTGGCCTCAATTTATATCCAGAATTTTGATCAGCAAAATACGCAGATTGACCAATCGATTAAAACTATCACATTGGCGCGAAACCGGTTAAATAACGAAGAAACCGCCATTGCAGAAGTTGAAAACTTGCTCGATGACGCTAAACGCAAATCGATGTTAATGGTCAATGGCTCATTGTCTGGCGATGATCGTATCGCCCATAAACAAGATATGCAGGGCCTGTTTGATTCGTTTATCAATCTGGCGAACAGTCAGGATGAGTCCGGGAATTACGTTTTTGCCGGTAATCGATACAGTACACAGCCATTTTTCCGAGATAACAATGGTGAGGTGACATACTCCGGTGACAGCTACCAGCGAATGGCCCAAGTCGCGCCAGCGATAGAGGTTCCCGTCAATGATGCTGGCGACAAGCTGTTTATGGACGTGTCGAATCCTTTTGGTGATTATCAACCGGATTATCATTTACAAAGCGGATCACTACTGTTGTTGTCGCAAGCAACCAATACCAACAATGCTGATCAGTCTGCCTACCGAGTGAGTTTTTCAACGTCACCAACAGGGACGGCTTATGAGCTGTATCAGAATGACACCTTGGTAAGTAGTGCGGCGTTTGACCCCAGTAAGGGTATTCAGTTTAACTCGTTGAATATTGCCGTTGAAGGTGAAATTAAAGATGGCGATACCATTGATCTATCGCGGCAAGACAAGGTCAATATTTTTGATGCATTTCGTCGGGGTATTGAACTCTCTGACAGCGATGTCTCTGATGCTTCGGCAACCGCAGAACTACACCAAGTGGCTGCAGAGCTGTCTGAAGGTTTCAAGCACACCAACCGAGTGAGATCAGAAATTGGTACGCGGTTGCAGACATTAGACCGTCAAGAAGATATGCATAAGGATTTTAGGATCGTGATGAGCGAGTCTCGAGGCACCCTGGAAGATCTGGATTATGCCAGCGCAGTGATTGATCTCAATGAAAATATGATGGCGTTACAGGCGTCGCAACAGGCGTTTGCCAAAACCAAAGATTTAAATCTATTTAATTATATTTAAATAGGAAGACCCAAAGAATATAAAACGGCAAATTTCGTCAGCCGCATAGGCATCGGGTTGCCACTTTTTATAAAATTGCCACAAATTAAGATCTAACCTTTTGATTTAAAATAGTTTGATTTGTGGCATGGAGTTTGCAAAGTAAGGCTTGGTGGCAACATCATTGCCAAAAATTAATATTATAGCTGGCCCCGCTTCACTGTCTTTTATACTGACTGTTGCGGGTAGGCTGTTTCGCCGCATGGCGAAAGTCAAAGGAGAGCAAAATGGGTGTAACAGTAAACACCAACGTGTCTGCCATGACTGCGCAGCGTTACCTGGGCAAAGCAACAAGTGATTTGAATACGTCGATGGAACGCTTATCGACGGGTAGTAAGATCAACAGTGCTAAGGACGATGCAGCGGGTCTACAAATTTCAAATCGCTTGGTCGCACAGACTCGTGGTTTGAACGTGGCAATGCGTAATGCAAATGACGGCATCTCTATCGCTCAAACAGCGGAAGGTGCAATGCAGGAATCAACCAGTATTTTGCAGCGCATGCGTGATTTGTCCTTGCAATCATCGAATGGTGCCAACTCAGACGATGATCGTGACGCTATTCAGCAAGAGGTCGGCGCACTTCAGGATGAGCTTAACCGAATCGCTGAAACCACCTCTTTCGGTGGCCGTAAGTTGCTGAACGGTACGTTTGGCGAAGCGGCTTTCCAGATTGGTGCGGATTCTGGTGAAGCCATCATTATGGGAATCACCAGTGTTCGTGCTGATGATACGCGTATGGGCGGTCAAATGGTGGTGGGCGGTGGTCAGGCAACGCCTGACTGGCAAGCTGCCGCAGGTGATAAAGTCGCCTTTTTCGTCGGTGATAAGGCTGATCCAAAAAATGAAGTGGTGATTGATCTGGTCGATGGCGATGACATTGAAGAGGTTGCTACTCGTATCAATGGTCAGAACAATCGTGTTTCCGCTTCCGTCAGTGAAAAGGGCGAATTGCAGCTGTTTTCCGAACAGGGGCCGGTAGAAATTTCATCTAAAACCGTGATTGCCAATACGGGTTTAGCGGATCGTAATGATCCGGCCAGTGCGGCCACAGCCATTTTGACGGCTGGGGATAAGAGTGCCAACACAACAGTACAAGATATTGATGTGAAAACTGTTGGCGGTGCACAACAAGCTGTCGGTATTATCGATGCCGCGCTTAAATACATTGATAGCCAGCGTGCAGATTTAGGTGCGAAACAGAACCGTCTTGGTCATACGATTAACAACTTGGCGAATGTCTCTGAGAACGTGTCTGAATCAAATAGCCGTATTCGCGATACTGATTTTGCTAAAGAAACCACGGAAATGACAAAGAATCAGATCCTACAGCAAGCCAGTACGTCGATTTTAGCCCAAGCGAAACAAGTACCGCAGGCGGCGATGAGTTTGCTGCAATAATAGTTTAGTTATAGGTGCTAACGTTGCGGGATGACTGCAACGAACGAGCAAGAAAACGGCAAGGGGGCAACCTCTTGCCGTTTTTCGTTTTACTGTTTTGGACGTATTTTAGTCGTATTTAAAATTTTTCTAAAAAAAATCTTAAAGGTTTTTCAAACCATGCCGTTACAAACCATGTAAAGATAATAATAAGGTTTTTCCGGCTGGGCTGGTCAAGCCATTTTGAATACACAAGGAGATACATTATGGCAGTTACAGTAAACACTAACGTTTCTGCAATGACCGCTCAGCGCTACTTAGGTCAGGCGACTGACGCGACAGCAAAATCAATGGAGCGCTTGGCAACAGGTAGCAAGATCAACAGTGCCAAAGACGATGCCGCTGGTCTTCAGATCTCTAACCGTTTGATGACACAAAGCCGTGGCCTTGATGTTGCGGTACGTAACGCCAACGACGGTATCTCAATGGCGCAGACAGCTGAAGGTTCAATGCAGGAAAGTACCAGCATCCTACAGCGTATGCGTGACTTGTCTCTACAATCTTCAAACGGTGCGAACTCAAAAGATGACCGTGTTGCTATTCAGCAAGAAGTAACGGCACTAACTGATGAATTGAACCGTATCGCAGAAACCACATCGTTTGGTGGTACAAAGCTGATCAACGGTACGTTTGGTAGCCGCTCTATTCAGGTAGGTGCTGACTCTGGTGAAGCGGTACAGCTTTCTATGAGCAATCTGCGTGCAGATGCGATGAGCAGTAATACCATGGTAGGTACCGCTAAAGCGGGCTCTGACTGGGAAGTCGGCAAGAAGCTGGATGGTACTGATGAGACAGCAGCTCAGACACTTACAATCAACGGTAAAGATGTGGGTGTTAAAAAAGGCGATGATATTGAAGAGCTCGCGACAAAAATTAACGGTGCCGTTGATAATGTAAACGCATCTGTTGCGAAGAACGACGATGGTAGTCTTTCTCTGCAGCTGGTTTCTGATACTTCAGAGCCAATTACGGCATCAGGTACACTACAGACAACATTAGGTCTGGCTGCATCAAGTACGACAAGTACTTCTGTTCAGCAACTTGATGTGACCACTGTCGGTGGTTCACAGCAGGCGGTTGCGGTATTGGATAACGCACTGAAGCAAATCGATTCAGACCGTGCAGATTTGGGTGCGTCTCAGAACCGTCTGAACCACACTATCAATAACCTGAATAACGTAAACGAAAACGTATCGGCTTCTAATAGTCGCATCCGTGATACAGACTTTGCGAAAGAAACCACGAATATGACCAAGAACCAGATCCTGTCTCAGGCTTCTACGTCAATTCTTGCTCAGGCAAAACAAGCACCACAGGCTGCATTAAGCCTTCTAGGTTAATCGTCGTACAAGCGGTAAGGGAATCATCTCTTGCCGCTTAACGCTGTCAGAAGGTGACAGAATATGGATGTCAAACCGGTTTCTACGTCTTCACTTCCCCCTCATGGTTCATCTTTTGGAACACAACCCCTTGTTGGCACAAATGTTGCTAATGAAGTAATGAATCATTCAAAGGGGACAGTTGTTGCCTCTTCATCCCAGCATCAGTCGAATCACTCAAGTTACGATAATAGGACAGATGTCCGTCGTATTGAGCAAACCGCTAATGTGGATAAGCAACATCAGCTGCAACGGGAAGAGCTGGAAAAAGTGGTTCAGCGTATTGAAGAATTTGTCGGCTCTACGTTGAATAAAGGACTAGCATTTCGTATTGATGAAGAGTCTGGCAAGAATATTGTCACCATTTACGATAAGCGTACTGGTGATGTAGTGCGTCAGATCCCTGATGAAGATATGTTGGCACTATCTCGCCAACTGACCACACACTCAGGGGGGCTGCTAACGACGAAAGTCTAGGCCTCTTATAGGTTTACTTGAGGTATTTCATGAATATAGGTGCATCAGCTACCGCATCTGGTCTTGATATTAACAGTATGGTTAATTCGATCGTTACAGCGGAGCGGGCCCCAAAAGAAGCGCGGATCACTCAGCAGCGTGAGAATATTGATGTTAGCATCAGTGCTTACGGTAAGTTGAAAGCCTCGCTGGATGACATGAAATACATGATGTCAGATTTCCGTCGCAACCATACCCTTTCTGCACGTACTGTTACCAGTGATAACGTCAATGTTTTGACGGCTACGGCTAATCATGACGCGATCCCTGGTAAATACAGTGTCAAGATCGAACAACTGGCCCAATCACACAAAATAGTTTCCGGTACCTTTGATGCTGAGCAAAAGCTAGGTGCGGGGAAACTCACCCTTTCTTTAGGCAATAATAAATTCGCCGTCGACATTCCAGAAAATGAAAGTGAAATGACGGATGTCGTCCGGTTGATCAATCGTCACCCCTCAAATAACGGCGTGATGGCCTCTATCATCAAAGACGATGTGGGGACTCGGTTAGTGCTTACCGCAGATAAAAGTGGTGAGCAAAACAAAATCGGTGTTCGGGTGGAGGCGCCGATGACCAGCACATTGCAAAAATTTGGTTTTAACCCCAATAACGACATCAATTCCATGACTGAAATGCAGCCGGCAGAAGATGCCAAAGTCTTGATTGATGGGCTAGCGGTGGTCACCAGCGACACCAATACCATAAAAGATGCCATTAATGGGGTTGATTTGAATTTGTTAGCGTTGGCTGACGATAACAAAGAGGGGAAGCCGGCAAAGCCCGTGACTGTCGATGTCGCCTATGATCGCAATGCGGTGGGTGGTGCGATAGAGAAATTTGTTAATGCCTACAACCAGTTTCACGATGTCTCCCAAGAGCTCAGTAAGTTTGATCCTGAAACACAAGAAAAAGGGCCGCTAGTCGGAGATAGCATTATCCGCTCGGTCGATAATCAGCTGCGTGCTGCGTTTTCTAACCCGGTTGAAGATGCGCCAAAGTCCATTAAAACGCTCAGCGAGCTTGGGGTGACATCAACCATGTCGGGGCGCTTAGAAATTGATTACGATATTCTGGATCGTCAGTTAAACCATAACTTTGCTGATGTCGGTACATTCTTTAGCAGTCGCGATGGTTTTGCGCATAAAGTTGAAGATTTAATTCATGCCTATACCGGGATCACTGGCAGCATCAAGGGGCGCCAAGACAGTCTTAATGAACAGGTCTCTGATTTGAACAAAGAGCAGAGCGAGCTTGACCGCCGGATGGAGAGTGTGAAAAAGCGGACGCATGATCAGTTTACCGCGATGGACAGTGCCATGGGGCAAATGAAAAGTCAGCTGAGCTCAATGATGAGTATGATGCCGTCATGAGTCTTTTTTTTCGTGGTTATGTAGTGGCTGGCAGAACATTGAAGTGCTTCGTAAATGGGGGACTGGATGCAAAATTTGGAACACATTGATCAGCAGATCGATGCGTTATTAGCTGATGACACAGAGATTGACGGGAGCCAGCTACAGCAGCTTCTATCACATCGAGAGCTTGTGCTTGAGCAACTTCGGTCTGAACCAGCGCGCATAGATAGAGCGCAATGGCAGCAGGCAATAGAACGTACGTCGATGTTACTTGAGCGGATCCACTATCATCGTGATAGGTCGGCGAGCCAAGTGCAAAGGCTTGTGCACGGGCAGCGCTCGTTGCAAATGTATAATAAATTTCGATAGGTTAATAAAAATGGCAATGAGAGGTTCGCTTCAGGCTTATAAACGCGTTTCGGTGGACAGTCAGTTAACATCCGCTTCGCCTCACCGGGTGATATCGATGTTAATGGCGGGTGCCATTGAGCGTTTAATCCAGGGTAAAGCGGCGATGGAACAAGGTTCAGTCGCGGTCAAAGGTGAGCGTATTGGTAAGGCATTAGATATCGTGATCAGTCTGCGCACATGCTTATCAATGGAAGACGGCGGTGAGATTGCGGCTAATCTAGATGCCTTGTATGACTTCATGATCCAGCAGATCTATAAAGCGAATCAGGAAAATGTGACTGAGCCGCTTGATGATGTAATTGGCATGCTGCGTGAGATTAAGTCTGCCTGGGATCAAATTCCAGCGGAATATCACAATATGACTCAGCTTGGTTAAGTGACATTTTCGGCTAATAGCGGGATCTTGCTCCGAGATATGTACAAAAACGCATCATAAAATCCATCGTTTTCATCTTCCTTTGTACTGGGGTCACAGCTTTTGTCTGTCCCCAGTTGCCTTCTTGCGTGCTTTTATTACAATGTCGTACCAAATTGAATAATTGTATGTGCTAATAACACCAGAGACAGCGTTTTGAGGTGGCTGGTGATTCGCGTTGATATGCATTAATTTGGTTAATCAGGTTACTGTAATTTCAGTACATTACAAAGGGCTGTGTTATAGCGTCATTTGCACTGTCTTTATGATGTAAAACCATCGAACCAAAATACCTATAACGGCAGGCAATATCGTTCCTATGCAAGCTTTAGCAAAAACCCTCGTAATTGATGATGACCCGCAGCACCGCCATGATCTCAGTGTTATTTTAAATTTTGTGGGTGAATCGCATCAAGTATTATCCGCTTCAGAGGTTGATAGTACGCTTTGGGAAAATGAATGGAGTGCCTGTTTACTGGGTAATATCAGTACGGGTCACGCACTCAATCGTATTCTTGATTTTTTACGCATACATCATTATATTCCCGTCATCGCCTTGACAGCCTACGATAGCGAGTTGGCGAATTTGCCAAACTATGTAGGCAGTCTGGAACTGCCAATCAGTTACAGTCCGATGATTGAAGCATTGCGTCATTGTCAGGAATATTTAGGCAAGCGTGCGCTACAGGTTCCTCAAGTAGGCCGTAAAAATACGCTGTTTCGAAGCATGGTTGGGCGCAGTAATGCGATTAGTCACATTCGACACCTCATTGAACAAGTGGCGACAACAGACGCCAGTGTATTGATTCTGGGTGAATCGGGGACAGGTAAAGAAGTGGTTGCCCGGAATATTCACTATCACTCATCACGGGGTAAAGGGCCGTTTGTACCGGTAAACTGTGGGGCGATTCCTCCCGACTTACTCGAGAGTGAGCTATTTGGTCACGAGAAAGGTGCGTTTACCGGCGCAATATCAGCGCGTAAAGGGCGGTTTGAACTTGCAGATGGCGGCACATTGTTCCTTGATGAGATCGGTGATATGCCGATGTCGATGCAGGTTAAGTTACTTCGTGTCCTGCAGGAGCGGTGTTTCGAGCGAGTGGGTGGCAGCGAGACCATTAAAACAAATGTCCGCATTGTGGCAGCAACGCATCGTAACCTCGATGGCATGATCAAAGACAATTTGTTCCGTGAAGATCTTTACTATCGTTTGAATGTTTTTCCGATAGAAATGCCTGCACTGCGAGACCGAATTGAAGATATCCCGTTGTTATTGCAAGAATTACTTGCTCGATTAGAAGCGGAAGGGGCGAACCCGGTGTATTTCACACCACGGGCTATTACCTCATTAATGGAGCATGATTGGCCGGGGAATATTCGTGAGTTAGCGAATTTGATTGAACGTTTGATCATCCTTTATCCAAATGAAATGGTGGATGTACACCATCTGCCCGTTAAGTACCGATACAGTGATTTACCGACGTTTCAGCCGGACGAAAATGTCTTGTCACTCGAAGAGCAAGAGCGTGAGGCATTGGCTGATATGTTTGCTTTCAATTCCGACGTCGCTGATGACAGTGCTATGTTCAGTGACTTGCCTCCTGAAGGGGTGAACCTCAAGGAGATGCTTGCCGATCTTGAAGTGGGTATGATCCGGCAAGCCCTTGATGCTCAAGGGAGTGTTGTCGCACGTGCCGCAGATATGCTGGGCATGCGGCGTACGACACTTGTCGAAAAAATGCGAAAGTACGGACTAAGTAAAGAAGCACTTCGATAATCAGCAGATCTATATATTATTGACGGCGTCGATTTATTGACGTCGTCAATATCCCATCAGAAATAGTCAACCATATGATAATGTTGATTTTTTGTTGGCACAAAATATGCTTTATATTGAAACTAGGCATTATGTGTGTTGGCAGTTACATTGACTTATCAGGGTTCGCATGGGTGACAATCATTCTTTATTAGGCACATTGCCTGAGCAAGTAGCACGGTATCAGCAAGCATTAGATGTGATGCCATCGGGGGTGATTTTCCTCGATTCTACAGGTATTGTCCGTGAGGCAAATCCTGAGGCTCATCGTCTGCTTGGTGAGCCCCTAGAGGGTATTCGTTGGTTTGAAGTTATTCAACGCGCTTTTTCCCCGCGCGAAGATGATGGACATGAAGTCTCACTGCGTAATGGTCGACGGGTAAAGTTAGCCATATCGGCCTCTGCGAGTGGCCAGCTAATTTTTATTACCGATATGACTGAAACCCGTTTGTTGCAGTCCCGGATCAGTGAAATGCAGCGCCTGTCTTCGCTGGGTAAAATGGTAGCCTCATTAGCGCATCAAGTTCGAACACCGCTGTCCAGTGCAATGCTGTATGCTGCTAACTTAGCCTCGCCCAATTTGACAGTTCCGACCCGCGAGCGGTTTCAGAGTAAGCTAGTTGACCGACTTCACGATTTGGAAAAGCAGGTTAATGATATGCTGCTGTTTGCCAAAGGGGGGGATAACAAAGTCATTGAACGCTTTAGTCTTGAAATCTTGCTCAATGAACTAGAGCAGATGGTTGAAGCCCAAATTATCACCAACCAGGTTGATTTTAGTATTGATTGCGATGATGAAGCGCTGGAAATACTGGGTAATGCCAATGCGCTGGCAAGTGCGCTTAGTAACTTGATTACCAATGCGATTCAGATGGCGGGTAAGCAGTGCCAAGTCGCAGTGAGCGTGCAGCAGCAAGGCGACCACATCCATCTCGCGGTAAGCGATAACGGGCCCGGTATCGCCGCAGATATGCAGCACAAAATATTAGAGCCATTTTTTACGACCCGTCAACAAGGTACCGGGCTTGGCTTGGCTGTTGTGCAAATGGTGGTCAATGCCCATAAAGGCCGCTTGATCTTAGCGTCAGCATTGGGAGAGGGGGCTTGTTTCACTTTAATCCTGCCGCTGGCAGAGAATCCTTTGAGCCTAGCGATACCGCATGCTGAAGAGCAATCAATAACGACAGGAGTGACACCATGAACCCAAGCCGCGTCTTGGTTGTAGAGGATGATGAAGGGCTACGTGAAGCCTTAGTCGATACTCTTGCATTGGCGGGTTATCAATGGCTGGAAGCGGAAAGCGCTGAGCATGCATTGTTGATCCTGAAATCCCAGAGTGTCGACATCGTCGTGACTGATGTTCAAATGGCGGGGATGGATGGGCTAGGACTATTGCGCAGCATTAAGCAGCATTGGCCAAAGCTCCCGGTGTTACTGATGACCGCCTATGCCAATATTGAAGATGCTGTCTCTGCAATGAAAGAGGGAGCCGTTGATTACATGGCAAAACCCTTTGCACCTGAAGTGCTGCTGAATATGATCAGTCGTTATGCCCCGGCCAAAGTTGAGTCGGGTCAGGCGATAGTGGCGGATGAGAAATCTCTCAAGCTGTTGGCATTAGCGGAAAAAGTGGCTAAGACCGATGCCAGTGTCATGGTGCTGGGGCCAAGTGGATCCGGTAAAGAGGTGATGTCCCGCTATATTCATAGCCACTCGACACGTCGAGATGGTCCGTTTGTGGCCATTAACTGTGCGGCTATTCCCGATAACATGTTGGAAGCCACCCTGTTCGGTTACGAGAAAGGTGCATTTACCGGGGCTGTGCAGGCATGCCCAGGGAAGTTTGAGCAGGCGCAGGGCGGTACTATCTTACTTGATGAAATCAGTGAGATGGACTTGAACTTGCAGGCGAAACTGTTGCGGGTACTGCAAGAGCATGAAGTCGAACGACTGGGGAGCCGTAAGAGTATCAAGCTGGATCTTCGGGTACTGGCAACCAGTAACCGTGATCTTAAACAATATGTAGCGGCAGGGCATTTCCGCGAAGATTTGTATTATCGCCTGAATGTTTTTCCATTAGTGTGGCCGGCACTTGCTGAGCGACCTGGTGATATTTCCCCACTTTCGCATTACTTGCTTGAGCGCCATTGCATGAAGCAAGGCCTGCCAGTACCTAAGGTGGGTACCGATGCACAGCTGAAGTTAAAGCAGTATGCTTGGCCGGGTAATGTTCGAGAATTGGACAACGTGATCCAGCGAGCACTGATCCTCTGTAATGGTCAGCAAATCACGGCGTGTGATATTTTGCTGGAGGGAACGGATTGGTTGGATGCTGGGAGTTTTCAGCAAGCGGTTGAGCAGGCGGTTGCCCCCGAGCTCGCGCCAGTACATGAAACCGAAGCCGGCGTGGTCCAGCCACTATCAGCCGTTGACGGGTTAGGAAATGAGCTGCGAGAGCAAGAGTTTTCGATTATTCTAGACACCATTCGTGCCTGTGAGGGACGGCGTAAAGATGTTGCTGAAAAATTAGGCATTAGCCCTCGCACACTGCGTTATAAATTAGCCAAAATGCGTGATGCTGGAATCGATATCCCAGTTTAACAATCATATAAATGAAAAATGTCAGTCATACTGATGCAATACATATCAATATATTGCAGTGATACTATTTTGACCGGTGGGAGAGCGTTATGAATGTAAATGGACTTCAGGCAGAGTTACAAGCCATGAAGCTGGAAGCCAGCAGTGCCTCTCGGCCAGCAACGGGGCAGCAGGTTAGTGCTGATTTTGGTGCGCTATTGGGTGATGCTATCAAATCCGTCAATGGTCTTCAGTCACAATCTGGTGAGTTAGCGACCCGTTTTGATCAGGGTGATCGCAGTGTATCCTTGTCTGATGTTATGATCGCCCGTAATAAATCCAGCGTCGCTTTTGAGGCGACAGTACAAGTGCGTAATAAAATGGTCGAAGCATATAAAGAATTAATGAATATGCCGGTCTAATGCAGGAATAACTGAGTGTCCGATCCTTCAACTAACAACGAGCTTGCCGTCTCAGGCAGTGCATCCGCTCCCGCATTGGCAGACAGCGATCTCGAACTGAAGCACCCTGATGCTGAAGAGAAGAGTGCGTCACGTGTTGATAGCATGCTGGGCAATCTGGATTTGCTTCGTCAGGTGATCCTTGTGCTGTCAGTGGCAATCTGTGTCGCCTTGATTGTGCTTGTTATTTCGTGGATCAAAGAGCCGGAAATGCGTCCGCTAGGAACATTTGAAACGGCAGAGTTGATCCCAATCTTAGATCATTTTGATCAAAAACAAATTCCTTACACTCTTGACGGTAATACGATTCGAGTACCTGCGGATCAATATCCATCCATTAAACTTGAAATGACGCGTGCGGGGCTTAATCAGGAAACGGATGAAGGCGATGATATCCTATTGCAGGATATGGGCTTTGGTGTATCACAACGGCTTGAGCAAGAACGTCTAAAGCTAAGCCGAGAACGGCAATTGGCGCGAGCCATTGAGCAAATCCGCCAGGTACGCAAGGCGCAGGTATTGCTGGCCATGCCCAAGCAAAGTGTCTTTGTTCGCCATAACCAAGAGGCTTCAGCGACAGTATTTCTGACATTGGGCTCTGCCGCTGCACTGGGTCAGCAAGAGGTTGATTCAATCGTTGATATGGTCGCCACCGCCGTACCTGGCTTGAAGCCAACGCGGGTAACTGTCACCGATCAGCATGGTCGACTGCTCAGTTCTGGCACCGAAGATCCAAGTGCAACGGCTCAGCGTAAAGAGTACGAGCTGGAGCGCAAACAAGAGCAAGCACTGCGGGACAAAATTGATGCGATCCTGATCCCTGTACTGGGGTTGGGTAACTTCACCTCACAGGTTGATGTCTCGATGGACTTCAGTGCGGTCGAAGAAACGCGTAAACAGTATGATCCCGCGACGCCAGCGACTCGCAGTGAGTACACACTTGAAGACTACAATAATGGCAATATAGTTGCAGGTATTCCAGGTGCGTTGAGTAACCAACCGCCAGCCGATAGTTCAATACCACAGGATATCGCCGAGCTGCAATCGGGCAAAGGCTCCAATGATGGTTCGGTGCACCGTGAGTCGACCCGTAACTTTGAGCTCGATACCACGATTCGTCATAAACGGGCGCAAACCGGGACGGTACAACGGCAAACCGTTTCTGTTGCCATTGATTATAAGCCCGTCGTGGATCCAAAAACGGGAGAGCAAACCCGGGTACCGTTAAGTGACGCCGAGCTGACTAAAATTAGTCGCTTATTAAAAGGCGGGGTGGGCTACTCAGAGGGGCGTGGCGATATACTAGAAGTGATTTCAGTACCGTTTGCCGTGCCAGAGCAACAAAAGATTGTCGATTTGCCTATTTGGGATCATCCAAACTTTAATACGTGGGTACGCTGGTTAGCCGCTGCCTTGGTGATTGTTGTGATCATGCTGGTTATGGTTCGTCCGGCAATGCGCAAATTGCTATATCCGAACCAGGCTTCTGATGGCACGCCACTGGATGAACATGGTTTACCGATGTTGGCTCATGGCAGCAATGGCGTTGATCTTATTGGTTCAGAGCTTGATGGTATCGATGCTTTGGAGATCAGTAGTAGTAGCCTGGATTTGCCTAACCTGCATAAAGATGAAGATTTGTTGAAAGCGGTCCGTGCCTTGGTGGCTAACGAGCCAGATCTGGCCGCACAGGTCGTGAAAAGTTGGGTAAACGAAGATGGCTAATGATGTCGCAACTACAGAAGCAAAGAAATTTGATCTGACAACGCTAACAGGCGCGGACAAAGCCGCGATCCTGCTGCTTAGCCTCAATGAACAAGATGCTGCCAGCATTATTCGCCACCTCGAACCGAAACAGGTTCAGCGAGTGGGCGGCGTGATGGCCTCGATGACGGATCTTAGTCAGGAGAAAGTATCGGCGGTACACCGGCATTTTCTCGAAGATATTCAAAAATACACCAGTATCGGCATGGGCAGTGAAGACTTTGTCCGTAATACATTGATTGCCGCACTGGGTGAAGACAAGGCCAATAACCTGGTAGATCAGATCTTGATGGGCAGTGGCTCACGGGGTCTTGATTCGCTGAAATGGATGGATCCGCGTCAGGTAGCGAGCATTATTCTCAATGAGCACCCGCAGATCCAGACCATTGTCCTGTCTTACCTTGAGCCAGAACAGTCAGCCGAAATTCTGGCTCAGTTCCCTGAGCGGGTCCGTCTCGATCTGATGATGCGTATTGCCAACCTAGAAGAAGTTCAGCCAGCGGCATTGCATGAATTGAATGACATTATGGAGAAACAGTTTGCGGGTCAGGCGGGTGCTCAGGCAGCGAAAATTGGCGGCTTGAAGGCAGCAGCAGAAATCATGAACTACCTCGACAACAATGTTGAGGGGCTGTTGATGGATCAGATCCGTGATAATGATGAAGACATGGCGACGCAGATTGAAGACCTGATGTTTGTCTTTGATAACTTAGCAGAAGTCGATGACCGCGGTATTCAAACGCTGCTACGCGATGTACCTCAGGATCTGCTGCAGAAGGCCCTTAAAGGAGCTGACGACCTGCTACGTGAGAAAATTCTCCGCAATATGTCTAAGCGTGCCGCTGAAATGTTGCAAGATGACCTCGAGGCGATGGGGCCTATTCGAGTGGCAGATGTTGAAGCGGCTCAGAAGGAAATTCTGTCTATAGCCCGTCGCTTAGCCGACGCCGGTGAGCTGATGCTGACTGGGGGCGGTGCGGATGAATTCCTATGATGAATTCCTATAATGGTCTATATATCAATTTAATGCTGAATCGAGTGTGTTATGTCAAATGAACGCCGCCGGGGATTCTTGCGGGTCAGTGAACATCAGGCCCAAGAGCTTGAACGCTGGGCTTACCCGGATTATAGCGATGAGAGTGACTTTGCTACGGATAATGCGCTGAATTATGATCCGAACTGGCAAGTGGAGGAGCTTGAAGAAGAGCAAGAGCAGGGGCCTCCGCCTCTCACCGCCGCGGATTTAGAAGAAATTCGCGCCTCGGCTTATGAAGAAGGATTTGCAGAGGGTCGAGAGGCTGGTCACAGCGAAGGCTTAGCGCAAGGTACCACTGAAGGCTTAGAGCAAGGTACTCAGCAAGGGCTAGAACAAGGTTTGGCGCAAGGACTGGAACAAGGCCAAGAGCAGATCAACGAACAAGTGGGGTTCCTGACTCAGCTGGTTGAAAAAATGGCCACCCCATTGCAGCAGGTTGATAGTGAGGTTGAACAACAGTTGATTCGATTGGTAACGGGGTTAACCCGAGAGCTGATCCAGGTGGAGTTGAAAACTAACAACCAAGTTATCCTCAATACGTTACGTGAAGCAGTTTCAGCACTGCCGATTGCCGGTCAACCGGTGACTATCCAGTTACAGCCGGACGATTTAGAGCTGGTTAAGCAAGCTTATGGTGAAGACAGTCTTGCCGAGCGTAAGTGGACACTACAAGCTGAGCCCGCAATGAATCGGGGCGATCTCTATGTTCAGTCTGGCGAGTCGACCGTGGATTTTCGGATGGAAGAGCGGATTCGACACTTGCTTGAGCAATTCAGTGGCCTCAATCGCCAGCATTCTGCTGGAGCGTCGTAATGGCGAATCTGGCAGAGCGCCTTTCCCGTTATCAAACCCAGAATACCGCTTGTCGTCCGATTGCTTCTGGCAAGTTAGTCAGGGTGGTTGGACTGACGCTCGAGGCCATCGGTTGTCGAGCACCAGTTGGCAGTTTATGCCGGGTTGAAACCCTGAATGGAGAAATGGAAGCGGAGGTGGTCGGCTTTTCCGGCGAGATTCTCTTTCTCATGCCCAGTGAGCAATTGAGTGGGGTAATGCCTGGCGCGCGGGTAACTCCCGTCCTTAATGCTGCCGGCTTGTCGGTCGGTATGGAATTGCTGGGTAGGGTTATCGACGGCGTGGGTAACCCGCTGGATGGCTTAGGCGACATTTACACCGCACAGCGTGCGTCTTTCACGGCTGAACCGATTAACCCGTTAGCCCGTAAGCCTATCAAAGAGCCGCTCGATGTCGGGCTTAAAGCCATCAACGGTCTATTGACCGTCGGCAAAGGTCAGCGTATCGGATTGTTTGCCGGTTCTGGTGTCGGTAAATCCGTGACCTTGGGCATGATGACCCGCGGTACAACCGCTCAAGTGGTGGTGGTCGGGCTGATCGGTGAGCGGGGTCGAGAAGTAAAAGAATTTATTGATGAAATCTTAGGCCATGAAGGTCGCCAGCGTGCGGTGGTCGTCGCCGCCCCGGCGGATGCCTCACCGCTAATGCGACTAAAAGGCTGCCAGACTGCCTTGACCATTGCCGAATATTTTCGGGATCAGGGGTTGGATGTGTTGCTGCTGATGGACTCGCTAACACGATTTGCCCAGGCCCAGCGTGAAATTGCCCTTTCAGTTGGTGAGCCGCCTGCAACAAAAGGCTATCCGCCCTCGGTATTTGCCAAGCTTCCTGCACTGGTTGAACGGGCCGGGAACGGTAATGAGAATCAAGGCTCGATCACCGCCTTTTTTACCGTGCTAACCGAAGGTGATGACTTGCAAGACCCGATAGCGGATGCATCACGTGCGATCCTTGATGGTCATATCGTGTTATCTCGTGAGATGGCTGATGCGGGTCATTATCCGGCGATTGATGTTGAACGTTCGGTGAGTCGAGTCATGCCCGCGATTGTCAGTGAAGAGCACATGCTGATGTCGAAAGCGGTCAGGCAAATATTATCTATCTGCCGGAAAAATCAGGATCTGGTTTCGATTGGAGCGTATAAACCAGGCACCGATCAGGCGATAGATCAGGCCTTTACCTTTAAGCCTCGGCTGGACGGTTACCTTCAGCAGACGATGAAGGAATCGGTACCTTATGATATGTGCGTGAATATGTTGCGTTCGATTTTAGGGGGATAGTTAGAGGGACGAGGAAGAGCAGAAGGCGAGTTTCGAGAAAAGCAGGGACGAGGGACTAGGAAGAGCAGAAGGCGAGTTTCACTCGCCCCTCGAATAAACCGAAATTGCTTTTGCTTTTTCGCTCTTCCTCCGCCCTGCTTTCCCTAGTCCCTAAAATCTCAAAACTCGCCCCTACGTCCCCCATCTTTGGGCTCTTAAGCTAACTGTTACTGGAAAAACCATGTCCGATCCCGCATTACAACTGATCCTTGAGCGAGCAATCGATGATGAGCATCAGGCATCATTAGCCCTGAATCAGGCACGTATTGAGCGTGAAAATTACGCACAGCAGTTGCAGCAAATTGAACAATATCGACTGGACTATTGCCGCCAGCTGTCAGAGCGTGGCCAGCAGGGCTTAACGGCCAGTGCTTATGGCCATTTGCAGAAGTTTCTTAACCAGTTAGATGAAACCCTGGTGAAGCAGCGCCAGGCAGGGGCTCAGTTTGACTACCAAGTTGAACAGTGCAGTGATTATTGGAATGAAGTACGTAAAAAACGCCGCTCTATTGAATGGCTGTTGGAGAAAAAGAAAACGGAGCGTCAGCGCCATCTTGATCGCCAAGAGCAGAAAATGATGGATGAATTTGCCACCCTCCAATTCGCTCGCCGACACCTCTCACAGCGTTGATTATTATCATTCGACCATCCTGAATTTGATCATGGTGTGATTTTTGCATTAACTTCGAGAATACCGATCAATCAGCTGCAAGAGTCATTATGTTGTCACCGCATTTATTCATCTCAGAATCATTAGGAGCGAGCCCTCAGCCAAGCGCGGCGCCGAAACGGGCGGATCGTCATCCCGATGCCTTGCGCGACACATCGGGTGTTTTTTCTGAGACGCTAGAGAAAGTAACAGAGCGGCGACAGACAGCAAGCACGACGAAGCACACAGCCTCTCACCAGCAGACTGATTCCAGCCATACCGCAGCAGAAAGGGTTGAGCATCCGCACAAGGCGGCATCCCCGCGCGAAGCCGTATCGACGGTGGCCGCCAAATCGGATCCGGAACAATCAGAGGCATCAGAGCAAGTTGATGGCCACAAGGGAGCGCTTGAGGGTGCAACGCCAATCCATCATCACCAGCCTGAGTCCAACCATCATGTTCTTGGGGGGAATGACGATGCATCGGCTAGTGATCAACCCGAGGGGGGAGCAGATCAGCCCTCTCAAGGTTCACCCTCTCAATCAGAGCTAGCATCAGGCCAGTTACAAGACGGTGAGATTGACACAGACACGCTTGTCACTGAGTCACAATCAAAAAAAACTAACCAAGAAGTGATGAGTGATGGTGAAGAACTGCTGCAGCAGCTGAGTGTATATAACCGACAGTTAGCCACACCTTCGGTTGTTGATAATGTGATGGATGATAAAGCATCGGCAGATGGCAATAGTTTGCCGCAGTTTGAGCCAAAGACGAAGGAAAAAGCGGAAGGCAGCGCGAGTGAGACTGGTTTGAACGATGCTCAGTTGGCTCAATTATTTGGTCCATCGAGCCAATCTGTGACGCCAGCGGAATTAGCGTCAGAGCAAGAGCAAGCACCGCCAGTAACCGGGCAAATGGCAGCGGGTGAGTCTATTGATTTGTCAATAATCGGTAACCACAACGGAGCCGTTGATAGCTCGCTGTTTATTGATGGAAAAGGTATCGCGGATGGGGCGGGGATGAAATCTGCAACAATCGCTCCTGCGGGCAGTATGGCCAGTCAGCCGACAGCATTCCAGCACACGCCCTTATCGGTGTTTGGTACTGACGTTCCACTACAGAATCCAACCAGCCCTCAGTCTATGGGGCTTGCTTCTGATGCCATGGCCTCGATGATGAGCGCTGCTGATGTGCCAGAAGGTACTCCGATTATACCTGCCGCGCTGACGACAGACCTGGCGGCATCGACGTTACTGGCAGATGATACGCAACCTAGCGACAGTACCAGTGTTGATTCAGCGACGATAAGTTCGGCAGCGGTAACCTCATCACCATTGCATTCGCTGCAAGCAAAGATCAACGAGGCCGCGCAAGCGAATAACCAGCCGCCGCTTCAGCTTAATCATGAAAAGGCAGGTGATGCATTGGCAGATCGCATGCAGATGATGATGTCTAAAAATCTCAAACATGTCGACATTCGTCTTGATCCCCCTGAGCTTGGCCGCTTACAGATCAAGTTGACGGTCAATAATGATCAGGCGAGTGTCCAATTTACGGTGGGGAATCAACAAACCCGTGATCTGGTCGAGCAAGCCATGCCAAGGCTCAGAGAGCTGCTTCATCAGCAAGGACTGCAATTGGCTCAAAGTTCGGTACACCAAGACAGCAGTCGCCAGTTTGCGGGACAGTCTCAGCAGCAGGGTGGTCAAGGTGGCGATCAGTCAGCAAGTCGTCAGGGGGCAGCCTCGGATCAAACATCTGAGTCCGCGGATTTTCATGGGGTGCAACCGATGGATATCTGGCTTAATCCAGCAAAAAATGGCGTCGATTATTATGCATAGGCTATATGCCTAGAGAGCGAGTCTGGTAAACTGGCTGCTATAGAAATAAATTTGTAAAAGGGAGCAGGGTCAATGGCTGGTGAATCAAGTAATGGCAGCAAGAAAAAACTAGTTATTATCATGGTGTTGGCTGTTGTGTTGCTCGCCGGTGGTGGTGTGGGTGCGTGGTTGATGCTGGGTGATAAGCCTAAGCAAGAAGAGGCAGCCGCCGCCAAAGCAGCTGAACAATCAGCGGCTATCCAATCGGCTTATTATGTCCTCATCCCTCAGCCATTTGTCTTCAATGTGACAGGCGATAAGCGTGATCGGCTGGTACAGGTACAGGTACAGTTACTGGTGCGCGGTGAACGTGATGAAGCAACGGCGAATGAGCATGTGCCATTGATTGAAAGTACGCTGCTGCAAACTTTTGCGGCAGCGACGGTAGAGCAGTTGAGAACCCCGACGGGCAGGAGCGATCTCCGCCAGCAAGCGTTGTCGGCGGTACAAAATGCGTTAATGAAAGTCTCAGGCCGTCAGGTAGCTGAACGGGTCCTGTTCACTGGTTTTGTAATGCAATAGGATTAATGTGAGTGACTTATTAACCCAAGATGAAATCGATGCCCTGTTACACGGGGTCGATGATGTCGATGATGAGGATGATGGTGGTCAAAGCGAAGCGGGTGTTATTTCGTTTGATTTCTCATCACAAGATCGGATCGTACGTGGGCGAATGCCCACCCTTGAGCTGATCAACGAGCGTTTTGCCCGTCATATGCGTATCAGCTTGTTTAATATGCTGCGCAAAACGGCCGAAGTCTCCATTAACGGGGTACAGATGCTCAAATTTGGTGAGTATCAAAATACCCTGTATGTACCGACAAGTTTGAACATGGTGCGATTCCGTCCGCTGAAAGGCACGGCATTGATCACCATGGAAGCCCGTCTGGTCTTTATCTTGGTAGAGAACTTCTTTGGTGGAGATGGACGTTTCCACGCCAAGATTGAAGGGCGTGAATTTACCCCGACTGAGCGCCGTATCGTACAAATGCTGCTGAAGTTAGTGTTTGAAGACTACCGTGAATCATGGTCGCCAGTCATGGGGGTTGAGTTTGAATACCTCGACTCAGAAGTGAACCCAACCATGGCGAACATTGTCAGCCCGACCGAAGTCATTGTTGTCAGTTCATTTCATATTGAAGTTGACGGTGGTGGTGGTGATTTTCATGTGGTTATGCCGTATTCCATGGTGGAGCCGATCCGTGAATTGCTTGATGCAGGTGTCCAGAGTGACAAAATGGATACGGATGTGCGTTGGAGCAAAGCACTGCGGGATGAAATCATGGATGTGCCGGTGAATCTACGTGCCAAGTTATTGGATGTTGATTTGACTCTACGCGATCTTATGGAGCTGCAAACCGGTGATGTGATCCCGATTAATATGCCAGAATCCGCGACCGTGTTTGTTGAAGACTTACCCACATACCGCGCCAAAATGGGTCAGTCCGGTGATAATATCGCTTTGAAAATAATAGAAAAACTGAAACGTCCAGATATGGTGAAAAGCGATTTGGCTTTTCTCGATCGGGATGAGTTAGGTACGGCATTGTTGAATCTCCACAATGAAGACAAAAATGATTAAGATCACAGACAGCGAAAGGTAGAAAAATGTCTCAAAATGATCAACAAATTGCGGATGATTGGGCCGCAGCACTGGCTGAGCAGGCGAGTGATGAGGGACCAATGGTCGCGCCACTGGAAGAATTGACGGATGACTCTACACCGTTTGGTGAAGATGAGCGCCGTAAGCTTGATGCCATTCTTGATATTCCGGTGACTATCTCGATGGAAGTTGGCCGTACTCAGATCAGTATTCGTAACCTGCTTCAGTTGAATCAAGGGTCGGTGGTTGAGCTTGATCGGGTTGCAGGCGAGTCATTGGATGTTATGGTCAATGGCACCTTGATTGCACATGGTGAAGTGGTTGTGGTCAACGATAAGTTTGGTATCCGTTTGACGGATGTGATCAGCCAGACTGAACGTATTAAGAAGCTACGCTAAGATGGCGGCTCCTGAATTGAACATTGCGACAACACTGGCCTCTTTGATGCTGGTGTTAGTGGTCATCGTATTACTGGCCTGGCTATTAAAACGCATGAAGCTACCGGGTATTCAAGGCGGAGATAGTGCCATTCGTATTCTTCGCCAATTACCCGTTGGACAACGTGAACGAATTGTACTGTTACAAGTTGGTGATGAGCAGATGCTGGTAGGGGTGACTCAACAGAATATTTCATTGCTGGGTAAGTTGGACAAATCAATCTCTATGGATGAGGGGCAAGCTGGTGGCGAATTTGCTCTCCAACTGAGTAAGCTCTTGAAGAAAAAATGATAAAAAATCATATCATTGCCGCCATTTTGGCGGCTTTTTCGCTCTTGATGGTATTTCCTGCGCTCGCTGAAACCACAATCGGTACGGCAGATGCACAGCAGAGCGTGACCCTTAGTGAAATGCAAAATGAAGCGGGCTCAACCAAGATGACGCTGACCAAGGGCGGTGGCAGTGGCATCCCCGCGTTCTCGGTCACCATGAATCCGGATGGTAGTGAAGACTATTCGATTACCTTGCAGATCCTAGCACTGATGACCGCGTTGGGTTTTTTGCCTGCGGTAGTTATCCTGATGACATCGTTTACCCGAATAGTGGTTGTGATGTCCATTCTACGTCAGGCGATGGGCTTGCAGCAGACACCGTCCAATCAAGTGATTATCGGGATAGCCTTATTTCTGACCTTTTTCGTGATGTCACCGGTGATTGATAAAATCAATACCGATGCGGTACAGCCTTATATCAATGAGGAAATCACCGCGACCAAAGCGTTGTCACTGGCTCAGGAGCCGCTGCGTCAGTTCATGCTCAAGCAGACCCGGGTGAAAGATCTCGAGACCTTCGTTAACATGTCAGGCTCTACCGCGACCGATCCACAAAATGTACCAATGACGGTTTTGATCCCAGCCTTTGTTACGTCAGAGCTTAAAACCGCGTTCCAGATAGGCTTTATGTTGTTCCTGCCATTTTTGATCATCGATCTGGTGGTCGCTTCGGTACTGATGGCCATGGGTATGATGATGTTGTCGCCAATGATTGTCTCACTACCCTTTAAGCTGATGTTATTCGTATTGGTTGATGGCTGGAACTTGATCTTATCGACCTTGGCGGGGAGCTTTGGAACATGACTCCAGAATCGTTTGTTGAGATATTTCAGGAAGCCTTATACATGGTACTGATGATGGTCTGTGCCATTGTTATACCCGGTTTGTTGATCGGTTTAGTGGTCGCCGTTTTTCAGGCGGCGACATCGATCAACGAACAGACCTTAAGCTTTCTACCGCGTCTGATTGTCACGTTGCTGGCGCTGATGTTTTTCGGCCATATGATGACGCAGATGTTGATGGACTATTTTTATCGCATCATTGATCAGATCCCACAGTTGTTGTACTGAGGCGGCAAGGCACGATGAATGTTACCTCGACAGTGTTACTTGACTGGATAGCGAACTATTTTTGGCCGCTGACCCGCATTTCATCGATGATGATGGTAATGACCTTTTTTGGTGCCCGGTTTGTATCGGCTAAAATCCGATTGTATTTGTCATTGGCGATCACCTTTGCCGTCATGCCCGTATTACCGCAAGTGACTAAAGAGATTGAGCTGCTCTCCTTTGCGGGGTTTGTCACTGGGGTTCAGCAAGTGATCATTGGCATAGCCATGGGGCTGGTTACCCAGTTTGTGACCCAGATTTTCGTCTTAGTGGGGCAGATCCTCGGTATGCAATCGAGTATCGGTTTTGCGTCGATGGTCGATCCGGCCAACGGTCAGAATACGCCGGTACTCGGCCAGTTTTATATGATGTTGTCAGTGATGTTATTTCTGGCTACGGACGGCCATTTGGCCATGTTGAATCTGGTTGTATTAAGTTTTAAGACCCTGCCCATTGGTGAGGCCATGCTACGCCCGAGTGATTATTATGATCTGGCGGGCTGGTTTGGGTTGATGTTTAAGCTCGGTCTCAACATATCGTTAGCCGGAATTATCGCATTGATGACGGTTAACTTGTCATTTGGTGTGATGACCCGTGCCGCGCCGCAGCTGAATATTTTTTCACTGGGTTTTTCGTTTGCTTTGTTGATCGGCCTGTTAATCAGCTGGTTTCTTGTTGCAGGCATCATGCCGCAGTACGAACACAGCTGGGGGTTAGGTTTTAGCCAGATCTGTAGTTTGATCAGGGTGGATTGTTGAGAAGAGCGGAAGAGCAGGGGCGAGTAGTGAGATTTGAGGGGCTAGTTTCGAGGGACGAGGAAGAGCGGAAGAGCAAAAGCGGTCCTAGGTACTGAGGCCCTATGGGTAGAGCAAGATCTAGGAACGGGGTTCGAGGGACGAGTGTTGAGGAAGAGCAGGGATGAGTTTCTAGGGACGAGTAAGAGCGGAAGGGCAAAAGCGAAAGGGCAAGAGTGGTCCTATGGAGGAAAGCGGCCCTGAGGTTCTATGGGGTTAAGAGCGGAATAGCAAAAGCGGATCTGTGGTCCTCGGCCCTATGGGAAGAGCGAAAAGAAGCTGCATTTTTCTTGACACTAGAACCTCGTCCCTCGAGCCTGCTTACAGGACCACAGGACCACAGGACCACAGGACCACAGGACCACAGGACCACAGGACCACAGGACCACAGGACCACAGGACCACAGGACCACAGGACCACAGGACCACAGGACC
>NZ_JAKJSL010000018.1:0-223999 GCF_050336815.1 Photobacterium nomapromontoriensis
GATTTATTTGCACTTCCTCATCCTCAATGTCTATCAGTAACGGCGTAAATAAGGAGCAAAAAATGCACAATTATACTGACTACCCTACTGTAGACGTCTCTTATAGCGTTAAATCATACAGTTACGTTACGCCGTCACAGTTTAAATCTGAGAAAGAACCAGAGCAATCATCTCAATCTTTATCAAGCTTGAATGACCAATCATCAACGCAGCTGATCAGCCATAATGAAGTGCTGGAAATGTTCCAAGTATCTAGCAAGGCCACCATCTACAAATGGCGGCAGACTCGCGGTTTTCCGGATCCGGTTACACTGATGCCGTTGAGGTGGCTGAGAACAGCGGTTGAAGAATGGAAGGATAGTATTGGGGGATATGGGAGGTGATAAGAAGCGGCCAGTTGGCCGCTTATGTTAGACCTTAACTCAGTATGAATTTGGATATTCCAAAATTAGCCGAGAGTGCTAGTTTTTACCTTTTGGGTAACCTCTAATTTTAAATAAAATGTGCTCAAGATCAAATAGATAGGATCATACCAATATATGACATATGCTAATATGCACCTAATAGGTACAACTCATTTATAGTTGGTATAAGTCACATGGCAGATAATCCACTTGCAGAAGCTCAGCGGGAGTCCGCAGGCGCTAGCACTTTTGGAAAATATAATTTTCAATTCCATTGGGCTTTATGCGAGATAATCGAGAAACACAAACAGAAAAAAGAATATGCGATCCTCATTGAGTACCATGAGGATGTGGTTATCGCAGATACTTTAGATGCTGGTACTGCAAGATTTGAGTTTTATCAGGTTAAGAATCAGGGAACCAAATTTACAGCCGATTCATTAACCAAGCGTAAAAAAGGAGCGAAAGGATCCCTGAAAGACTCCGTGCTAGGTAAATTACTTACCTCTTGCCTTAACAACCAATATGAGGATCGTATTACCAAGATTGGCTTAGTTTCCTCTAGTGGTTTTAGCTTAGCTCTAGATAAGGGGCTAAGGCTAGATGTCATTAAGGTTGGTGACATTGCAGAGGATGACTTATCGACTTTAACTCAAAATATTCATAATGAGTTAGGCATCATTGTATTACCTGAACACCTCCAATTCATTGTTCCAGAAATACAACTCAAAAATCAAGAAGACTATGTTCTTTCAAACTTTGCAAGACTTGTAGATAAACTCTTTCCTGGAGCGCAGTGCAACGCAGTCGCTATCTATCGAGCAATAATTGATGAAATGGGGCGAATTGGTCGTTTAGAATATGACTATAAAGATTGGGATAGGCTCATCGATAATAAATCTTTGACTTCGGCAAGTGTACACCAAGTCCTTACTCAGCACTCTAGTCACCCATCTGTGGATGATATTAAAAATGATTTCGATGACCTAGCAAATGATTTAGGTTGGAAATCTAAGAAAAAACGCTCTTTTAAGCGAGAGTTATCATTACTAGCTCTTCGAAGAGCCGGTTTTATGAGCGCTTTAGACATTGATATCACTAATTCATTTAGGGCATCTCATAACAAAATCAATGAAGATAGTTTTCCCGATGATATTGTTTATTTGAACGCTCTAGAAAAGCAGGCGATTAATGATGGTCTACTAGGAAAAGTCAAAGATCAGGATGCGCTTCTAATGGAAGTCATCTATTGCTTATTGAAGGCTGAATAATGAAAAATAATTACAAACTATTGGTTAGAAATCTTAGGAAACATAAAAATGAAAGGCTTGCAATTTCAACGTCTAGTTCTACTGTCCGATTCGAAAAGACTGGCGAATCAGTTTGTGTTTCCGAAGAGACTCAATCTCGTTACAGGAAACGACAATAGTATTGGGAAATCTACACTTGTTAAAAACTTATTCTGGGCTCTTGGCTGTGACCCTCACTTTGACCAAGATTGGAAGTCAAATGATGTAAAATCTATTCTTTACTTTAAAATTAACAGTACTGAATATATTGTTAGTCGCTATCAAAACACCATTTCATTTGGTAAGCTAGACGCTCAGTTACAGAATTTCACTAAGATAACTGGTGAATTTTCCCGAATTTTTGCGGAGATCACGAGCTTTGACCTACTTTTAGCGAATAAACAAAACGGTCTCGACTGTCCTCCTCCTGCTTTTTATTTTTTGCCTTTCTATATTGATCAAAAGAAGAGCTGGAATGAACCGTGGAATGGTTTTGAAAATCTTACTCAATTCAGTAATTTTCGAAAAAACCTCATCAAATACTTTTGTGGTTATCTCTCTGCTAAGCATTTTGAACTCGAAGAAGATATTTTCGAATATAAAGATAAAGAGAACGAAGCTAATCAACAAGTTGGCCGTATCTGTGCTGCAATTGAAGTCCTAGAAGAGGTTGCTCCATTACAAACTATTGCGATCACACAGCCTGAATTTGAATCAATTCAGATAGAGATTGAGCAAGAGCTTAAAGCGTTTTCATTTCAACAGTCTAGTCTGTATGAACAACAATCTATATTAGCTAATGAGATTCATGATTTAGAACAGCAGCATCTAATTGCCAGCACGTCAGCAAGAGAATTGAATGAAGATTATACGTTTGCTGTAGAAAACATTCCTTCTGACTCCTTAGAGTGTCCATTATGTGGTGTTGAACATGACAACTCGCTTCTTAGCCGTGCTGGACTTCTAGCAGATAGAGAAGCTCTTGAACTGCAAGCAAATAATATTATTGCTGATCTGGAAGATAAGTATAGACAACAAGCAGAACTCACTGAAGAACTCAATTTTGTCTCATCAGAGATTGATAGAATAAATAACAAATATCTATATCGAGATGATGATGAAGAGACCAATGAACAAACCGATTTTAATCAGGCTCTTTACGCTATATCTCAAAAAAAAGTAAACCAAAGCGTCACTCAAAAAAAAGAAAACTATCAACTGCAATCTAAAAAAGCTCAAGATAAACAAAAAGAGTTTAAAGCAGACCAACGAAAGCTTCTTAAAAAGAAAGATAGAGATGACCTTAATGAACTATTTATGGGAAATCTCATAGAAAATATCGAAACATTGTCTGCCAAAGGTGTAAACCTTAACGGCGTTAAGTCTCCTATGGATTATAAAAAGATTCTAGGAGGAGGTGCAGCCGAAGGAACTCGTGGAAATTTGGCATACCAATTAGCAATTCTACGTCAAATTGAACATGCAGCTCATTGTGAACTTGCACCGTTTGTTATCGACACACCAAACCAACAAGAGCAAGCCGAGCATAGATATAAAAAAGTACTTGATGTAATTAAAGAGAATATTCCATCTGGATATCAAGTAATTCTATGTGCTATGGATAACGATGTTCTAGCAACGTACAAGCAAGATGCTCATATTATTGAGCTAGATGATAATCGCTTACTGCAAAGTAAACATTACAAAACTCTACGTCGTGAATATGAAGACGTTATCTTATCTAGCAGATAATCCTTATGGCTACTCTCGGGTAGCCTTTCTTTTTATTCACTCATTGTATAGTTTCTATTGAATCAGTCACATTATGACAATGTATATTTACTAAACCAGTATAATAACACCACTAAAAATCTTTTTTATTATTACCTAAAACAAGATATTTATTAAATTCTATACTTGTAACAAGCATATCTCGACAACGAACCAAATACTTAACGGGGTATCCCCTACCTACCTTTAAAATTTTCGGGTAAATCAACATTTACACCTAAATATTCAGTCAGCTTATCCGCATACAGCTCATACGCCTCTCGCTGGTCATCCAGCCAATCATGCTTGTTGTAAACAGTCAGTACACCTGCCAGTTCATGGCCTAGCATCTTCTCGACAACATGTGGCATTACGCCAAGTTCTGATACACCAGTGGACAATGAACGCCTGAAATCATGAGCTCGCCACTCTTCCAACGGCAAGCTTGCTCTAATACGTCTGATATAACGATTAGCTGCAGATATGGTTATTGGAGTATTAAGGTCACTACCTGGGAAGAGAACGTCGTCGTAGGTTGCCATCACGCGCTCGAGTATGGCTCGTACTTTGGTTGGGATTGGACGACGGATAGGTTTGTTGGTTTTGCTGAGTTCTTTGGGGACGGTCCAGATACCCGCTTTCATATCAAAGTGAGAACGACGAGCAAGGCGCAGCTCTGAAAGCCGGTTGCCCCATAGCATGGTGAGTTGGTGAAGGGTTTTGTTTGAAGTGCTGGCGCGGCTACGTTCAATGGCCAACCAGATTTGAGCCAATTCAGCCCATGTAGGTACACGAGTGCCGGTTTCTGGCCTCTCCCCAACATTCTGCTTCTTTATCCGCTCAATGTCGGTACGTTCAATGATGAATTTGCTTTTGCAGAAATTAATACAGGCACGAAGAGTAGTAAAAATCGAGTTGGCCGTTTTGGGTTTTTCATCGCTGATACTATCAAGCCACCGCATCCACTCTCTGGCCGGAATCGTTTCAACATCACAATTAGGGAAAGCGCCTAGGTAGTAGTTTTTAGCAAAGGACTGGTATAAGGCCTGCGTCCCCTTCTTTAAAGTGGGGACATAATGTTTCAGCCAGTAGTGAACACAATCATCTAATGTGACGAATTCTTGCTCACCAGTGATAGCAATCTCAGGATTTCGGCCTGATTCTCTCAATTCCATCATGATTTTATGTTTCCGCCTTGCCTCTTTCAGGGAAGTTGCGGGATACTTACCAAGATGAATTCTGTGACTTTTACCTTGAAAACGACAACGATAATGAAAAAAGATTTTGGCTTTAGGTGTTATGCGTACGACTAACCCATCACCATCGCTAAGTTCTGATGGGCC
Source organism: Photobacterium nomapromontoriensis (assembly GCF_050336815.1). Taxonomy (NCBI): domain Bacteria; kingdom Pseudomonadati; phylum Pseudomonadota; class Gammaproteobacteria; order Vibrionales; family Vibrionaceae; genus Photobacterium; species Photobacterium nomapromontoriensis. The sequence continues at coordinate 4,807 of NZ_JAKJSL010000018.1, forward strand.
ATCATACGTATCTCGCTTTGTGATGACTTTAAGTTGCCGATCGGTAAGACTCATACTATTCCCTTAAATTAGGACACACGCTCAAAATTTTAGGACACAGATTAGGACACAAATGCAAATCCCAAGCTTAACTGTGTACGAATTAACTACTGTATATAAGAACAGTATAGCATTGAAAAGCCATTGTTAGAACAAGCACTTATTACTGACCCAGTGGCTTCTGGAAATTATTATGAATAACACAAATGAGCCAACATTATTTTGGCTAGATTACGAAACGTTCGGTGCGAAGCCGTCTATTGATCGCCCTTGTCAGTTCGCTGGTGTGCGAACGGATATGGACATGAACATTATTGGTGAGCCGTTGGTGATTTACTGTAAGCCGCCAATTGACTACTTACCGTCACCTGAAGCCAGTTTGATCACAGGGATCACGCCACAGGAGGCGTTTGAGAAAGGGCTGCCTGAACCTGAGTTTATTGCCCGTATTCATGATGAACTGTCTAAGCCTAATACCTGTGTGATTGGCTACAACAATGTGCGTTTTGATGATGAAGTAACTCGCTACACCTTGTACCGCAATTTCTTTGACCCTTATGCGTGGAGTTGGCAAAACGGCAACTCGCGTTGGGATCTACTCGATATCATGCGCACCTGCTACGCCCTTCGCCCTGAAGGGATCAATTGGCCGACTAATGATGAAGGCTTTCCAAGCTTTAAGCTGGAACATTTGTCGGTTGCCAATGGAATTGAACACACAAATGCACACGATGCGATGGCCGATGTTTACGCGACCATTGAATTGGCGAAAATCATCAAGCAAAATCAACCAAAACTATTCAGCTATTTTTTCAACCTGCGTAATAAACGCAAGTTACAAGAACTGATTGATATCGCAGAACTCACACCCTTGATGCATGTCTCTGGTATGTTTGGCTCTGAATGCGGCAATACCAGCTGGATCGTGCCTATGGCGTGGCACCCTGATAACAAGAATGCGGTGATCGCGGTGAATCTAGCGATGGACCCAACCCCGCTGCTTGAGCTGACTGCCGATGAACTGCTTGAGCGCCTTTACACCAAGCGTATCGATTTAGGCCCAGATGAGCTTCCAGTACCATTGAAGCTGATCCACCTGAATAAGTGTCCGGTATTGGCACCAGCAAAAACCTTGCGTGCTGAAGACGCGGCGCGGATCGGAATCGACCGTGAGGCATGCCTGAAGAACTTACAGATTTTGAAATCACACCCTGAGGTACGTGAGAAACTGTTGGCGATTTACAGTCAGGAACGTGACTATGGCGAGAATACCAATGTCGATGCTCAACTTTATGATGGCTTTTTCTCGACGGCAGACCGTTCTACCATGGATATCATCCGTAACACGTCACCGGAAGATTTAGCGACATTTGATCTGAATGTGGCTGATAAACGCATTAAACCACTGCTGTTCCGTTACCGTGCACGAAATTTCCCAATGACGCTAGCTTATCAAGAGCAGCAACAGTGGAAGCATTATTGTCAGGATTTCTATGAAGAAAACTTGCCGGCTTATATGCAAAATCTTGAAGCGTTAGGTTATGAGCATCAGTCGAGTGAGCGAAATATGAAGATTCTAAAAGCGGTGTATGATTATGTGGAATCACTTGTCTAATTTAACGGCGATGCAGGCTTGAATGAATATTCTCGTTTATGCTGCTAAGCGATAGAAATTACTAATATTTTCAAAAACCTCTTGCGCAGCTGAAGCCAAGAGGTTTTTTTATGAGGCATTATCCTTAAAGTTGCAATTGCAGATCCTGGTATCTATGCCAACACTTTAATCTGTATGGACACAATCTATTCATTATTCATGGATGCGAACAATGAATATAAGTGACCGATATGACAACAAAAAATCTTACACGCTGTTATCGCTTTGCTGCTGTAGACTTCGAACCGGATCACCGTGTCTTGGTATGGAAAGACAAAAGCGAGACCCCACTGACGATACATGAGTCCCGTCTGCTTGAGCTATTGTGCTATTGCGCTGGGCAAGTCATCAGTGCTGAATCGCTGTATGAAAAAACCTTCATCCTGCTCGACCCTTACGAAGACGGCTCTCATAACCATTACGATCTTAATACCGTATTTAAATCGTTAACTCGTAAGCTAGAACACAACGGTAAGATGGCCATTCCTATCGAAGTCGTCCAGCATTATGGCTTCCGGACACCGTTACCCGATAAAACCTGTCGTCTAATCCACGAAGACAAAGAAAAGACCACACAACTCCCACCACCACAGGAAGAGCACATTGACACGGCGACTGAACATATTGTTAAGCACAGCTTGGTGCATAAAGTGTCGGTATTCATTCTCGCTCTGGCGGGCCTAATGCTCATTTTTGCATCAAATTATTAATACTTATATACAATCCATCACGGTTAAAAAATGTGTGGTTATACCACCAAATTTACTGTGGCTTAGATCACACTTCTTTTGTATGATGAATGAGTAATTTCTTTATTCCGAAGGACTCATGGCATATCTACGTTCGTTCATCATCATTTTTATTTGTTTGATGCTTGGAAAAGGCATTCAGCACCTGTCGGGGGTTGCCATTCCCGGTAGTATCATTGGCATGCTTATTCTTTTCGCGGCGCTGTCGATGGGCTTGGTCCCCGCCCAATGGGCGATGCCAGGTTGCCACTTATTAATCCGCCATATGGCACTGCTATTCGTTCCAGTCGGCGTTGGCTTAATGAATTATCTTCACCTGTTGCAATCCAATGCATTGATCATTCTTCTTAGCACTATCGGTAGCAGCTTGGTCGTATTTACTGTTCTTGGCGTCGCTACCCATTATAAGGAAAAGCAATGATCTGGCTGGTTACAACGCTGGTAGTATTTTATTCTGCCCGCTATCTTTCAAAGCGATTTCAACATCCGATCATCAACCCTCTGCTGATCAGTTTACTGGTGATCATTCCACTTCTTATATGGCTCAAAGTGCCATACGAGACCTATTTCGAACAGAATAAAGTCATTAATGCTCTACTTGAACCCGCTGTTGTTGCTCTCGCCTTCCCGCTTTATGAGCAGCTGCATCAAATCCGTCAAAAATGGAAGGTTATTTTTTCTGCCTGCCTGATCGGTAGCGTGTTATCAATGATCACAGGAGCAGGTATCGCGGTCCTCATGGGCGCTGATGCTCAGCTTACCGCTTCAATCCTACCCAAATCGGTAACAACACCAATTGCGATGGCCGTTGCGGATCAAATCGGTGGCGTGCCATCTGTCGCCGCAATTATGGTGATCATTGCTGGCCTGTTCGGCGCTGTCGTGGGCTATCCTTTATTTAGGATGCTGGGCATTCATGCCCCTATTGCGAAAGGCTTGACCATGGGTACGGTATCTCATGCTTTGGGTACAGCAAAAGCGGCTGAAGAAGATTTCCAGGAAGGGGCATTTAGCTCATTGGCGCTAGTGATCTGCGGTGTAATCACGTCAATTTTAGCGCCACTATTATTTCCAATCATCATGACGGTATTTTCATAGAAATTATCATCCTTGTGGAGGTAATCGAATACAAAGCTAATATATTGATTCGATACATGAATTTATTATAAAAGCGTGTGACCCGACTCCCAATAATGCAATGGATGAAACAAGCGGTCGATTAATGTGATTTATGTCACACATAAATCACATTACTCAGCCTACAATGTTTCTCCATACACAAGACGGAGTAACAACTCATGCACACTAGAGTAATGGATGCTTTAGGCGCTTTACCTGCTGATTTAGCATCAGCAATCAAACCGGTTCTAGAAGCCGACAACTTTGATGCCACCCTAAGCCCTGACGTGTTTGCTGAATTACTATCAAAAACTCACATGACAGACAGCGAATGTCGTGTTGCATTACTTCCATTAGCTGCTGCTTATTCTGTCGCTCCTATTTCTAATTTCTTCGTGGGTGCGATTGCTCGCGGCCAATCCGGCACATTGTATTTTGGTGCCAATATGGAATTTGTCGGAGCCTGCCTTTCCCAAACCATTCATGCAGAGCAGTCGGCCATCAGCCATGCTTGGGTTAAAGGTGAAACCGGTATTATTGACATCACAATCAACTACAGCCCATGCGGCCACTGCCGCCAGTTTATGAACGAACTGACGTCAGCTAAAGAATTGGTTGTACAGCTGCCTAACCGAGATGCGAAAAGTCTCCAGGAATACCTGCCAGAATCTTTTGGCCCGGCCGATCTGAATATCGATGAAGGATTACTCACTGCAGTTAACCACAACATTACAACAGAAGCGACTGAGCAACTGGTACAGCAAGCTTGTGAAGCAGCTAACCGTGCCCATGCGCCATACACCAAAAATTTTAGCGGTGTTGCACTGAAAGCAAAAGACGGTCGTACCTTTGTTGGTATGTATGCTGAAAACGCGGCATTTAATCCAAGCTTACTGCCACTGCAGGTTGCATTGATTAACATGAACATGGCGGATTACCCGCTGAGTGAGATTGTTGAAGCCGCATTGGTTGAACAAGCCAACAGTACAATCAGCCATTTGGCCGATACACAAACCACATTGGAAGCATTAAATCCCGATATTCCATTGACGTATGTTGCCGCATAATCCTTGAAAAACCGCCAAAATGGCGGTTTTTTTTACAGTTGTGATCAGCAACAGCTATAAATCAGTATCCTCTCAGCCATAGCAGGAGTATGATTTTTCGAGTTTTTCACCCTAAGAAATCACATATTCATGTCACACCAACATCACCCGCTCCAAGGGGCTAGCTGGATGCTCACGGCGGGGCTTGCCTTTGCTATCGTCAACAGCATTGCGCAATACGTCAGTATGTTCATGCATCTGCCTTCGACTACCGTCGCCCTGATCCAATATTTCATCGCTCTGATCGCCATTTTTCCATGGTTACGAACGTTAGGCTTGCGCGCTGCCCTTAAAACCAATCATTTTGGTATGCACTGCTTTCGTGTATTTCTATCCGTGATTGGTATCCAACTCTGGCTATGGGCACTGGCTTATCCGGTACCTATTTGGCAAGGCATCGCATTGCTGATGACCTCACCGCTATTCGCAACCATTGGCTCTGGCCTCTTCCTGAAGGAAAAGGTCGGTATCGCGCGCTGGGTCGCTACTCTAACGGGGTTTGTGGGTGCGATGATCATCCTTGAACCATGGGGAGAAGACTTTAGCTGGGCAACACTGCTACCCGTTGGTGCTGCATTTTTCTGGGCTGGCTATTCGCTCATGGTGAAAAAAATGTCAGCACACGATTCGCCAACCACCATTGTGGTCTACCTGCTAATTTTAATCACACCATTTAACATATTCTTGGCTTTACCTGACTTCACGATGCCAAATACTGGATTTACCTGGCTATTACTCGCAGGGGCGGGTTTACTGACGGCGTTAGCGCAGTGGGCTATTGCGAAGGCGTACGCCGTGGCAGATGCTTCTTTCGTGCAACCCTTTGATCACGCCAAGCTGCCATTAAATGTCTTAGCCGGTTGGTGCATTTTTGGTTGGGTGCCACCGGGTCGATTATGGCTGGGTGCCGCGATCATTATTGGCTCAGTAGCCTTTATTACTCAGTGGGAAAACAACAAAGCATCAAAAGCGAAGACCGTTTAACACGGTACTCTCACCTGCATTATGAGCACATCCTTCAATCCCCGCATTTGCGGGGATTTTTTTAATTGCCCCCTCCGCCTGATCGCGATCATCGTGCAAGCATCGCAACGTACCTAGTCTTGTCGTTATTACTGAATTGAATAGCCAAAAACACCGACGCAAACGTTTGCGCATTCAATGAATTACTGTATGATCTGCGGCAGTTTCATTCCCCATCCAGTAAGGAATTTCGATGTTAGGATCTGCGACTCGTCCCAATGCAACCCGTGTACTACTTCTTGGCGCTGGAGAGCTAGGCAAAGAAGTGGCCATTGAATGCCAACGACTAGGTTTAGAAGTGATTGCGGTTGACCGTTACGCTGATGCCCCTGCAATGCATGTTGCTCACCGTAGCCATGTGATCGACATGCTGGATGGCGCGGCGTTAAAAGATGTGATTACATTAGAAAAACCCAATTACGTCGTACCTGAAATTGAAGCGATTGCTACCGATATGCTGGTTGAACTTGAAGCCAGTGGCTTGCATGTTGTACCAACAGCAAACGCAACCAAGCTAACGATGAACCGTGAAGGGATCCGTCGCTTAGCGGCTGAAACGTTAGCAATCAGCACATCTCCTTATGAATTTTCTGACCAATTTGATGACTTTGCTGCCTCTGTCGAACGTATTGGCACACCGTGTGTTGTCAAGCCGATTATGAGTTCATCCGGTAAAGGACAGAGCGTGATCAAATCGCAAGCTGATATCGAAAGCGCATGGCAGTACGCACAAGAAGGCGGACGCGCAGGGGCTGGCCGTGTGATTGTCGAAGGCTTCGTGGACTTTGACTACGAAATTACGCTACTTACCGTACGTGCCGTGGATGGCGTACATTTCTGCGCGCCGATTGGCCATCGTCAGGAAGACGGAGACTACCGCGAGTCATGGCAACCGCAGCAGATGTCTGACCGCGCATTAAAAGCCGCTCAAGACGTGGCTGAAAAGGTCGTGAATGCTCTGGGTGGTTATGGCCTGTTTGGCGTTGAGTTATTTGTAAAAGGTGATGAGGTACTGTTCAGTGAAGTCTCCCCTCGCCCGCATGATACTGGCATGGTCACTCTGATCTCTCAGGAGCTCTCTGAGTTTGCGCTGCATGTACGTGCATTCCTTGGCCTGCCAATCCATAGCATTAACCAATTCGGCCCATCTGCATCAGCGGTTGTGCTTGCACAAGGGGTGTCTAATGATATTCGTTTTGACAATCTTACCGCGGCATTGGCGAGACCCAATACTCAAGTTCGGTTATTTGGTAAACCTGAAATCAACGGCACCCGCCGCCTAGGTGTTGCTCTTACCCGCCGTGATACAATTGAGTCTGCAGTAGAAGATGCTGTTGCTACTGCCGCAGATATTAAGGTTGTGTGTTAGATTCATACCACACTAACCTATCACCGAAAATAAAAAGGAGCCTTTGGCTCCTTTTCTCATTCTGGTAACTATCTAAATTTAGTAGCTGCGATTATCGCGACTACTTAACGGTGATCAACCAAGCTTCTTCAGCAAAGCGGGTTAGCCCACGCTGGCGTCTAGGGTGGCTTTCGTCGGCATCATCACGGGCCAAATGGCGGATCGTACAACCATTAAACAAGGCTTCCACCTCCTCTTTCACGACCGAGAATGGAGGGCCATCCAATTCATGCTGTGGATAGTCTAATGTCACCAATAAAATGCGCCCACCCGGTTTCAGCATCGACAACAACTTGTCAGCATACATTTGCCGTAACTCTTGTGGCATTGCAATCAACGCCGCGCGGTCGTACACCACATCGACAGGCTCGATCTGAGTGGTAAAGTAGTCACCACAGTAGAGACTGATTTCATCAAATTCATACAGCGTCTGGCCATTGCCCAGCACAGTTACCATCGGGGTATAGAAGTGTTCAGCAAAAAAAGCACGGACAGCGATATCGCTTAGCTCAATACCAATAACCTTTTCATGCTTTCGTGCCAACCATGTTAAATCAACCGATTTACCACACATGGGTACTAACATCACATCATCACGTGACGCATGAAGTTCAGGCCAATACTTGATCAACATCGGGTTGGTTTCGTCCAGATGAAAACCAATGCGATTTTGCGCCCATCGGGTATGCCAAAATTCTGCATCCATTTATGTTATCTCTTCTTGTTGTGACTGACTGAGGGATATTATACCCAGCCTTCAACAGGATTGGCTAACGGCGTATTCCGCGCGGGGGAAACAAACAACGAGAGGGATACAGAGACAAAAAAGGATGCCGAAGCACCCTCTTTCGCAAACTGAGTATTGCAGAGCAAAGATCAGTTAAAATTTGTTTTTCAATTTTTCTTTATGAGAGTCATTGAATAAACGACATTAGCTATGGAATTAAGAAATTCGAAATAGCTTAATCGAATCACGGCGAACAGTTACGCCGCGGAAAGTCACTGGCTCAAGCAACGTCATAAGCTGCTTAGATACGAAAAACTTACCGCCGTAGCTACGATCACCACCACGATTTACCCAATCTGCAAATTCATCTGCCAAGCTGAACATAGAGTTTCCAACAAGCAGAACCAACACTTTAGCGACTTCACTGTCATTCTGTTTATTAAACTCCGCGTCGCGAACTTTCTTGCGATATTCATCGACGATTCTTTCTAGGCACTCAAATCTGCTCATATACACCACCATAAAAAAAGAGGAGCGGATACTACTGCTCAACACCAATGAAATCAACCCATGCACGTGGATTCTTGGCAGATTTATGCGTTTTTTTCTTTCTCGTAACATCAGATAGCACATTTACGCTAAAAATCACGATTTATCTCATAGATTTTGAGTTACACTAAAGATATATTATTAATGCATCTTTGCTATATCCAATCTGTAACTTGACCGATTTTGACATCAGGACGGCAACCTATGACAAAAAATAAACAACAACCTATTTTGCTTGGCTGCCTAGCCACCGAATTCAAAACCATTCAGGCGATGGTCGCTATCTATTGTCAAGACCATCACCAAACGCACGCACTCTGTACAAAATGCCAAGACTTTCTTGAATACACACATACTAGGCTCGACCGCTGTCCGTACGGCGAAAACAAGCCCACATGCAAAGAGTGTCCTATACACTGTTATAAAGCCGACTATAAACAACGTTCATTGCAGATCATGCGTTATGCTGGCCCCAAAATGCTATTTCGACACCCTCTTCTCGCTATTCGCCATCTGCTCTCGGCTAAAAAAGCGGTTCCTCTTAAACCAGAGGCTAACGCATCAAATCGCCATAAGCGAAAAATGACTCAGTTACGGTAATAATCTACTATCTGGATACGGGCTGGCTTCACGTTACCATCGAGAGTTATCTCAAATGTGTTGCCATCAATAACTTTTGCCGATGATCCTGTTCGCCCCGTCACGCTCACACCTTCAATTTTTTCAAACGGTCGCGACTGACTGTAATGCATATTAATGGTCAGATCGGTATCCTGATTAGCACTAAGATCAAACTGACAAATGCCTGTCGGGCAATATACATCCAACTGATCTTGTTGATGTTCAATCGCATCAACATTCTTCACAGGTGTCGTCACAAGTTGTGCTTTTTCACCACAACCAGACAGTAAAAACAATGAGAAGCCTAAGCTCGCAACAATTAATACTCGCTTCATGTCCTAATCCTCTGACTCGACAATAAAAACACGACATTATACCCCAATTAGCACAATATGCAGATTGCTGAAACGCAAAAGCGCCAGCAATGGCTGGCGCTTTATTCATATCGAAAAATGAAGGTTATGACTCAGCGGTTAACACATTCGCTTCAGCTTCTTTTTCCAATGCTTCACCTTTACGGATTAACGTCGCAATCACTTTTGATAATGCCAATGTGACAAAGGCCATCACAACCGCAAGCATTGCTAGATTAAAGAAATAACTTGCGTATACATTTTCAATAATTTCTGGTGTTAACACTTGATCTTTAGGTAATGCGATACGCGTTGATATCACGGCAGCAAGAATACCACTTAACGATAACGCAACAGATCGCAAACCAATCGAGAAAGCTGATAAGTAACGAGGGACCATTTCAAAAATAAAGCCCGCCCCTAACGCACCAACAATTAATTCCGCTAGTGACTGAAAGAAATGAACCCATAAAATCCAGTCAGCCGAAATTTTGCCATTATCACCGACAAAATGGGTCGATAAACCAAGCAGAGAAAACGCAATGGCACTAAACACAAACGCCGCTGAAAATTTAGTCGGGATAGAGGGTGAAAAACCTTTCTTCTCCAGCCAGCTATAAATATAAATAACTGGTCCACCCAATACAAAACACCATAATGGATTAAAAGCAGCGTTCGATTCTGGGCGAATAGGAATAAGCCCAAACAAATGATCATCCATTAAGTTGATTGCATAAATGTTCATTGACGTCAGCATCTGACCATAATAAAAATAGAACACAATCATGATAAAAATGGTGATCAACACTCCACACATTTTGTATTTATATGCCGCGGTTGCCTTGGTGATTTCATAAATAAAGTAACCAATGGCACATATACCCAGAGAGTATAGCAAGTACTTACCTTCATCAAGATTTGAGAACACCCAGAAGACTAAGCCAAGCATCACAGCAGAACCCGCAATGAAACAAGCCCACATTTTCATGCTCACAGGACGACGATCGAGATCATTACCCACCGCAATAAACTGATCTTTATAACGCACGAATAATACAAGGGTAATCGACATCAGACCGGAGGCGATGAAGAAATTACCTTGGTAAGAAAGGTAGGCCACCATGAACGGGAAAAGGTATTTAGAAGAAAACGACCCAAGGTTATTAATTGAGTAGTTAACCGTTAATCCCTGCTGGAAGGCATCACGATTTGTTGCAGAGTATGAATTACCCAGCAACACTGTCGGACAGGTGGCTGAAAGCCCGCGGGCATAGCCAATCAATGCGATAGAGAAGATACTGAGAGGTACATTTAAGTCGCTTGCCCCTATACCCAGTAAGAAAAAACCAATCGTATATATCGTATAACCAATATAGACCGCTCGGAATGAACCTAAATAACGGTCCGCTACGTAGCCACCAACAGCAGAAAATACGGGCCCAACCGCACCAAATGCACCCATCATCATGATGGTATCAGCTTCACTGTAATTCAATTCGTCGAGGAAAAACTTAGTCAGTAAAACGTAGGTACCATAAAATGCGGCCCCCCACAGAAATTGCCTAAAGATTAACACTCTAGCCATAAACGGGAATCTAGCATTTGCATCTTGCATATTATACTCCTTTAATATTATGCACTACGCAAACTAGCATTTACCGAGATGTAATTTTTTGATCGAATACGGATTTTAGAGAAAAACACGTTCAAAATTGATGTTACTGGTCAAATATCACAGCCAAATTCTTTTTTATGGCTTCTTATAATGCATCCTAATTTGCAACTGCGTCTCATATTGCAAGAAAGCGCATGACTATCCAGTTAAGAATCTAGAATGAATTCACAGTGTTAACATTTCTATGCATCGGCATGAAATATGCAAATTTAAATAATCAGTAGAAATGTGTTGAGTCGCAATGAAAAGCATATATAACCAAGTATTTACACTATTTATCCTTACATTATTTAGCGTAATATCACTACCACTATTGGCAGCGAATGATTCGATAATCTGCCATAAACCCGGTACACCCGCTGAAAATACACTTTCTGTCAATCAAAATGCCCTACCGGGACACTTAGGACATGGTGACACTCTCGGTGCCTGTGTTAGCGACGACGATGACAACAGTGTGGATAACAATGGTGGAAATACCAATGCTGCTAATAACAACAGCGGTGGTAACAATGTTATAATATGTCACCTGCCAGGGACACCAGCAGAGAATACAATATCCGTTAATCAGAGTGCTCTATCTGGTCACTTAGGACATGGCGACATTTCTGGAGCCTGCGACGGGGATGAAAACATACAAAGCCCCGATCCATTTATAACAGCACTACTAATCAATGAGCCTAATCAGACTATTGAGATACCTGAGCCTGCAAGCTGGTCTATATTTGGCTCAGGCTTACTATTTTGGCTTTATCGCCGAAAAACGAATAAAACCTTAGCTTCACGTTAAGCGATATCCTCTTATAATTGAATCTCAATAGAGTGATTTTACTAAGTAGTGAGATAGCCTTTGTATCAACTTAGTTTTGTTGCCAGCAATCCACACTAATTCGATACAAACAGTGCCTTTTCACATAATCAGGGTAAGCCGATAAATTGGGATGATCAAAATCTTGCTGTAGATCTGCCATACCCAACGTTTCCATCACTTTTTGTGACGGTATATTCTCCTTAGTAGTAAAAGCGTAAACATAGCTCACACCAAGCTGATTAAACGCATATTCCAATGTGGATTTTGCCGCTTCACTGGCATAGCCTTTGCGCCAATGCTTGGAAGCCAGTCGCCAGCCTATTTCTACAAAAGGCGTATTCGGTATAGGTACATGCTCGTCTTGCTGATGTAAGCCGACAAAACCTATGAACGCCCCTGTTTCCTTCAATTCAACGGCCCAGAATCCCCAACCTTTCTCTAGTATCAGTCCCTGTATTTTACTGGCTATTGCATCACTTTCTTCTCGGCTCAGAGTTTTCGGAAAATAACGCATCACCTGAGGATCTGCCGTCATCTTGGCAAACTCGGGAAAATCCGACGCCTTCCAGCTTCGTAGCAAAAGTCGTTCGGTTTCTATTGCTACCGTTTGATCCATCATTGCTGGCTCCCTCCATTCCCTTGCCCAGTTCGCTATAAACCATAAATTAATCGAGTGACTTTTTAAACCGCATAGATGCCACCACTAATCCTAATATCGTAAATCCCAATAACCATAGGGCTTCACGCCAGAGATCAACCAAATCAGCACCGCGTAGCACGATGCCGCGGATCATCCGCATAAAGTGGGTCGCTGGCAGAATTTCAGACACCCACTGAGCGGCGACAGGCATAGCTTCATACGGAAACATAAATCCCGACAGTAAAATCGACGGTAGTAATATAAACACCGTCATCTGCATCGCTTGTAGTTGGGTTTGTGCCACAGTTGATATCATTAACCCTAAGGTCAAACTGGCTGAGATGAATAGCAGGGTTCCCAAAAATATCTGAGTCAACGACCCATTAATGGGTACATCAAAAATAGTATTCCCCAGCCCCAATATGATCGTGACTTGAATTAAGCCCACAAAGATATAGGGAATAATTTTCGCGATCATTAACTCCAATGAGTGTACAGGGGTGGTAATTAACAATTCCAAGTTACCACGTTCACGCTCACGCACAATGGCGGCTGAGGTGAACAAAATCATGGTCATGGTTAAGATTACTCCCAATAATCCAGGGACTATATTGACCGCAGAGCGCCGCTCCGGATTAAAAAACAAGGCCACCTCAAATGTTGGTGGACCGCTGGGCTGATAAGTCACAAGGCCTTCGAGCTGCATGGATTTCAACTGCATCAGTGCCGCACTGACCATGGTGTCTGAACCGTCCACCAGCCATTGCCCCACGGTTCTTTGTTGAACAATACGTTGTGTCAGATCCCGAGGCAAAATCAGCGCACCGCGTACTTCTCCTTTTACAATCGCCTGCTCAGCCTCAGCGGGTGTCGCAAATTGGGCTTTTACATCGATAACCTGAGTGGCTTTGACTGATTCAGTGATCATTCGCCCTGCAGCAGAATGGCTCTGATCCACGACAGCAACGGGGATATTCCGGACATCGGTATTAATGGCATATCCAAACAGTAATAATTGGATTAATGGGATCATCACCACCATGCCAAAAGTGATCTTATCGCGAGAAAGCTGACGGATTTCTTTCACCATAATGGCTTTAATCCGCAATAAACTCATCGTCACGGCACTATTCATTGCCTTCCCTCCCCCGTAGATGTGACAAACACATCCTCAAGACTTGGTCTTGCGAAAGTGAGTTTACTCGCCGCTAATTCCGGAAAAGTATGTCTTAACCAGACGATAGGATCGCGTACCTCTTGTCGCACTAAGACCCGTAGTCGCACCCCCAACTGCGCGGCAGAGCGCACTTCTGGTCGTTGCAGTAATTTGTCCTTCAACTGGCGTAAATGACTCGCTTCTACTTCAATCACATTTACGCCCATCTGTGCCATTAACGCTTCAGGTGAACCATTAGCACGAACAACGCCTGATTCCATGATCGCTAAACCATGGCACCGTTCGGCTTCATCCATGTAATGGGTGGTCACTAAAATGGTGGTACCTTGATCGCACAGATCAAACAGTTGCTCCCAGAAATCACGTCGATTTTCTGGGTCAACGGCAGATGTCGGTTCATCCAGCAGTAATAAATCAGGCTCATGCATGGTCGCGGCGGCCAGTGCCAGTCGCTGCTTTTGTCCACCACTCATGCTACCAGCCCGTTGGGCCGACCGTTGGTCTAACCCGTAAGTCTGTAACTGAGCCGCAATACGCGCTCGGAGCGGTTTACTTGGCATACCGTAGATCTGCCCAATAAACTGCAAGTTTTCATACACTGTCAGATCGTCATACAGCGAAAACTTCTGCGTCATATAGCCGATTCGTAACCTGAGCGCTTCAGCCTGTTTAGGTATCGATAGCCCTAAAACCTCGACGTCCCCCTCTGTGGGAGTCAGTAATCCGGTAAGCATCCGTAGTGTGGTTGATTTACCACAGCCATTGGGGCCAAGAAAACCATAAATACTGCCTTTGGGCACAGTCAAATTAAGCCCATCAACAGCCGTAAAATCACCAAATTTTCGGGTAAGCCCTCGGGCAATGATTGCGGTATCAGTCATTAGGCATATCCACCTGAACGGGTACACCCGCGGGTAAATCTATGGCAGATTCAGGCAATTCTATTTCGGCCAAATACACTAACCGCGCGCGATCTTCCTCATTCAATGCATAATATGGGGTAAATGCCGGCTCCGTGGCAATCCATCGCAATGTTCCTTGGTAACTATTCACCATCCCATCAACATGAACCGTAAAAACATCTCCGACTTGCAAGTGAACCCGGTATGGCTCCGGTACATACACCCTTGCATAAGGCAGTGTATCAGCCTGAATGGCGGCAACTATACTGCTCATCGACACCCGTTCACCCACGTTATACGGTAAGCTGTCTAAAATGCCATCACGGGTCGCAACCACAGTAAGATCATTGAGTACTTGCTGCTGTAATACGACTTCAGCATTTTCGGCTGCCAGTGCTGCTTGTGCTTGTCTGATATCTTCTGGTCGCTCACCACTGGTTAGCTTTGCTAGACCTTCTGACGCAGAATCCACATCGGCTTTTGCGGCATCGAGTTCTGCCCGTGCGCTATCACGTTCAGCATCACTCAATAGCTTCTGTTGCACTAAGCGATTTATACGCTGATAATATTGCTGAGATTCAAGCAAGGTCGCTTTAGCACGTTCTAATCTTGCAGCCGATGCCGCAATATCTTCGGGGCGCTCCCCATTGGTTAACCGCAAAAGATAAGCCTGGGCCTTCGCCTCTTCCGCCCGTGCTCTGGCAAGCACCGCCTCTTGTTGCTTGGTATCAAGCTTAACCAGCACATCCCCCTGATGAACAACGCTTCCTTCCGCAATCGGCTGAGCACGAATGATCTCATTGGCTGTCGCGGTCAATATGATCCTGTCACGTTCCAGAGTACCCAGTGCTTGACTCGGTAGCGAGTTATCACACCCTGAGAGGATAAAAATCACCGCACTCATTAACAGAACTTTATTATTCATATTTGAGTCACCATTTGTAAAATTCACATTCATAAGCATCATGCCCTAGCAGTGCTATGCAATTGATTTAATTGCATCTAAACGGTCAAGGTTAGAAATTGAACCATACTATTCTACTCTTATGTGAATTGTTGGCCTAGAACACAAATTATTAAATTATTCGGTATAAGAAGATGCAATCTAAAAGGAACTTATTGTGATAAAGGTCAAGTATCATTATTATCCCAACGTTTATTCATCCCCCTAACAGGATTCTAATAATGAAAGGTATCCTCTCTATTCAGTCTCATGTCGTTTATGGTCATGCAGGTAATAGCTCTGCTGTTTTCCCGCTACAACGTATGGGATTTGAAGTGTGGCCTATTCATACGGTTCAGTTCTCCAACCATACTCAATACAAAGAAGGATGGACTGGCCGGGCATTCCAGGCAGAAGATATTACCTCCCTCGTTTCAGGTATGGCCGCTATTGGTCAGCTTGAAAACTGCGAAGCCATTCTAAGTGGCTATCAAGGTAGTGCAGAGCAATGTCTTGCCATTCAGGATACGGTCAACCAAGTCAAAGCAGCCAATCCAAACGCTCTTTATGTGTGCGATCCCGTAATGGGCGCCCCAGATAAAGGTTGTATCGTGGCACCGGGCATTGCTGAGCACTTGATCAACACTTTAATGCCAATGGCCGATATCATCGTGCCTAACCAATTTGAATTAAGCCAATTTGCGGGGATGGAAATCAACTCGCTGGATGATGCGGTTAAAGCATGTACCGTGGCGCTTTCAAAAGGCCCGAAAATGGTGCTAGTGAAACATTTACACAGCGTATCTGACGAAATGTTCTCAATGATGCTAGCCACTCAAGACGGCTGCTGGTTGGCACAGCGTCCTCATCTTGAGTTTGATAAGCAGCCTGTTGGTGTTGGTGATCTTATTTCTGCCCTATTTACTGGTCAACTTTTAGCGCGAGGCAATGCCATTGATGCTTTCGCTCACTGTAACGAAGCCTGCTATGCTGTGCTAAAAGCAACGTCAGATCGTGGTGAGTGGGAATTACAAACCATCGCTGCGCAACAAGAAATTGTTGAACCAACCGAGCGCTTCGCCCTGCAAGCGCTATAATCTGCTGCTTATACCCCTCTTTGATAAAGCGAACGTCTACGTTCGCTTTTTTTATGCTCAATTTTATGTACAACCTATCACTTATGAGATGAAAGTGTGATATAGATCAATATTTACATTTTGAAATAGTCGCTAATATCACTTTATTTAGATCAAATAACAGATTTAATCACCACTCATGGAAATTCAATAAGAGATAAACACTAGGATGAGCAATTCAATTAGTATTTTCAACCAACCAAAACCATTCAAAATGATTTTCTTTCTCGAACTTTGGGAACGTTTTGGTTATTACGGCCTTCAGGGCATCCTCGCCGTTTTTTTCGTCCAACAACTTGGTTTTAATCAGCAAGACTCTTTTGTCACTTTCGGTGCGTTCGCTGCACTCGTTTACGGTTTAGTTTCAGTCGGTGGATATGTTGGTGACCATATCCTTGGCACCAAGCGTACGATGATCTTCGGGGCGATTGTATTAGCCATTGGCTACTTTATGATGGGTTTTTCTATCATCGAGCCAACGTTTATCTTCTACGCACTTGGTACGATTGCCGTCGGTAATGGCCTATTTAAAGCCAACCCATCGAGCTTGCTAGCAAAATGCTATGAAAAAGGGGATAACCGCCTTGATGGTGCTTTCACTCTGTATTACATGGCTATCAATATTGGTTCACTCACGTCCCTTTCTCTTAGCCCGGTGATTGCAGAGAAATACGGTTACACTATGGCATTTGTCGTGTGTGGACTTGGCCTGATTGCCAGCCTTGCTAGCTATTTCGTGTTCCGTAAGACCATTCAAGGCATTGGTTCTCTGCCTGACAGTCAACCACTAAACATGAAATCCCTTGGCTTGGTTATTGCAGGGACCATTGTTTCCACTATCATCTGCGCATGGTTGCTACAAAACATCATGATGGCCAATCTCGTATTGGGGTTAATCGGTGTGGGTGTAGTGACTATCTTTGTGAAAGAAATGATTAAGGAAAAGGGTGCCGCTCGACAAAAAATGATGGTTGCATTTGTTCTTATGATACAAGCCATTGTCTTCTATGTACTTTACGCTCAGATGCCAACGTCACTAAACTTCTTTGCCATTTATAATGTACGTACTGAGTTCTTGGGCTTTACCGTTAACCCAGTTAGCCTACAAGCATTAAACCCATTCTGGGTCGTGCTATGTAGCCCGATCCTAGCTTACCTTTACACTTACTACGGTAGCCGTGGTCGTGACTTATCAATGCCAGGTAAATTCACCGTTGGTATGTTCATGTCTGCATTTGGCTTCTTGACCGTTGCAGGTGCTGGCCTGATGTTTGCTGATAGCACAGGTATGGTATCAATGGGCTGGATGGTGCTGGTATACTTATTCCAGAGCTTGGGTGAGTTATTAATCAGTGGCTTAGGCCTCGCGATGGTTGCTAGCTTAGTACCACAGCGTCTGATGGGCTTTACCATGGGCGCATGGTTCTTGACTCAAGCCGCATCTTTCGTCATTGGCGGCTACGTTGCATCATTCACAGCCGTACCTGAAAATGTGACAGATCCGCTACAAACACTGCCACTGTATACCAATGTATTCCAAAATATCGGCCTCGTGACTCTTGCCGTGGCAATCCTAATGGCGGTTACCTGTCCGCTACTGACACGCATGATGAAAGCAGAAGATCAACCTAGCGAAGTGCAGGCTGAGGCTGAACCCGTCATTCAATAATCACAAATAATTCTATACACAAAGTAAAGCCCCGCAGATTATTCTGCGGGGCTTTTTTTCATTCAGCGAACCTGTCTGACAAGAACGCTATTTTTCAGTGCCAGCACAAAATGCTGTAAATGCCTCTTCCGTGTTATCGAATGACTGTTTCTTAGCCAACTCCCATGGCCGTTCACACTGATTGGTTTTTGCACACCAACTATAGCCCGCCGATGATTGACATCCATGCTGATCTACATCACCACCAACAATATCACCAGTGGTGGTTTTCTGTTCATTAGTCGTATTATCAGTCAACGTCGTTTCGGTTTGTGTGGAATCAGGACTAACCGCTTTATCCGACACCGATGCCGAATCGTTACACGCCACTAATACGACCGAACTGAGCAACAGACTAAGTATAAGAGGCAATGACCTCTTTGAGCTTTTAATCATCAAACAATCCTCACTGTATATTTTGCAGATAAGTATACCCAAGCTGGCTAAAGATGCGCATTTCAATCACTTTATTTCTACTGTTCACGGAACTAACACAACGTTGACAATCACAAACAGTATGAAATTCATTCATAAAAAAATCACCACCCACTCAATATCGATCATTGTTTAATCACATCATAATTAAATACAGCCAAAAGTGTGATCCGTGTAACAAAATGTAACTGATGCCATTGCAGGGACAGCAGTTCGGGAATACTATCTCCAACGTAATCAGGCACTTAGTTAAATACGCGGATATCGTATAATGGCATTACCTCAGCTTCCCAAGCTGATGACACGGGTTCGATTCCCGTTATCCGCTCCAATTTAAATTAGGTGTGACACCGTTAAGGTAATGTGCGGTGGTGGCGGAATTGGTAGACGCGCTAGCTTCAGGTGCTAGTGTCCGCAAGGACGTGAGGGTTCAAGTCCCTCTCTCCGCACCAAACCTTAACAAACAGATATAGCTGATTACGACATTAAAGCCTGTTTCAGGTTTTTTTGTGTCTGGATTTCACCTCATCCTTGTTTATTATTTTCATCCCCCTTTTTTGCATTGCCTTTTGATTTCCTATCAAACAGATATCACAATTAACATGAATTGCTGACTTCTATTGAAGATGGATAAGAAAGCTCATGCCATTACCTATACTGTATTCTTTACGTCGCTGCCCTTATTGCATTCGAGCCAGGCTCGGGCTGCTTCTCGCTGAACAGCCGGTATCATTACGTGACGTTGTAATAAAAAATAAACCTGAGGAAATGCTGGCAATATCACCGAAAGGAACGGTTCCCGTCTTACAACTAACTGACTCATCGGTTATTGATGAGAGCCTCGATATTATGCTGTGGGCATTAACCCAGAACGACCCAAAGAACATACTCTACCGCGAGCAACCAGAGGCTTTTACAGAAATGAAAATTCTCATTGCCCGCAGCGATAATGACTTCGTCAGTGTATTGGAAAAATACAAAACCGCAGCACGTTATCATCACAATGATGATATTGAATATCGTCAACAGTGTGAAGTATTCATAGCACAACTAGAACAGCATTTAGAAAGACAGGCATTTATCATGGGCGACACACCGAGCTTAGTGGATTATGCACTGTTGCCTTTCATCCGCCAGTTTTCTCGTGTTGATCGCCAATGGTACCTTTCTTCTCCCTATCCATACCTTCAGCGCTGGCTCATCGCGCACTATCAAAATCCGATTTACTCAAAGGCATTAGCGTATAACAGTGAATAACGCGTTAATCATCCATCATAACTTTCTACCCAGACGTTTCTCAATTTGTCGCTTTTCCCAATCGGCACCAAAAAAATTCAACACTTCAAAAGCGCTTAATCCGTGGGAAACAATGCCAATCCCCCACCCCATTGCTGGCCACCATGCCCAGATATAACTTGGGTCGGTAAACAGATTGATCCCAAATAACAGGGTGATCACTAAACCATAGGTAATAAGGTGAGAATAAAAGCCTTTTATTTCTCGGACTTGTTCTATGACTTTTTTTTCTTCCTGCGTGACTTGAATTTCATCATTATTTGTATCGACGCTCATATCAGGCTCCATTTGAAGATCAGTAACGTTAAGTTCAAAAACAGCAGCCAGTGATTTTAACGATTCAAGCCCCGCATTTTGCCCTCGCTCTATTCGCTGAATAGTGCGAACACTTAATCCGCTAAGTTGCGATAGGTGCTCTTGAGACCAACCTCGTTTTAACCTCTGTTTTCTCACAATCATCATTGATTCCTTTCTGCTGTTTGAACAAACACTATCCATACGGAGCCGAAATGTGAACGACACTAGCCTGACACTAACATGACAGTTGTTTATTTTCAGTTGGTTAGCATCAAAAACAAACCAAGATCACGAGATAATCTTTCTTTATTGATTGGGCATTAATTGGTCAACATCAACGTTGACTGCATACAGCCAGCAGTCAGCCACGCGCAATAAAAGCAATGATTGATTCTTGAACGACTCGCTATAATTCCTTGCTAGAATTGTCACAATGCGTCATAAAGCATTGACATTTTTCGTCAACCCCCTAGCCTGTGTTACTCCAATTCTATGAGGCCGTCGTCATCATGACCAACAAAGCAATTTTTAATCCCGATCTATGGGATGAAGTCCCTGGCTTTGATTTTGAAGATATCACTTATCACCGCGCAAAAAATCAAGGCACTGTTCGTATTGCCCTCGACCGTCCGGACTGCTTAAATGCCTTCCGACCAAAAACTGTCGATGAGCTTTACACGGCACTTGATCACGCTCGCCAGTGGTCTGATGTAGGTTGTGTGCTACTAACCGGTAATGGACCGTCTCAAAAAGGGCAATGGTCTTTCTCTTCCGGTGGCGACCAGCGTATTCGTGGTAAAGATGGCTATAAATACGAAGGCGAAGAAGCCGGTACGGCTGATGTCGCTCGTATGGGTCGACTACATATCCTTGAAGTACAGCGTTTGATTCGATTTATGCCTAAAGTCGTGATTGCGGTTGTACCCGGTTGGGCCGTTGGCGGCGGGCACAGCCTGCACGTTGTATGTGATTTGACCTTAGCCTCTAAAGAGCATGCAATTTTCAAACAAACCGATCCTGATGTAGCATCGTTTGACTCAGGCTATGGCTCTGCATACCTAGCTAAGATGATTGGTCAGAAACGTGCTCGTGAAATCTTCTTCTGTGGCTTTAATTACAGCGCACAGGAAGCTTATGAAATGGGCATGGTAAACAAGGTGGTTGATCACGTCGAGCTCGAAGAAGAAGCACTACGTTGGGCAAAAGAGATCAACAGCAAGTCACCAACTGCGATGCGTATGCTGAAATACGGTTTCAACCTACCTGATGATGGTTTGGTGGGTCAGCAACTGTTTGCCGGTGAAGCAACTCGCTTAGCTTATGGAACAGCAGAGGCACAAGAAGGGCGTGATGCCTTCCTCGAAAAGCGTGATCAGGACTTCAGTAAGTTTCCTTGGCATTATTAAGGGACTTAGCAAATTTAGTGCCTAATCCCGTTGCCTGTCACAACCATTAATAAAGCCGCCATTCATTGGCGGCTTTATCTTGTCATACATTATCTAAAAATAGCTTATTTCAACTCTTTTAGCATCCATACATCGCAACCGTTATGAATGGTTCCTTCAAGGGGTTGTGATAAATGTGTAAAACCTAATCGTACATACAACGAAATGGCAGAATGCATCGTTGATAACGTATCTAAATAGCACCGTTTGAAATCCGTATTTCTGGCATATTCTAAACAATATTCAGATAAAGCCTTGCCAACGCCTAGTCCTCGGCATTCCGGTAAGATAAAAAGCTTTTTAAGTTCGCATACATCGCCATACTGCCCAAACGGTGCAACCCCCGCACCACCAACCACTTTTCCGTTCAATCGAGCGATAAAATAGCGACTACGATTCTCATCTGTGTAATGCTCACTCATAGCGGAAACTTCTGCATCTGACGGACCAAAGCCATCACCAATCGCGCCAAACTCAGCACCTACCGACTGAATGATATGCTTTATATCAAGATCAAATTCCGGTTTGATTTGTTCAATTTCAAATTTCATTGATTACACGTGTTCCTTATACGCAAACGGCCAATTAGAATGATCAAAACATTACCATCTTTATGGTTATAACTCACTGTAATCATGACGCTCTGAACAAGCGAACAATCGATTGCAACATCATAAAATCAACAATACCTACCATCATTGCGACACAAAAACACACAAAAAGAAACGCCATCAACATAATTGCATCATACAGACGGTATAACGTAAGCTTCCCCAGTAGCCATTTTCCTTAGGCTTAAATCACCACAGGTGGCCAACCAAAAAAAGTCAATTCAACAACATAAACACAAACAAACTGACGCATTGAACACATAATGCTAACCATGTTGGAATTCCCATGTTAATGACTGTAAAATATCGACTCAAAACATGATCTGATTCTCGATTTTTACGATGATTCCCTTTGTAATATCAACCGGGTAGATCTACGATTAGCGCCTTAATGAAAAACAGCTATATTTTCATTTCTCCTCTACCAAAATGAAACAGAGTCTATTGCATGAACAACGATAAACGCCCTCTCTACATTCCCTACGCAGGCCCTGCGTTACTTGAAACGCCCCTGCTAAACAAAGGAAGTGCATTCTCTGTCGAAGAGCGTATGTTCTTCAATCTGGAAGGTCTACTTCCAGAAGCAATTGAAACCATTGAAGAACAGGCAGGACGTGCCTATCAGCAGTTTTCAAAATTTGAAAATGATATGGATAAGCACATCTACTTACGTAACATCCAAGATACTAACGAAACCCTTTTCTACCGTTTGGTTGAAAATCACATCTCCGAAATGATGCCTATCATTTATACACCCACTGTTGGTGCGGCTTGTGAAGATTTCTCTAACATCTACCGTCGTGGCCGCGGCCTGTTTATCTCCTATCCAAACCGAGATCGCATTGAAGAAATGCTCAACAATGCTTCTCGTCACAATGTTAAGGTTATAGTAGTTACTGACGGTGAACGTATCCTTGGCCTCGGCGATCAGGGTATCGGCGGCATGGGCATTCCAATCGGTAAGCTAGCGCTCTACACTGCTTGTGGCGGTATTAGCCCTGCATATACACTGCCAGTTGTCCTTGATGTTGGTACAAACAACCCTCAACGTCTGTCAGATCCAATGTATATGGGTTGGCGCCATCCTCGTATTTCTGGTCAGGAATACGACAAATTTGTCGATGAATTTATTCAGGCCGTTAAACACCGTTGGCCTGATGCACTTATTCAATTTGAAGACTTCGCGCAAAAAAATGCGATGCCACTACTTGAGCGCTACAAAGATTCCGTATGTTGCTTCAATGATGATATTCAAGGCACTGCCGCTGTAACTGTTGGTTCTCTACTAGCAGCTTGTAAAGCGGCAGGAAGCAAACTGTCTGAGCAACGTATTACTTTCTTGGGCGCGGGTTCAGCGGGTTGTGGTATTGCAGAAGCGATTATTGCGCAAATGACATCAGAAGGTATCTCCGAGCAACAGGCACGTGGTCAGGTATACATGGTTGACCGCTGGGGCCTACTTGTTGATGACATGCCAAATCTGCTGTCTTTCCAAAAGCAGTTGGTTCAAACCCGTAAAAAGATTAACAAATGGAAAACTGAAGACAATAATATCTCTTTACTGGATGTTATGCGTAATGCCAAACCAACCGTTTTGATTGGCGTTTCAGGTGTACCGGGCTTATTCAGTGAAGATGTGATCCGTGAAATGCATGCGCATTGTGAACGCCCAATTATCTTCCCTCTATCAAACCCGACTAGCCGAGTTGAGGCGACACCTGCCGATCTTATCCGCTGGACTGATGGTCATGCATTAGTTGCTACAGGCTCACCGTTTGAACCTGTTATGCATAATGGTAAAACCTACCCAATTGCACAATGTAATAACAGTTACATTTTCCCTGGCATTGGTTTAGGAGTACTCGCCATTGGTGCACGTCGTGTTACCAATGAGATGCTGATGGAAAGTAGCCGCGCGCTAGCAGAATGTTCGCCTCTTGCAATCAATGGCCATGGCGCCCTGCTTCCACCACTGGAAGAAATCCAGAATGTATCTCGCCATATCGCTTTTGCTGTTGCTAAGAAAGCAGTAGAACAGCGTAAAGCACCGAAAAATACAGATGAGCGCATTAAAGAAAAAATTAATGAGAACTTCTGGCAGTCTGAATATCGTCGCTATAAACGTACATCCTTCTAATATCAACCAGCAAAAGCAAAAACCCGCTAATTAGCGGGTTTTTTATTCAATTCAACTAGATCATGATCCAAGAAAATGCAAACTTAAGTGTTCATTGATTACCTTTTATTGATTCTCTCTCTAATAATTACACTCCTTTTATACTCACCATTAAAGACAAGCAGTACTATGTCGTCATGCTCAAGTTACATTAGTTCCGAATTCCACATTTACCCTGTACATGAAAACAAAAAATTGAGTATATTATTAATAAAAATGACGAATGCAGATTCAACATAACATATGCGATAACTCTAGACGGAGAAGTCAATGCAATATTTTCCAATATGCAGCCAATGTGGTCAAAGCGATGAGTTTCTTGTCGCCGATACCGGTGTCTACCTTTGTACCTGTGGCCATCAATTTAGGGTATCTACTACAGAAGACATTCATCGAACACACAGCAATTCTAATCAGCTTGATAGCGCAAAAGTGAGCCTATTTTTCGACAGCTATTCAACACGTCTGCATTAAACACGACTATTCTATCAGCTAATAAATGGCCGAGTTTATCCTCGGCCATTCTTTTATTCTCATCATGTAATTTTCATCTCTCACAAAATACCGTAAATCACGGCTCATTTAATCATTCCATCATTTTGTTCACTCTTGGTTATTTCTCATATGTTAAGAATTGACAAAATTCAGCCCACACAATAACGTTAAATATATCAACAATTAACGTTAAACCAGTGTAAATACCAGATAAAAACACAATTGAACACAATTCAAAACACATCACTCGCAACGCTCACCCAAAAAACATAACCGTTTGTATTTAAAGTACTTAATATACAACCTCACATCAAAATACAGCTTGTTATCACTCTTCTCTTCAAAAAGTGTGATCTAAATCACGCTGATTTTTGTGAATTTCATGCTAACTTACCACCCCGTCTGCAGATGAAACATCTGATTCTATGTTTCTCAAATGTAACTGCATCAAGCAATATATAAGCTGTATTTCAACAGCAATAAAAATATAAATTCAGAATCATATTCATGAACTGTCACTTAAATGGACGTTCCAGTTTACTCGGTTACGAATAGTAACTGAGTGTCATATACAGGAAATAATTATGAGTGTTATTAACGAGACGTGGGTGACTACGTTGAACAACAGCCTAGGAGCTGTAATCAACGCTATAAATGGGGTACTTTGGGGGCAACTGCTTGTCTACTTACTGGTTGGTGTAGGCGTGTACTTCACAATACGTCTGGGCTTCATTCAGATCCGTCAGTTCAGACACGCTATTGACGTACTGAAAAGCGGTAAAGAAGTCGATAACGGCCTCAGCTCTTACGAAGTCTTCTGTACGTCTATGGCGGCCCGTGTAGGTACTGGTAACATGGCGGGGGTTGCGGTTGCACTCGCAGCAGGTGGTCCAGGAGCTATCTTCTGGATGTGGCTTATTGCCCTATTCGGTATGTCTACCGCTTTTGTTGAGTCAACGCTGGCTCAGATTTATAAAACCAAAGATGTCGATGGTCAGTACCGTGGTGGCCCTGCTTACTACATGGAAAAAGGCCTAGGCCAACGTTGGATGGGTTCACTCTTCTCCGTATTTTTAATCATTGCGTTCGGTTTAGTGTTCAATGCGGTACAGGCAAACACCATTACTGATGCGCTTAGTCACTCATTTGGATTTAATGAAACAGTAATGGGTGTGGTGCTTGTTGCTTTCTCTGCATTCTTTATCATGGGTGGTCTGCGTAAAGTAGCTGCAGCATCAGCACGTATTGTTCCTGTTATGGCGATTGGCTACCTTGCTATTGCTATGGTTATCGTTGTGATGAACATCACTGAGCTTCCAGCCGTTCTCTCTCTTATCGTGAAAAGCGCTTTTGGTTGGCAAGAAGCAGCAGCAGGTGGTGTGGCGTATACTGTTGCTCAAGCAATGCAGAGTGGTATTGCTCGTGGCCTGTTCTCTAACGAAGCCGGTATGGGTTCTGCGGCAAACGTTGCAGCGAGTGCAACACCTAACCCTAACCACCCTGCCTCTCAGGGCTTTGTTCAGATGCTCGGTGTTTTCGTTGATACCATTGTGATCTGTTCAGCATCGGCAGCGATGATCATGCTGAGTGGTGTAATGAACCAGCCTGATGCAGCAACAGGAATCAGTCTGCTACAACAAGCACTGACTAGCGAACTAGGTGGCTGGACAACCTTCTTTATGGCTGCAGCGATTATTTTGTTCTGTTTCACGTCGATCATTGCAAACTACAGCTACGCTGAAACCAACATCATGTTCCTGAACGGTAACACGAAGAAAGGCCTATTTGTTTTCCGCCTTTGTGTACTAGGCATGGTGATGTTTGGCTCGGTAGCATCGCTACCTGTAGTATGGAACCTAGCTGATGCCTCAATGGGTATGATGGCACTGACTAACATCGTGGCGCTGATCCTTCTGTCTAAACTCGCCATCAAGGTGATCAAAGACTACGAGATTCAGCTTAAACAAGGTAAGACGCCGGAGTTTGATCGCTCTAAGTTCCCTGAACTGGATGATCTGGAAGGTGCATGGCACCCTGAAGATGCAAAGCCAGTAGAAATTAAGTAATCACCATAATCTTAATGTAAACGCCCAATAAAAAGAGCCAGCATCATGCTGGCTCTTCTTTTATCTCATCAACAATAATTATTGCGAGTAAGGCGTTACTTTGCGCCTTTTTCTGCAGTAATACGGATCACATCCACCACGACAGCACTGGCTGCTTCAAGTGATTTCACAGGCAAATACTCATAAATAGAATGGAAGTTATGCGCCCCCGTGAAGATGTTCGGGCAAGGAAGCCCTTTCTGCGACAATACCGCACCATCGTAACCACCACGCATCGGAATGGCTTTCAGCTCGATGTTGTTCCGTGCATAAGCTTCTTTGGCGATATCAATAGGGAAGCTTGCATCACCTTCCAGGCTATTGGCAACATTTTCATAGCGATCTGACAAACCAATCTGCACACTGCCCTCACCCCACAAGGTTTGGCAGCTATCTGCTAATTGCTGCAAAAATGCCATGCGTGTCGCATAGCCCTGCTTAGTGAAGTCACGAATATCCATCTTTAACACTGTTTTCGCACTGTTACCAGCCAGTTCTTTAACCCAGTAATAGCCTTCACAGCCTTCAGTATATTCAGGGGCTTCACCTGCAGGTAGCATGGCAATAAACTTATGTGCCATCAGCAAGGAATTCTTTAATTTACCTTTTGCCGACATTGGGTGTGCAGATTGACCAGTAAACGTAATAACTGCATCGCCTGCATTCCAGTTTTCATGGACAAACTCACCAATACCACAGCAATCAAGCGTATAACCAAAGTCAGCACCAAAGCTTTCAACATCAAAAGCTTTTGCGCCGCGCAAGCCTTGCTCTTCATCAGGAACAAATGCAACCTTAACTGGACCATGCTTAATATCAGGGTTACTAGTCAGTACCTGCATCGCATGCATGATAGCAGCGATAGCCGCTTTATCATCCGCCCCTAGCAAGCTGGTACCATC
This sequence comes from Photobacterium nomapromontoriensis, assembly GCF_050336815.1. Taxonomy (NCBI): domain Bacteria; kingdom Pseudomonadati; phylum Pseudomonadota; class Gammaproteobacteria; order Vibrionales; family Vibrionaceae; genus Photobacterium; species Photobacterium nomapromontoriensis. Next base: position 32,909 of record NZ_JAKJSL010000018.1, read on the forward strand.
CGTCACAATGATCTCTTGGTTCAGATAGCGGGCAAGTTCGGGGAACTCTGCTTCTTTCAGTACGATATTCAAGGCCGGGTTAAGTGTAATATCACCGCCAGTATAATTTACAATATGTGCATGGGTATCACTTGGCTGCTCGGCACTGGTATCAAGGTGGCCAAAAAACGACACGGTTGGAATAGCTTCATCGGTATTAGCCGGTAACGTCGCGGTTAAAATCGCCGTATCACGCAGAACAATATCTTCCAAACCCAGAGCTTCCAGTTCACGAGCAACCAGTTGCGCTAGCTCCATCTGACCAGGAGAAGAAGGCATGATTCCCGCCGCTCCATTTTCGCGGCTGGTTGTTGTGTTAATACGGGTATAATTCAAAAAACGATCAACAATATTCATAGAATGCTCCCACATCAGGGTAATAAATTAACAATCGGAGATAACCGAAATAAAAAATAAAAGGCAAAAACAAAAGAAGGCAGTAGAGGATATCCCCCACTGCCTGACTATGAAAGAATTACACTAAAATTTGTGAGCAAATCATCACAGTGAGTAAACCACCTAGCATCGGGATAGCCGTTCGTTTAGCCAATTCAATTGGAGAAACATTCGCTACCGCTGCACAAGCAATCACCACACCCGCTACTGGAGAGGCTGAGCGCATCAAACCAGCTGATAGCTGCATAGGAAGCGCAACATGCGCGGCTGCAGTACCAACTTGCGCCGCCACATCCGGAGCAAGATTAGAAAAGCTGAAGAATGCGGCATTACCTGAACCTGATAGCATGGTGATAAGAACAATGATACCCACCAGCATAACAATCATCGCGGCATAACCTAGTCCCATGTTTGACGCTGAACTAAGCAGCAAGTCAATAAAGCCAATCGCTTTAAGACCAACAACAAACACTTGTGCTGCAATAATCAGTGTCACTACACCTGAGAACACATTTCCCATGCCTTCTAGGTAAACTTTCAGTGATGAAGCCACTTCTTTACCATCACGGGAGTAAATAAAATCACACACCATAGAGACAAACAATGCAATGAACATCGCTGTCACTACATCCATTTTGATGGTGGTAATGGCAAATTTGCTGAACGTAAGTAGCAAAATAAGTGGTAGAACAGGCAGCATGGCGAACCACTTAGGGGCTTTACGCTGCTCTTTCGCTTCAAAGTTAAATTCGTGAGTCACACCATTTTCTGCATCTTTACGGTCAAAATAGCGCTGAGAGAAAAAGTGTAGTACCGCAATCACGACCATTGCGACCATTGCTACAGGTAACTGGTAGCTGGCGAAGTACGTTGCCACATCAATACCTGATACTTCTGCAGCCTTGTTTGCAGCAGATGACGCTGGACCAAGGTCAAGACAGCCCGTAGTCGCAACGACAGCAGCTGCTGCCGCTGGGTTACAGCCCACGCCCACCAATACTGGGTACATCGCAACAAGCAGTAGCAATGCCAAACCCGTTGCACTAGGAATAAAGATATTGATCATCTGACCAATCACATACGCCATTGCCAAAACCATATAAGGGTTTTTGATATGAGAGAGCGGTTTGGTGGCAATTTGTACCATTGCATTCGCGGCGCCAATGTGGCCCATGTACTTAGAGAAACCACCAACGGCCATGATGATTAAGCCTAATTTCGCCAATGTACCTGATGATATAACCTTGATGACTTCAAAGAAGTCCACCACAATAGAACCAGTATGTGACCCGCCTTTTGGTAAAAATTCGGTATTGCCATTAAGCACACCAAGCGCAATCATCATTAAGCCCGCACAAAACAGTACAGCCTGAGTATTGTATTTTTTTATAATGAAATAACCGACACCGACGATGGACGGTAACGCTAGATAGGTAATCATTAGTGACCTCTTAAACAGTAAATAATTATTAAAATATGCAATGTATTTCACTCAACGAAGGCCGTATTTTCAATAAAAACAATCGCGATACATATATGTCTATCGCACTGATATTTTTAATTAAAAACGAATATAGCCATTCCATGACAAACATAAAATATAACTAGCAAAGATAGGTGGAATTAAAAAACGTTATCAATCACGTTTTAAATATACTGAATTCGTCGAATAGTCCCTCAATTCGATTAAAACGATTATCTTTCTCTTTATGTTGTGACAGGCCTTTTATTAATGCTTCAATTAACGCAAACCCTGCCGCGCGGTTATTAAAAAATCCATTCCCGGCGCTTTCAACACTAAACTGTACGTTACTGTACGCCACAAAAGGATTGACAGGTTGATCCGTGACGACAATGATCCGCCCCCCACTCTCGTGAAACCAACGTACAAGTTTCACGGTGATATTAGAAAAACGATGATAAGAAATCGCGAATAATATATCGTCTTCGCAAACATCCACCAATTGATGAGGCAGGGTGGAAATATCGGCCTTTAATAACACGACATCCTTACGTAAATAGCGTGCCAATAAATAAAAATATGATGCTAGCGCTTCAGACGACGCACTCCCCATGACATACAACTTGCCTTTTGGCTCGCGCATAATATGAATTGCTTCGTCGAAATCTTGCTCAGAGAGCGCCTCAAAGGTCTTCTCCATATTATCCATTACTTCACAATAATGATTAGCGAGCACTCCTTTCGTAGAACCTTGTGTTGGGTCAGTTGTATGATATTCATAACGCTCAATGGGTGTTGTCAGGATCTGAGTTAAATCATCGGTCACCTGCTTTTTAAACTGAATAAAACCACTGAAACCTAGCCGCTGGAGAAAACGGCCAAGAGTCGCCTTCCCAACCCCAATTTGTTTGCAAAGTTCATCAATTTTAGAAAAAGGTAATACAGCGTAATGCGCCATAAAATACTCGGCGATACGTTTTTCAGCCTCACTGTGTGTGTCGAATTTATTTACCGCATTGATGAAATCTTGCTTATTCATGGGTTTTATTTCCCGTCTTCGCCATTACGTGGGAAATTTTTCCATTGACGCACTTTTTAAGCAAGGGAATGATAATTTCCCATCCTTAATTTGTGATCGTACCCCTATCACAAGCAAGGTTAAATAGATTATTAATCCAATACGTTATTGCCTTTCACAGTGCGACAACATAATTAACAATAAAATCCTGTATCCGTTATTTATCTTCTTCCTCAATTAACTATCATTCTTGTTTAGCTCAAGCTGGGTGTTTTTCATACAACGCCAAACTTCACAAAAAAAGAGCGCTTGTCGTTTACCACTCATTATTACGGGATTTTTTTCCCATAGACGGAAAGAATAGTCATAAAAAACGCAATAAAAGCGTAGATTTGAAACAGTGATCTCAGTTTCACTTTTTTGCAATTGATGACTCATTTCATCTGCTATATAGTGCTTCCGCCTCAATTTTGTAGGGCTTTTCCCTGTTTGGCCTCTGTAAAAACACACCAAACTCCCCATGGACAGATAATAATAAATAGGTATTTAAATGACATTCTCCAAGCCTCTAGTTGCACTTGCCGTCACTTTAGCTCTTGCTGGTTGTTCTCAAACTCCGACTGAATCAAACGATTCTTTCACTCTGACCGTCGCGCATATTAACGACACTCACTCAAACTTCGATCCAGTTAAATCAAGCTTTAAAGCCAATGATACTCTGGTATATAACGAGTTCGGTGGCTATCCACGTCTTCAGACGATGGCAGAAGAATACAAAGCTGATGCTAAAGCAGACAATAAAAGCTTCCTTTTCCTTCACGGTGGTGACGCGTGGCAAGGTAGCGCCTATTTCAAAATCAACGAAGGCGCGATGAATGCGGATCTACTTAGCCGCATGGGTCTTGATGCCATGGCTCTGGGTAACCACGAGTTTGATCTAAACAATGCCAAGCTTAATACGTTCATCAGTGAGATCAATTTCCCGGTTCTTGCTGCGAATGTTGATACAAGCAAAGATGCAGATCTAAAAAATCAGACAAACCTAAAACCTTTTGTTGTTTTCGCTTTCGATGGCAATAAAAAAACACCGGTTACCGATCTGAACAATCTGCCAAAAGATAAAGATTTAGTTGCAGTATTTGGTCTAGCCCTTGAGGATATGCCAAACCTAGCACCAAACACGGGTAACGTAGAATTCCATGACATGGTTAAGTCAGCGCAAGCGACGGTTGACATGCTTAAAGCAAAAGGCATCAACAATGTCATCGCCCTGACTCACATCGGTAATGCGGTTGATCTGGATGTCGCATCAAAAGTAAATGGTATTGACCTTATTGTCGGCGGCCACTCACACACACTACTGGGTGACTTTACTAACATCGGCCACGACCACACAGGCACCTACGCTCAAATGGTGACAAACCCTAACGGCCTTAGCCAGACATGTGTTGTACAAGCGGGTCAATATGCTCAGGCAATTGGTGAAGTTGATGTTAGCTTTGATGCTCAAGGCACCGTCACAAACTGTGCAGGCTTAAATACGCTGCTAACCAATGATGAGTATTTCCACTCACCAATGCGTGAAGCAGACAGCAAGTTCAGTGCAAAAGAAACTGCTGACGTCGTGAACTTCGTTGAAGGTGAAGAGAACATTGCCATTACTGCTGAAGAAGCAGCAATGCGTCAATTAATCGACAGCAAATATAAGCCAGCCGTTGATAAAGCATATGGCAAAGTGATTGCTCAGGTTCCAACTGAAATCATCCATGAACGTCGCCCAGGTGACAAAGGGACTGATGCACACGGTTCAGATGTTGCACCAATCCTTGCCGCTGGCCAATACTACTGGGCTAACTCCCCAGAAGTACAAGCTGTTACAGGCATGAAGGTAGACTTCTCGCTAATCGGTGCTGGCGGTATCCGTAAAAATATCGAAGCTGGTGAATACCGCGAAGGTAACATTGCGCTTGAATTGATCCCGTTCTCTAACTTCATGTCAGTAGTACCTGTAAAAGGTAAAGTGATTCGTGATCTTCTTGAGAGCACTGTCGGCGCAACACTACCTGAAGGTTCACACGCGGGTAAATTCCCATACGGCGGCCACATCCGTTACCAATTCACTGAAACCACACCACGTAAAGCGGGCAAGCTGGACTTTGTTGAAGTAATGACGGGTACTGCTGAGAAACCAGTATGGACAGCACTGCAAGATAACAAAACCTATAACGTTGCTATCAACAACTACAACGCAACAGGTAATGATGGCTGGACTCCACTGTTCAATGCTCAGAAGAAAGATTCAGGCCGTGTAGACCTAGCCTATGTGAACGAAAAACTGACGGCATTCCCTGTTAAGAACATCGAAAGCGTTAAAGGTAAGTACAAGGTTCGTTATGAAGGTGCCGCTCCAAACTGTAAAGCTGAGAACACACGCTGTAATACAGACGCACAAGCGGTTATCGACTATATCGCTGAAAACACGCCAGTACTAAAACCACTGAACTACGAAGTGGTTACGTTCAACCGCGCTAACTAATCTGCCATGTTCTGACACCATCAGTGTCGACAAATAGCTAAAGGGCTTGTTTACAAGCCCTTTTTTATTATGCGCATACACATGCTTCCTGAACGATTGTGCTGATATTTCATACAGCCAATAAGGTAATAACACCCTATCACTTTATCCTCTTCGTGCTCTCTATTACACTACAGCCGCTACTATTCGCTTGAACGGCTAAGGACACACTTAATGCAACTCGTTAACATTGCACCAAATCCTCAACTTGCAATTATCTTTAAGAACTGGGCGGAAGACTGGGCCAAAGACGTTCAAGAAGAGAAGAAAGACACTGCCACTAAATTCCACACTGTGTACAACATTGCCGCAGACATGTTCAACAAAGGCGGTGATGTTGATATGCAAATCCTGACTTTGCTTTTTGAAGACTGTAAGCAAAAACTTGAAAATGCTCACGCGATGATCGCGAAGGTTAAAGCGGCGCTTAATGAAGATGACCCACGAGCACAAGCCATTATCAGCAAAATTACCGCTACGGCTAACGATGCTTCACATGTAGTGCGCTACCTTGGCCAGCTATTAAAGCCTGCGTCTTAATCTATCCCCGTATATGCCCACCTGATGTAACATTAGGTAGGCATATACCCTATTAAAATTTATCGTGAGAATTATATGTTTCCATCAGGGAAACAATAATCAGCCACTTGTCGCTTTACTCCTTGTTGCAAACGTATAATATATCAACCAAAGGAGAGCGGCATGAATTCACTAAATTTAAATTTATTAAAAACATTTTATCATGTGGTTTTATATGGATCGTTTTCTATTGCCGCCGATAAACTTTACCTTTCAAAATCTGTCGTCAGTAAGCATATTCATCAATTAGAAAAAAACTTAAATTGTTCTCTTATACAAAGGACAACAAGAAAAATAAACCTGACAGATGAAGGTCGCTATCTTTATGAAAAATGTACGATCATATTTTCCAGCATCAATGAATGCTACGAATATATTGATGACAGAAAAGGAGAAGTCAGAGGGAAGTTAAGATTAAAAATACCACCAGTCCTTGAACATGACCCATTTATTACCGATGTACTGTCAAAATTTATGGTGAACTACCCTAACCTAAATTTAGACATCGTCTTCGATAATACGATTGGTGACTTAGTTGGTGAAGGCTTTGATGCTGCATTCTATATCGGTCAGCCAAGTGACAGTTCATATAAAGGCCGTAAGGTAAAGAATTTAAAAACATTTGTGGTGGCTTCACCTCGGTATATTGAACAGCACGGGATGCCAATGCATCCTCAGGACTTAGTCCATCACCGCTGCATGAACTACGCCCACTGTTTAACTAACAAAAAATGGACCTTTGTCGATGCTAGTGGAAAAATCACTGATGCAGTTTCTCCTTATATTGAGTCTTACATAGAATCGCACAGTGAAAAATTATTATCTGAATTTGCAATTCAGGGTCTTGGGATCACCGTTTCTCTCGATTTTATTGCTGAACCCGCCATCCAACAAGGCATCCTATTAAGCCTTTTATCGGAGTATACATGGGATACAGCGCTATATATTATTTACCCAGATAGTTTAGTTACACCTCTAAAAACAAGAAAGTTTATAGATAACTTATTTGAATATTAATATTCACTTCAACCCTATTTATTAACTCAACTGCTTTTATTTACGTAATATACAATAGAAGCAGTTACTCATAAATTAATAACAACGTTATATTGGCTAAGTTATTACCCTAACAAGGTAATCAATAATCTATTACTCACAAAAAATATTTAATATACAACTTAAATAATTTAGATGGTAGAATACATGCCCTCTTTTAAAAAATCAATATCATACTTATCGCTGATTAGTTCACTGACATTATCACATTCAATCTATGCTGCTGAAAGTGATATACGTATTAATGTTAGCGGTCAGACAGTCATCGGAACACTGAATATCCCAGAGAATAGTGTTCGTCCCCCAGTCGTGTTAATGCTTCATGGTTTTATGGGCAACCGAGACGAATTACAAATCAAAGGCACAGATGAAGGGATCTATTCTCGAGCGGCGAGAATAATGGCCGAACAGGGTATTGCAAGTCTGCGGATTGACTTTCGTGGGTCCGGTGATAGTGATGGTAAATGGGAAGACACCACATTTAGCCGCCAAATTGAAGATGCCAATGCTGCAATTAAATGGCTCAAAAATAGCCATCAGATTGATACAGCCAGAATCGGTGTTCTCGGATGGAGTCAAGGCGGCCTGATTGCCAGCCATGTGGCAAAATTCAACCCTGACATCAATTCGGTCGTACTTTGGGCACCTGTCACCCATCCATACATGACTTACTCTAATCTAATGGGCTCCGACTTGGTTCTTGAAGCGACAAATAGCGATCCTGAGAAAAAATTCTCTGCGACAACACCGTGGGGCAACCACACAACACTTAAAGGCAAGTTCTTTAAAGAAGTACTCACAATGAATCCAATTGGTGCCATTGCAAGTTATAAAGGTCCCCTTCTTGTCATCAGGGGGATACAGGATGATCTTGTCGTCAATACTGAAGCGTGGACGGCATATCATGACGGAACTGAGAAACTGGTTGATCTGGATACTGATCATGTCTGGAGTGCATTCTCTGGCCCTCAACTCATTGATAATAAAGTCATGCCTGAAACCATAGCCTGGTTCAATAAAATGAAATAACCTCCTCCCCCATCAACACTAAGCCACCTTCTAACGGTGGCTTTAACTGATCCAGTTCATCCTCTCACAGCCCTCAGTCTTTTTCACCCAACGCCGCATTTAAAGCATCAGCCAACCGATACCCCGCCAATGCAAGACGTTGCTTTACCTGTTCTTTTCCCTGCTGATAATATGCTTCTGCTGGTTTCGCACCCACTTTAACACTGTATGCCAAATCAGCCAGTTGGTAACTTTCTGCCAGCCACTGATTGATATCAACGGGCGTACCGATATCCATTTGTGTAACAGGATAAGCGTGTTGCAGCGATACAACTAAATCATCAACATCATGCTTTTTTTCCAATAGACCTAGGCCATTATCCCAAAGATGATGAAGATCTTTTTCTGGCACATCAAGTATGTACTTATTACCACCGAGATCCGACTTACACCAATATCGACTCATACTGGTGGCCACTGAATGCATTGGCTGATGAGCGTCACCTACCATATGGCTCAGAAACATCATCGTCGCGGCTTGTGGCTGCTGTTTAAAATCAGTATAAAGCGCAGACGTCGCTAACTTTATATTGGGTTTACGTACAAAATCACACTGACTCGTGGCTGGATAAACTTCATTAATGTAATGCCACTTACTGGTTTTTTTATCATCCCATTGGTTCAATGATAAGGGCATCGTTTCCCCTATTTCCTTCCATACACGCTGAGCGGGCTGTTTGCGGATCATATCCGGCACTATCGCTAACCGCGCGAATTGGCTTACCCCATCGTAACGGCCCATCATTCGCTGGGTCTTTTTCGGCATCACTTGGTACGCTTTCGCACTCAGTGCATCCACTTTTTCCCGTACTTTCGGCGTTAAATTCTGATAAGCGATTTCCGCCACAATAACATGCCCTTGAAAATTCCACGCCTGCACAACTGTCGACGCAAATATCAGCGGAGCCAACACCACTAACTTTATTACTTGTTTAACCATTACTCTATGGGTCTCCACTGAAATCAGCATCTTCTTTTATAAACTTACCACTACTTACCTTGTGCAGCAGCATAAACAAAAACGGCATGCCAAGGCATGCCGTTTTTACATTAATCCGGAATAATTACGCTTGCGCTTTTTTCCGTGATTTCGCTGCTGGCCGTGGTTCGTCCATCAGCCCTTTCACCAAAGAGACCGTTGCAATCAACAGTACAATAGTGAATGGGAAACCAGTGGTTACCGCCATCGCCTGTGCTGCAGCCAAGCCCCCGCCAAGCATTAGCGCAATGGCAACCAAACCTTCGAATGTACACCAGAACACACGTTGAGCCGTTGGTGCATCAACTTTACCACCCGCGGCAATGGTATCAATAACCAGTGAGCCTGAGTCAGCTGAAGTAATAAAGAACACCACAACCAGCACAATACCCACAAATGAGGTAATTTCTCGCATAGGCATCACATCTAGCATAGCGAATAGTTTTAGTGGTAAGTCAGCATTAAATACCGCTTGATAACCATCATTTACATATTGGCTAATTGCCGTACCACCAAAAGCGGTCATCCAAAGCACACACACAGTTGATGGGATCAGAATAACGCAAATAATAAATTCACGCACTGAGCGACCACGTGATACACGCGCGATAAACATACCAACAAATGGTGACCAGGAAATCCACCATGCCCAATAGAATGCAGTCCAACCTTGCGTGAAGTTTACGTCTTCACGGCCAAACGGCATTGATAAGGCGGTGATATTTGAAAGGTATGCGCCGATGTTATCAAAAAATCCAGTGAAGATAGCCATGGTTGGGCCCACAACGATCACGAATAGCAGCAACAATGCCGCTAAAGCCATATTAATTTCTGATAAACGTTTAACACCACTATCCAGCCCAGCAACCACAGACATCAACGCCAGCGCAGTGATGATAACAATCAGCACAATCTGCGTTGTTTCGGTCATTGGAATGTCAAACAAGAAGTTCAACCCGGTTGCAGCCTGAGATGCACCGTAACCCAATGACGTTGCTAAACCAAATACTGTCGCCACAACCGCTAGGATATCAATAATATGACCGGTCCAACCCCAAATACGCTCACCGAACAGTGGGTAGAAGATTGAACGCATGGTCAATGGTAGACCTTTATTGAACGAGAAAATGGCCAAACCAAGCGCAAGCAATGCGTAAATTGACCAAGGGTGAAGTGCCCAGTGGTAAATTGTTGCAGCCATACCTAGTGCCGATGCGGCTTCCGTATTCCCTACCGCGCCTCCCAGAGGTGACCAGTCAGTCCGCACCCCATTTTCAACGGTAACACCGTGCAGTGCAGCGCTGAAATGTGACATTGGCTCTGATACACCGAAGAACACCAGACCAATACCCATACCAGCAGCAAACAACATCGCAAGCCATCCCATATAGGAATAATCAGGAGTCGCTTCAGTACCGCCGATTCTCACTCGGCCTAACGGTGTAACAATCAGGCCCAAACAAACAACAACAAAAATATTACCAGCTGAAAGGAAGAACCAGTCCATATTGGAGGCCAGCCAGTTACGTAACCCAGAAAAGAAAGGTTCTACGTATTGCCCAAAGCTGAGTGTAACTATAACAAACAGGACAATAAATAATCCCGATATAGCAAAAACACGGTTATGAATATCTAAACCAAACGGCCCTACTTTTAACGCAACATTATCTTGACCAATCTGATAATCGGTGTCGATTGCGTTAACTTTCCCATCGGGACGTTGAATCCCACCATTATTATCGGTACTCACGAACTGACTCCTTAAAATACGTGACCGTATATATTCTTTTATTTAGCGATCGTTTTTTAATCGGTTTTATTACAAATAAACATCAATTTATCAAACTCACGCTAACTCCTAATATTAGCGATAAAATCGCCGATCATACATTATATTTATTCATCGTTACGATTAATCTTGCTTATTGCCAAAGCGTGGAAATAGGCGTCTCAGGATTAAAATGATATTGCACTTGAGCTTGAAATAATTCAGCTGTCGCCAACGCATCAGTCAATGCATGATGAGGGTGATAAGCGGGTAGCCCATAACGTTCTCTTGCATGCCCCAAACGAACAGACTCAGGCTTTTTCTGCTTTAACCAGTTTAAGAAACCTGCACACTGGCGTCTTTGCAACGCATGCTCGATATCTAATGTATCTACGACCGGGAATTGGATCCCCTCACCAATACTGTTTAACAGTGCATTATAAAAAAACTGCCTCTCTATATTTTTGTAATGTACCAACACAATTTTACCCGCGAGAGCATCTAATATAGGTGCTAATATCTCATTGAGTTGTGGCGCATTTTTCACTTCTGAGTCAGTAATACCATGGATCACTACAGATTCTTCATTCAGCTCTCGATTAGGATTAACCACCCAATGCTCAGAACCATTACATTGAACGCGCGCTATGGTAAAGGGCACCAAACCAATGGTCAGTATCGAATCCTCCTGCGAATTTAAGCCTGTTGTTTCAAAGTCAACGGAAACAAATGGTACCTCTTTCACTGGCGTATCACCTGAAACTATCGGTGTTGCGTAATATTGCTTAAGCCGAGGATCTTGAGCTTCGCCCGCTAGTTGTTGAAATAACACAGGCCAATCCGGCGTTGCTGATGTATCAAGCAAGGGTAAATTATCGGATTGCTTTCTGAAAAACTTCATCATTTTCCACTTCTCTGATAACGGAATTTAATAAAGTTTTGTGCATTGCTCAGGATCTGGAAAGCGGCTTTAAGATTTCGACGCTCAAAATCAGACATATGCTCAGGTTCAATATTGTTGTCAGGCATCTCCCCATTTTCAATGTCTAAGGCTTGGTGGCGAATACGTACCATATAGATCAGCTCCATGGCATCTTTCAAGTCCATTCCCCGACCTTTCGGTAAGATCCCCGCATCATTAATGTCATCCAATCTATCAAAGGAATTTTGAGAACGCGAACCGATCGCTAATGCGTGCACACGAATTAAATCCGCCATCGGTGCTGTACCACGACGCTTCAGGTTTATGGAATTACGATGGCGACCATCTTTTTCCATCACAAAATCTTTAAAGAAACCAAGTGGCGGGGTGCGACGAATGGCGTTATACGCCATAGCAGCAAGAAACCGGTTGTTCTTCTTGGCTCGACGTACAACAAAGCTACTTAAGTGCTCAGCCCATTTTAATCGACCGTGAACCCCCAACAAATCAAAGAAAATATTACTATTGAGCAGTCGCTCTGGGGTTGGGTTATCAATCCAGTTGGCAAAACATTCTTCCCATTCTGCACGGGTCTTACGCCATTCAGGGTTTGTGGCCATAATATTGCCAGTACAATATGCGTATCCACAGGCATCCAAACCATCGCAAACAAATGTTGCTAACTTCGCAAAATAGTCACCGTGCAATGCTTCGTCATAACTATTGTCGAAGATCAAAGCATTGTCTTGGTCGGTAACAATCAGTTGCTCATCTCGCGCCATCGAGCCCATCGCGACCAAACAATATGGAACGGGTGGCGGACCCAGCTCTTGCTCTGCAAGCTCTGCCAGTCTTTGCTTAAAGCTACTGCCAATCACAGACATCGCACGCCCAATCATGTGCGCGTTCGCATCCTCACTCACCATCCGTACAAAACAGTCTTTCACCTGCTCTGCCACCAGCTTAAGATCATCAACACTGGTTTGCTGGAAAATCGAGCTGACAAGCAATAAACTATTTTGTGACTCATAACGAACAATGTCCGTCATTCCAATCACGCCGATAGGTTTCTTGTCTTTTAAAATAGGAAGATGGTGGGTGTTGTAGCGAAGCATGGTCAGCATCGCTTCAAAGACATAAGCACTGTAATCTAACGATACCACATCGGTTGTCATGACCTCACTCACCATGACGTTCGTGTCAATACCCTGAGCCAGCACGCGAATACATAAATCACGGTCAGTCAGAATACCAAGCAACTGATCATCATCGTCGTCTGTCATATCTTCAGCCGGTCGCATGATCAACAGGGCGGTAATGTTTTCCTCCGCCATCAGTATCGCCGCTTCTTGAATTGTCGCTGTCGATGGTAGCATAACAGGTTCGCGGCTTATTATTTTTCGTGCTTTCGCTGTCGTGAAATCATTGCCATCAGACTGACTAGAGACAACCGTGCGTAAGCGGGCACTGTCTTCTAGCTCCATAAAATCAGCAAAGTTCTCAAATTCATCACAAAGTGCATTAAAGATCCGTTCAGGAATGCAGTAGACCAACGTGTCTTCAATCGCTTTCACTGGCATACGAACACGGTTGTTCATCAGCAGGCCCATTTGACCAAACAGACCGCCTGCATCAATACGGTTATATAGCTCACCTTTGCGGCGGTAAACCTCTACGGCCCCACTGCGAACGATATAGAGATCGCGAATATTATCACCGGATTTCAAAATATCACTGCCCTGCCGGAAGTAGGCAACTTCAGCGTTAAGCGCAATATTTTTCAGGTGCTCTTCTGGTAAATCATCAAAAGGAGAGTATTGGCTAATGAAACTGAGTACTTCTAATTGCTCGGCTTCCATTCTTTACTCCGCAAAAAATCCTAAATATCAGCAATTGAATCACTGAATACTCAGCCAAGCAACACATTTTTATCGATAGCCATATCTTAGTGTGTAATAGGTTAATTTACATAATCTGAATATCGATTAAATATAAAAGTAAATATTGAATGATATATTTAGCCGAATGGATTTCCCTCTTGACCATATCAATGACAGAAAGGATTAATGATGGCTCAAACACAACTGTAAGCAGATGTAATTGCAAATATCCTACAAATAGCAATAACTCATTACTGCACTTAATCTGTTAACACTTTATTACATGCACTATTATAATCTCTTTGATTTTGTAATTGTTCATATTGTTACATATTTGAAATTAACCTGATTGTTCGATAATTTGACATGGTTTGTTTCCATTTTGAATGCAATAAATCGCAACCACCGTAAAACACAAAACACAAGATACTGTTTTTAAACAGATTAACCACAATAACCTTCATTTTGCATCGGTTATACATCACAAATAATCATCCCACGCTAATGATAGCGAATATTTAACGATGGTTAGAATGGCAAATACACCTAAAATGTACCCATCAAAAATTATTATTAAAGCAATGCTTAATGGCTATTTATTACTAGCTAAAAATAACGATATAGTGAGCAATATAATGTTAAATATTATTATCTCTACAATCCCTATCATCCTTTTAATTTGGATGATGACGAAGAAGAATGCTTTACCATCTCATTTTGCACTTCCCCTTACTGCATTATTAGTCGGATTGTTTCAACTGTTTTATTTTGGTGCTGATATCACCAACATAGCAGCCAATATCATTGCCGGTAGCCTTTCCGCTATTACGCCTATCTCCATCATCGCTGGAGCCATTTTACTTAACCGAACCATCGCAATAACAGGTGCAGAAACCGTTATTCGTCGCTGGTTAGAAAGTGTCAGCCGCAATCAAGTTGCGCAGCTAATGATCATTGGATGGGCTTTTGCCTTCATGATCGAAGGGGCATCTGGGTTTGGTACGCCAGCAGCCATTGCTGCACCTATCCTCGTTGGTTTGGGTTTCCCGCCACTTCGAGTCGCAATGCTAGCCCTTGTTATGAACTCCGTGCCGGTCTCATTTGGCGCAGTAGGTACTCCAACGTGGTTTGGCTTTAGCGGCTTAAATTTAGACGAAGCATCATTACTCACCATTGGCCAATACTCGGCACTGCTTCATACCGTTGCTGCGACTGTCATTCCTGTTATTGCTTTAAGCTTCATCGTTAACTTGCGTTCAATTGCACGTAATTTCATTTTCATCCAGCTAAGTATTTTGTCATGTACCGTGCCGTATTTACTGTTTGCACAATGGAATTATGAGTTCCCGGCTTTAGTGGGTGGCGCAATTGGTTTAACCATTTCTATTCTGCTTGCTCGCTTCAACATTGGTATGGAAAAACGACATTCGGATGTAAATGACGAACGTGCTGTTAAAAAAATGCCAGTTGGTCAAGTTTTTAAAGCCATGAGCCCTACTCTATTGCTGATTGTTATCTTGATTGTGACCCGCATTCAACAGCTAGGCATTAAAGCGCTACTCAATGACAGCTCGCCCTTGTTTAATTTCCATTTAGGGTCGCTGGGTGAACTGAGTATCAGCCATGCATTGATCATTAAGTTTAGCCATATCTTAGGTACAGACACCAGTTGGGCATATAAAACCCTCTATGTGCCAGCACTGATTCCATTCCTGCTTGTGGTATTAATCTCTATTTTGATTTTCGGCATGTCTCGCGCGCAAGTGAAGCAAGTGTTTACTGAAACTGGCCGTCGAATCAAAATTCCATTCATCGCTCTGGTTGGCGCGTTAATCATGGTGAAGTTCATGATGATGGGCGGTGAGCACTCTCCGATCATGACGACAGGCCGCGCATTCTCAGATATTACTGGCACTAACTGGCAGTTTTTCGCCTCATACCTTGGCGCATTAGGGGCTTTCTTCTCCGGATCGGCGACTGTTTCTAACCTGACATTTGGCGGTATCCAGCAAAGCATCGCACAAAACGTCGGCTTACCGGATCTGTTGATCCTGTCACTTCAATCGGTGGGAGGGGCAATGGGTAATATGGTTTGTATCAACAACATTATTGCGGTATCGACTATTTTAGGTATCTCGAACAAAGAAGGCTACATCATCAAACGTACCGTCATTCCAATGATGCTGTACGGCGTCATTGTTGGTCTGGTGAGTCTTGCTATCTAACTCATTTTTGGTTTCTCATCCTTTCGCTCCGTTTGGTATTCGGGCGCAGGGATGAGATCGGTTCTACATTTATAAGAAAAAAAATATCCCTTAATTGGAGCAATGTTATGAAGGTTAACTTTTTTGTTACCTGTATTTGCGACACGGTAAAATCCGAAGTCGCCAAAAAAACAGTTTTGTTACTCGAAGAGCTAGGCTGTGAAATCTTTTTCCCTAAACAACAGGGCTGCTGCGGTCAACCTTCTCTCAATAGCGGCTATATTGAACAAAGTAAACCAGCAATGAAGAACTTAATTGCCGCGTTTGAATGTAATGATTTCCCGATTGTGACTCCGGCAGGTTCTTGCGCAGCCGCAATCAAAAAATACCCTGAGTATTTAGCGGATGAGCCAGAATGGTCAGCTCGTGCACAAAAAGTGGCTGATCGCCTTTTTGAACTGACTCAGTTTATCGTTAATGAACTGGGCATTACACAAATAGGCGCACGCCTGAAAGGCCGTGCGGTTTACCACCCATCGTGCAGTTTGATTCGTAAGCTTGGGGTACGTGAAGAGCCGTTAGCGCTGCTGGCAAACGTTGAAGGCCTAGAAATGGTACCTATCAAAAATCAAGAAACCTGTTGTGGTTTTGGTGGCACCTTCTCCGTCAAAATGGCGGAAATTTCTGGCGAAATGGTAAAAGAAAAAGTACAGCACATCAGTGAAGTTGAACCAGACTACCTCATCGGTGCGGATATTAGCTGCTTGATCAATATCGGCGGTCGTGTATCGCGAGAAGGCAAGCCTGTTAAGGTCATGCACATTGTCGATGTTCTGTTGAGCCGATAGGAGTTAAGAACCATGTCTATGAAAACCAGTGACGTTAACTTCAAACAACGAATTGACGTGCAAATGAAAGATGCATTCATGCGTAAATCTGTTGCTAATGCTCAGGAACGCATGTTCGCTAATCGCCAAATTGCTGCAGACAAATTAGGTAATTGGGAAGAGTGGCGTGAAATGGGGATGGATATCCGCAACCATGTGCTTGATAACCTCGATTACTACTTACATCAATTGAGTGAAAAAGTGCTCGATAACGGTGGTCATGTCTTTTTTGCTAAAACAGCACAAGAAGCAACGGATTATATTGAGCAGATCCTCCATGCTAAAAATGCCAAGAAAGTCGTAAAATCGAAATCTATGGTGACCGAAGAAATTGGCCTAAATCAGATGATCGAGCGCAATCACTGCGAAGTCATCGAAACAGATTTAGGCGAATACATTCTACAAGTAGATGATTGCGATCCTCCGTCACACATTGTGGTGCCGGCACTGCATAAAAACCGCACCCAGATTAAAGAAATCTTCAAAGACAAGCTGAACTACCAAGGCAGCAATGATCCTGAAGAGATGACACGTTTTGTACGTAATCATATTCGTCATGATTTCTTAGAAGCCGATATCGGTATTACAGGTTGTAACTTTGCGGTTGCAGAATCGGGGACCATTTCTCTTGTCACCAATGAAGGGAATGCCCGTTTGGCGACAAGCTTGCCGAAAACCCATATCGCCGTCATGGGGATGGAGCGTATTGTTCCAACCTTTGAAGAACTTGATATCGTGATCAGCCTATTGTGCCGTAGTGCTGTGGGCCTTCCTCTAACGGGTTATGTCACCGCGTTAACCGGCCCTCGTGAAGATGATCAGTGTGATGGTCCGGAAGAGTTCCACCTTGTCATCGTTGATAATGGTCGTTCAGACATTTTAGGATCTGAGTTCAAGGCCATCTTGCGTTGTGTTCGTTGTGCCGCGTGTGTGAATACGTGTCCGGCTTATCGTCATATCGGTGGACAGTCTTACGGTTCTATCTATTCAGGCCCTATTGGTGCGGTGCTTTCTCCCCTACTTGGCGGATATGAAGATTTTAAAGAATTACCTTACGCATGCAGCCTGTGTAAAGCTTGCCATGATGTGTGTCCGGTAAAAATTCCACTTTCAGATTTGCTGATGAAGCATCGTGAGAAAATGGGCGAGCAAGGTATTACGCCATTGAGTGAGCGAGCTGTCGTTCGTGGTTTTAACATCATTAATGCGACCCCTCTTCTTTGGAATGCAGGCGTGAAAGTCGGCGCAGTGATGGCAAGCATGCTAATTAAAAATGGCAAAATGCCCTTTAGTTCAGGTGCTGTCGGTAAATGGACCGAAACCCGTGATTTACCAGAACCGGAAGGTCAATCATTCCGTAGCTGGTTTGAAACAAGAGAGAAGAAGTAGGAGTGATGGTTATGTCAAACACAATCGATAGAGAGCAACGTCTGCATAATAGAACCTCATTTCTAGCAAATATTGCCAGCCAGCTTGGCCGAAATAAGCCGCTAACTGAGGTGGAACGTCCTGCGTTAAAGCACACTTGCCATAGAGACGTAATGGCAACATTCAGTCAAGATGAGCTTAAAGATGAACTTGTGCGTTACACGGAGACATCTCTGGGTGCCAAAGCGGTCGTCACAACTAAAGCGGATTTAGAAGCAACACTGAAAACAGTCTGTCTGGATTATTGTAAAGATGACAATGGTAACGCGACACAAGGCGAAACCATTTTGTCGGCATCTCAACCTTTGATGGATTTGGTTTC
This sequence comes from Photobacterium nomapromontoriensis, assembly GCF_050336815.1. Classification (NCBI taxonomy): domain Bacteria; kingdom Pseudomonadati; phylum Pseudomonadota; class Gammaproteobacteria; order Vibrionales; family Vibrionaceae; genus Photobacterium; species Photobacterium nomapromontoriensis. The sequence goes on from NZ_JAKJSL010000018.1 coordinate 51,492, forward strand.
ACCTCAAGCATTAGCTACCGATGAGCACAGCATCCATGTTTGGGACGTTGACGCGGGTTATGATGCCAATATTACTATTGCTGAGCGCGCGAAGGTGGGTATTGTCTTTGCTGAGCAAGCGCTAGCTGAATCAGGTACTATGGTACTTTACAGTCAGGCGAAACAAGGCCGTGCGGTGAGTTTGTTACCAGAAGCATCAGTCTTTGTTGTCGCGAAAAGCACCTTAGCACCTCGCCTAACGCAAGCGACTGACCTTTTACACCAAAAAGCAATCCGAGGAGAGCGATTACCGTCCTGTGTGAACTTCATTTCAGGTCCAAGCTCTACTGCGGATATCGAACTGATTAAAGTCGTTGGTGTACACGGTCCGGTCTTCGCTACATATGTCATCATTGATGACATGTAAATTCAATGGCGCATATGATTGAGACAGAGACAACACGTCACTGCATCCAATCACTTTGCGACAGCCAGTTAGCATTTTAAAACTGGTCTATTGGGGCGCAAGTTTATCGAGTCAGGCACATTCTTCGGGGTGTGCCTTTTTTATGAAGACGACTCAGGGTCACCTCAAGGACCTCATTTCCGTGTAAGAAATGTATATACCCAAGTTACCTCACAATACAGAATTTGTGACACCGAAGTGATTACGCTGAAACGCGCATCTTGAGGTAGCTTAGGTATATAATCTATCGTTAACTAACAATGTAGAGAGCAGGATATGCCGCAAATTGATGATCTCGTCCTATTTACTCAAGTTGTTAAATTTGGCTCATTTAGCAAAGTGGCTGAGGCGAATCACATCACGAAATCCATGGTGAGTAAACGAGTCAGTAAACTAGAAAGTGATTTAGGCACGCAACTGCTCTATCGCACCACCAGAAAACTCACCCTGACAGAAGCGGGAGAAGTACTGTATTACCGCTCAAAAGATATCAATTCAATTGCAAAATCGGCATTTAATGCGGTTACTGGCTATAACGAAAATCTGTCTGGACATATTCGCATGTCCGTGCCAACAATTTCGGGAGAACTATTGTTAGCAGAAGCAATCTCCGATTTTTGTCAGCAAAATCCAGGGCTAACCGTCGATATGTCGATGGACAATAATTTTGTCGATTTAGTTGCCGATAATTATGATTTGGTTATTCGTACGGGTTACTTAGAAGATTCCAGCCTCATAGCACGCTACATTTTCAACTCTCATTGGGTTGTTTGTGCTTCACCTGATTACTTAAATCAATACGGTACACCTGACACGCCCAAAGCGCTGTGTAATCACAACTGCTTAGGCTATACCCACGAAAGCAATGGTACGTTTGATTGGCAATTTAAGAACAACAGCGATAACTATACGCTTAAAGTATCTGGCAACTTTTCTTCTGATAACTCAGCGGCATTGAAACGATGTGCGCTAACTGGATATGGCATTGCCTACCTGCCGACTTGCCTCATTTATGAAGAAATTCAACAAGGCAAATTGATTGAAATTTTACAGCCTTACAGCTGCAAAGTAGTGGGCATTTATGCGGTTTACCCGTATACCAAAAAGCCAGCCAAACGAATCCAAGTATTGATCGAACACATTCGGCAACGTTATCTTGATATGCAGGAATGTTTCTAATATACCCAAGCAACTTCAAAGTGCGTGTTAAAGGCGAAGGTAACTTGGGTATAAAAAGCGCCCTAATAGATACTATGTAGGGCACTTCTAGGTTTCAGCAATAAGGCGCATGCAAAGCAATAGCAATTAACGCTGTTTCATCTCACACAACTTGATCGCATTACCCAGCACATGCAAGCAAGTTAAGCGACCGACACCACCCGGTACAGGAGTAATGGCTGCGGGTGAAACCACATCATCAAGGTGTTTAATGTCACCGACTAACTTGCCATCAATGCGGTTAATACCGACATCAATGATCAACTGCCCTTCAACAAACTGGCTGTTATCTAGGGTCCCGTGGTAGCCGGTTGCAACCACAATGACATCAAACGTTGTCCAATCAACGGCAGCTAAATCTGAACGGCTATTAAAGCTTGATACCGTACTCTGGCGGTTAATCAACTCCACCACCAGCGGTTTACCAACAATATTACTGCGGCCAATAACGGCCACCTTCAAGCCTGAAAAATGGTTTCCGCTTGTGTTTTCGGCATAATGTTGATCAATGATGTCAATCACAGCTTGTACTGTACAAGGTAGAACCGCATTCTGACCCAGTACTAGCTGGCCCAATGTTTCTGAACCGAAACCATCCACATCCACCGCCGCGGGAAGATCCGGCGCGACAAGACCGTTTGGTAGTGGTAATTGGAACAACATAGGGTGATCAGCACGCGCAGCCAAGCCATCAAGATCCGCTTGTGTTGTTCCCGCTTCATCCAATATGATGTGTTCGCATGGCAAGCCTAGCTCATCAAACAGGCGGATCTTATTGCGCACATACACTTTACTGGCAGGATCGTCACCCACGGTCACGATGGTTAGTTTTACATCGAATTTTTCCGCGTCAATTTTCGCTTTCAACGCCGCCATTTTTGATTCGTACAGACTACTGATTACTTCTTTCATGATACCCACTGCTTAGTGATTATATATACCTAAGTTGCCTCAAATGCTTATCCAGCGGCCACACTGAATCCAGACTCTTGAGGTAATTTGGGTATATTCCCTCATCTGCTTGATTCTACTCTAACAACGGCGTTGGGCAACCCATGTCTGTTGCCAGAATAGGTTTCGCTGAAATAACAGACAAAGCGATAACTGATTGGCAAAATGTAATCACTCAAGCTGTGTAATCAGAAAAGTAATGGGTTTTGTGCTGCTATTCACCTTTCTGACCTATTACTTACGCTACCATGCTACTTTAGTTTTCCTTCAACAAGAGAATAAATGATGGATCTCTTACTCCTCAGCAATGGCAAAGTTGCTGGTAACACTAAAGTAATGGAATTCGCCCTTCCCGCGATCACTGAATTACTGACGCGGAAAAAAGTGAAAAATGTGGTGGTCATTCCCTACGCCGTGATCCGTAGCAGTCATGATGATCGTGCTGCAATGGTAGCTGACAGCCTGAGCCATCTTGATGTAAATGTGACAGGGTTACATCAGGCCGTAGATCCTGTACAAGCCATACGTGATGCCGATGCCATCGTTGTCAGTGGCGGTAACACTTGGGTATTGAATAAGACCCTCCATGATTTAGGCTTAATTGGCCCAATCCAACAAGCTGTCATGCAGCGCGGAGTACCTTATATTGGCTGGAGTGCAGGTACTGTAATCAGTGCACCAACCATCCGTACCACCAATGATATGTGCATCGTTAGTGCAGCCATTACCCCGTCACTTAGCTTTGTGCCTTTTCAGATTAATGCGCACTATATTGAAGCAAGCATTGAAGGTCACATGGGGGAAACCCGTGATGAACGTATTGAAGAATTTTTGATCGTCAATCCCCACCAATCCGTTATCGGGATCCCTGAAGGATCATGGTTAGCGGTCTCTGATACGACAATGACCTATGAAGCGGCTAATGGTAAACCACTTCATTGGTTCTCTCTAAACCAAGAGCGTCGCATCATTGCAGCAGGCAGCGATGTGAGTGAGCTACTGGGCTTAGATGGCTAAATACGCAAAAAGCACAACGCAAGCGTTGTGCTTTACTTGAAATCGAAAGCAGATCAAAGCTTAAACTGTATTATCGCCGAGCGATTACGCTCCCTGGCGTGGGTAGCGTAACATCGGCGTCATAACCGGAAAGTCTCCAGCATGTACTTCACCCATGACTTCAAATCCCTGCCGCTGATAAAAGCCGACATTAAAAGGGTTTGAACATACCAGATACGCGAGTCGCCCATTGCGATCACATTCTTGAGTCACACTCGTGATAAGCGTCGAGCCAGCACCATGACCACGGGCTGAACTTTCCGCACCAATTAACGGTAAATACCAATGGGGAACATCAGGTTCAAAAGGACTCAATTTCTCCCCTAACAACGCAACAGTATTTTGTTGCTGCTCTGTCATCGTTGATTGTATTATCGCATCTAATTGATCTTCATCGGACTGAACTCCCGGCGGCAACCACAGTGCACCGCATCCGTTATGGTATTGTGCCGTCCCCAAGCCAAAGGCTTTTCCCCCCGTGGCCATGACCCAATTCGGCATGGTCTGCAAATAAACATCATTGTCAGGCCAGCACCAGCGTGCCGTCGGATCGGTTGCAAACCCCATTACGATACTAATGATGACCTGTGCCTGCATGTCATCAGGCACACAGTAAGGCAACTTGATCACACTCTCTGTCATATATTTCCCGTCAATCTTGTCAAATATTACGTAAATAAATCCATAAATGATGCTCTAATAATGACTTAACGATAACGTCTTAGTGACACCACATTCCGCAGCAAATTCATCATCATGACTGATCAGCAAAAAAGCCCCGCTGAATCGGTTGAGGGCCTCTGCTAATACCAGTTTCGACGCTATATCAAGATGATTATCAGGCTCATCAAGCAATAGCAACGGTTGATCAGCCTGATGACTAACCACCAGCATCGCGAGCTTCATCTTCTCACCGCCACTCAACACGCTGACTCGCCGATGCACATCATCCCGACGAAATCCGATCCCGGCCAATAAGGTTCTGGCCTCCGTTTCCGACATGCCTAAGCAAAAATACGTAATATTCTCAAGCATCGACTGCTCGGTTAACAATAAACCAAAATACTGATCTAGGTAATAAACGGGTGCATTAACTTTGATCTCGCCTTGAGTTAATGATACTGACCCTCTGATCGCTTTTAATAAAGTTGACTTACCCGATCCATTATCACCTTGAATATGTACTTTATCTTTGGTCGAGACATCCAGATTCAGTACACATGATACGCCAAAAGGTAAAACGCCATTAATGATTGAAACCAATCCGGCCTTTTTAGCCTCTACATCGCGCAGAGACATGGTTAACGGCTTCAGCTGCTCGCGACGTTGCTGGAGTAACTGAATTTTATGTTGCACATTCTCTCTCTGGCTCTGCTGCTGTTTCACCCGACCTGACTCGCTGGCAGTGGCGCTACTCCTCATCGCGTTTAGAACTATTTTGGGCATCCCTCCCTGCTTACGCATCTGCTTCCCTTTGGCGGCGCGTTTATCCGCTTTCTCACGATTGCGCTGAGCTTGAACTGCCAGCATTTTCTCTTCTCGCTGCACGGTTTTAAGCTGCCGATCAACCGCGTTAACTTCCTGAGCTTTTTGCTCAACGTAGAAGTCATAGTTTCCACCGTATTGCGTTAGCCCCAAGCTGCTTAACTCCCAAATTTGCTCCATCCCGCGCAGTAACGTTCGATCATGGCTGATCAATAGTACATGCCCAGAAAATCGGGCGAGTTGATCAACAAGCCAGTGTTTTGATCCTCGGTCCAAATGGTTTGACGGCTCATCAAGGATCAATAACTCCGCATCAGACTGAAATAGCTTCCACAATTGCAAACGCGCTTGCTGTCCACCACTTAACGCTCCATATAACTGGGTCGAGTCTGGCGGTAAGCCAAGCTCAGTTAATAAAGCGTGCAATTCGCTTTCCAGTTGCCACTGTTCACCAATTATGTCGAACCAGTAAGGTTCGCAATGGCCCGCGGCCACTTTCTCCAATGCTTCAAGTACCGCATTCACGCCAAGAAATTCAGCGATGGTTACGCTGTTGAATTGGTTTGATATTGGCAATTGTGAATACACTTGGGTGCGAGCTTGTAATTTTACTGTCCCAAGTGACGGCTCGATCTGCTTGGCCAATACCGCAGCAAATAAAGTCTTCCCGACGCCATTTCGACCAACTAACCCAACACGCCTAGCGTGAAGCTGGCATGAGATCCCCGAAAACAGCTTATCGCCATTTTCAAATTGAAGAGAAATATTACTCGCTTGTACTAATGACATAGTACCTCCTGTATGAAACAGGGCACGACAATCTGAAAGATCAGATCGCTCTTAAGCGCAGCCAAGCAACGACACGTTTGCCGATTCTAGAGACAACAATGACATGATTAAGCACCGCGATAACGGTGAGATAGCACGAAATAAAGCACAGAAAAAGCTACGCCTACTAACCCTGTAGATCCAAATAAAATGTATGAATATGGATGACAGGTGTTAGTTTTTCATTATGGCGTAAACTCCTAGTGAGGTGATGAATGAATCATATAATACATGCGAGCTGCTTTCATTGGGTGCGATCACGAAATGAGATAGAGCATTTCCGCCTTTTACTTCAAACCTCATCATGGGTACGTCTGCCAATGCCCAGTTTGGAAAAGACTTCATGGGGAATCGAAATAACCCCGCACTTAATAAAGCAAAGCAGAGCCACTACGCTAATAAAAATACCCAGCAATAATTCAGGTACGCCAGTCAGTACATGGCTTAAAAACCGATTCAGCGAAAAGGTAGAAAGTGCAATTGCAAAGCATATTAGCCACTTGGAATGCTCATAAGGCAGGAACTCCATCGACTGGCTGCAGATATAAAGCAACATCAAGCGAAGCAAATAAGCAGTCATAAGCACGGCAGCGACACCCCATAGTCCGTAAAGGGGCACCGCGATAAAGTAGCCACTTGCTGCAATAATGGCACAAATTCCCTGTATCCACATCTGAGCGTAACTGGAATCCCCGCTGTAACACCCTAGATTTAAGTAGTCCCCGCTATTTTTAATAACACCGATTACCAACAAAGCCACCACAATCGTCCCTGCTTGCTGATAACTATCAGGCAAAATCAAAGTGATAAACCCCGGCACTGTCAAGATCATAAATATGCCGATAATAATGCCAAGGTTTACCCCCAAAATGGCTCTGTCTGCACAGATTTTATTTCCATCATCTCTCTGAAGCATGGCAACCCGATTAGGAAACCACCACAAAGCATACGGCTGAAGTATCAACCCCAGCATCAAGGCAAATTTCGCGCTTACCGCATATACTGCGAGTTCTTCAACCCCGACAAAGCTTGCCAGAAACCATCGATCTAACCCATTAATCATATAAAGCGATGTACCGCCGACTAAGACAGGAAAACCAAAGCTTAATATCACTTTCGACGACTTGAGATAACCAAACCGCCCCATCTCTTGCCATTGATAACCGAGCAGACACAGCAACAATACGACACTTGAAACCGCCGCTGAAATGAGTACACCATCAATACCATAACCCGCTTCCAACAACACAAAGGTCATTAATGCCTGTAAGGCGGCTTTTAATACATTTAACAGACAAAAACGCCGGGCCAGCGCATTCATTCGTAGCAGTGTCATTGGAATGGAAATCGCGCCATCTAGCATGGTCGGTATAAGTAAAAGCAAAATTTGATAAGCCTCAAACTTTACTGGCAGCACCATGATCAACCACGGCAGGCTCATTGCGATTAGCGTCGCCCCCAGCACACAAACCAGCACACTCAGGGTAAAGCAATTCGAAATGAGATCGCGTTTTGCGTCACCTTTTGCTGTACCTACATACCGGTACATCGCATCCACGATACCAAAGCTAAATAGAATAGTGCCTATATCAGCAAGCAACACAAGCGACTCTAATGAACCATACTCCGCAAGGGTCATTGTATGCGTAATATAGGGAATCATGATAAGAGAGAGCCCTTTCATCAAAATGATGCCTATCGCGTAATATGCCGCTTGCTTTAACGAGTTCATTTACAGCACTCCTTTGCTCTCAGCCCCAAAAGGCGCTTACAATCTCCGAATAAACTACGAAGCTTTCTTCCCTTCGGATCCAGTAGCAATGAACGTAAACCAAACAAAATACCGACATGATATTGCTGTAAACCACGGTGATAATCCGCATACCCTTCCAATATTCTTGCTCTTGCTTTTATCAACGTTGAGTACGGTAGGTTCCAATGCTGCCTCTCTCTCTGATAGCGCGCTAAAATAAACTCGATACACCGCAGGTTTCTCAACCGTAAACTTTCCGTTTGGGTTAAAGAACTCTGCCGCATCAGGTAGCCTGCCTGTGTAGCGTTCAGCAGACCAATATCATGGCTTTCGCAGATTCTCAGCCATAAATCCCAGTCTTCACCGTATTGTAACTCGGTATTAAATCCCCCTATCCGCTGTAGCACATCGGCTTTTATCATCACCGTTGATGTACCGATGATGTTCTTTTGAAGAATAAGTTCCAACGGCTTTTCTAGACAACCATATTCACCATCCGGTGAATATCCCCAATACCTGAAACAATCCACAATGGGTTGATAGGTTTCAGTCAAATGCTCATAGTTGGTAAAACTCATTGCTATATTCGAATACGTCGAATGCAGTTTAAGTTGTCGTGACAGTTTTTCCGATAACCAGAAATCATCGGCATCTAAAAAAGCAATATATTCACCACACGCCTGATCTATACCTACGTTCCTCGCTTGTGATGCGCCAACACCCAGCGTAGTGATGGTTTTTATTCTGTTATCCTTTAATGTATTGAGGTAATCCGCTGAATTATCACTACTGTTATCATTAATAATGATTAATTCAAGGTCTTGGTGGGTTTGCTCTAGGACACTACTGACAGCCCGAGGTAAAAATGTCAGGCAATTATAGGTTGGGATGACAACTGATACTTTAGCCATGATTTATTCTCTTGCCGTCATATTTATCTTGATTGATGCAGAAATCACGCCATAACATAACCGCTTGAATTTTTGATATAAATTATCCAAGCATTAAAATTCCACATATATACATGTACCCAGCCCATCATCGCTATCATATTGCTTATCATTTTAAGAACAACCTGTTCGAGATCGCTAAAGATATTTATCCAATGCAATAACCAACTGATACGATTAATGTAATTTTTGGCGTATATTTTGCTTTTAAGGTTTAGACCGTTATAGAAGGGCTTGACGATGAAAAAAGTGGCATTTATCACTCCGACTTATCCAGTGCTCAGTGAAACCTTCATCCAAACCGAAGTTGACGCTATTAAGGCGTGTGGGCATGAGGTATGTGTTTTAACGTTTGAAATAGAAGAAACCGAACAACTGTTTGACTATGACATTCTTCAGATTGGAGAAAATGTGCACACCAATATGTGCAAGAATATTCATCTTTCGGGCACCTTAGCCGCCATAAAGTTTGTCCGTGAACAAAATAGCATGCCGAAAAAATCCCTTTTTCACTACGGTATGAAACTGGCACTGCAACTTGCAAAAATGGACGTTAAGCATGTCCATGCCCATTTCTGTCAACACACCGCAGCTCACGCTATCGTCGCCGCTAAGCTACTGAATATCACTTGCTCTTTTGTTGCTCACGGTCATGATGTCTATGAGTCAGCTTATGATATTGAACAGAAGATTATTGCCAGCGACTTCGTTGTTGCGGTATGCAAAGACATGCAAAATGACTTTAATAATATGGCAAATGGCAACATCAAGCTCTTACACTGCGGCGTAAAAACCGACCAATTCACAATGAAACACAAAACAAGAACTGAACAGCTGGAACTGATATTTCTTGGCCGTTTGGTTGAGCAAAAGGGGATCCATCATTTAATTGAAGCACTCGCACCTGTCGCTACACCACTTAATATCCACCTTGACATAGTCGGAACGGGTGAAATGGAGGATCAACTTAAAACCCTAGTTAAACAGCACGGCCTCTCTGATCACATCTCGTTTTTAGGCGCAAAACCACACGATTGGGTTAAGGATAATTTAGCAATATATGACTGTTTAATCGCCCCATTTTGTTTTTCTCAAACCGGCTGTGTTGATACAGGCCCACTGGTATTGAAAGAAGCCATGGCAGTAGGTACTCCTGTTATCACAACCAACATAATGGGGTGCAAAGAAATTGTTGCCCCTGGTACGGGTTTTCTGGTCAACGAAAAGAACGTAGACGAACTGCGACAGCGCATTAAGGAGTTTGCCCAACTGCCCATGATGGAACGTTCAAAAATGGGCCAGATGGCGAGAGCGCGCGTTGTCGAACACTTTAATGCCTTTAAGCAAGCCCAACAACTGTCGAGCTGGATAGAAAATCCAAATTAACCACGTTATATATAAATACAATTCCAATTCGTCAAACTAATCACACATATTTGATGACAACATTGGTTATAGTGATAACGGATAAATACAAGAGTAGCCATCCAATAAATATAATAAATGATCCGACTGATCGACGAAAACCCTTATATTTAACAAAGAAAAAACACACAGCCATTAATAATAACAATACAAAAATTAAATTCAATTCGTAAGAAGGTTTAAAATAAAATGATGCCATTATTGAAGATGATATTAAATAAGGAATTACAAACCCATACGGTGGTATTAAACAATAGGGAACTGCTATTATTAAAAACATCAAAACTACAAGTTTCAATTTACCCGATGGTGTGTAGTGAATGGTCCTAGCATCAAAAACAAACCATGAATAAATTAAAATAATGAAAGCGACTGATAGCGAAAACATATAAACATAGTTTCCTCTAATTTCTCTAAAATGTTCGTCAACAATTCCCAGCGTAATCACTACCGCCCAGATAACACACATTAATACTGTATTTATTTTCACTTAAATTCATTCCATGATTAAGGATTACTGTTGTAAAAGTATCAAACCGTATTATATAACTCAGGAAAGAGATTATAAGTAGCATAATGTTTATGATTCACGATCAGACAAAACATTTTATCAAGTTGTCTGGTATCATTGACATTTCAATGTGGGGGCGAACTCACATAAAATAGAGATACCCAAGTTACCTCAAGGCTCACTCCCGAAGGGCCTGATTTGATTACTCGAGTATGATGTGCATGTAAATCGCCCATAGTGATGAATTTCTGTGCCCCCTGTTTAACCATGAGTGATAACACGATCATTCTAAATCAATGATAACGGTAGTTAGCATCAGTATTTCCTTGGTTTAACCCCAGCAACCTGAGACAATTACCCGATAACTTTCATATCAAATGGTTTTCTATGAAACTTTTAGTACGCAACCTAGCACGCACAACCACTGAACAAGAAATCCGTGATCTGTTCTCCACTCACGGTTCTGTTACTGAATGCACCCTTGTTTTAGACCAAGAGACAGGGAAATCAAAAGGGTTTGCATTTGTTGAAATGCCAGATGATGCTGAAGCCACATCGGCCATTGCTAGCCTGAATCTCACAGCTGTTGCTAAAAGCAAAATTCGCGTTAAGCAAGCCGACTAATCAGTCATTCCAGTATGTAAAAGCCAGCTACACCATGTGCTGGCTTTTTTAATACCCAAACCAATGCATCCACACCATCAAATACTCAAAATTAAAGCCGACTCACAGACTGTGTAAACGATTCCATGATTTAATCCAACCGACGCAACAGGCGTCTGCTTTTGAATGAGTCATGTTATGATCCAAACAGTAATGTTAGAAAATGGCTGCACTGTAGCGTGCCTGCAGCCGAATGTTTCCTACGAAATCAACCGCAATGAATTAGCACTACGGTTTCACACTAACAACAATTCTTCACTGCCAGCTTGTTTTCCCATCGCCACTATTTCCTATGCTATTGACCCTAATGCCAGACTGATCGGCGACGGCTTCCAGATGCTGGCCCAGACCGCAGGAACCGTCAACCAACTGGTTGATATTGGCCGCTGTCCAGACAATAACGACAGCTACCGTCTATATCCTCAAGATGCCCCTAAGCGCTTCTATAACTATTTGGTTATTGAACACACCGATGGCTATACTTTGTTTGGCTTTACGACGTGCCATCGCTTTGCAGGGTATTTTGAGATCGCCACGGCCGCAGCTGATACCGCAATTCATGCCTATCTTGATGGCGAAAATAGCCCAACACAGTATTGGGAAACCGATCAGCTTGAAAACGTTTGCATCATAACCGGGGATTCACTGGCCAATGTTTATGGTCAGTATGCAAAACTAATCCAAGCCCACCACCCTCGCCGTTTAGGTGTCACACAAAACGCACCTGTTGGCTGGTGTTCTTGGTATGCCTATTACGCCAATGTCACCGAACAGAATATCAAGCAAAATGTCGCGGAAATGCACGGTGATCTTAATGATCTGGAATGGGTACTACTCGATGATGGCTATCAAGCCTTTATGGGTGACTGGCTTACCCCATCAGATAAATTCGCAGGTGGCGTTAAAGAGTTGATCCACGCCATTAAAACGCAAGGCAAAAAGCCCGCAATCTGGATGGCACCTTTCATCGCCCAGCCAGAATCACAGATATTCAAGCAGCACCCTGAATGGTTTGTTAAGCATAACGACGGCACATTACTTAAAGCCGAAGACATTACCTATGGCGGTTGGCGCTGTACCCCTTGGTATATTTTAGATACCTCCCACCCTGAGGTACAGGCCCACCTGACCCATGTGGTAAAAACCATGCGTGAAGACTGGGGCGTTGAGCTGTTCAAACTGGATGCCAATTATTGGGGCACTCTCAAAGGTGAACGTTATCAGCCTGGTGTAACTGGCGTTCAGGCATACCGAATGGGGATGGAAGCCATTGCAGCAGGCTCTGGCGATGCATGGTTACTGGGCTGCAATGCCCCTATGTGGCCATCACTGGGCTTGGTAGATGCCATGCGGGTCTCTGATGATGTAGAACGCCAACCACAGCGCTTTGAGCAAATTGCGAAAGAAAATTTTTATCGGTCTTGGCAACATCGCCAACTGTGGCAGATTGACCCAGATTGCGTCACGCTGACCTCGTTACCGGATCAGGCGACCGATGCTGCCAGCTATGCGTTTCACCGTACTGCCATGCTGGCCTGTGGCGGTTTACTGCTTTCAGGCGATCCCTTACCCGAGATCACCCCATTTGCTAAAGCCAGTTTCACCCAGCTCATTGCCCGGCAAAAGCTGAACCAACAAACGGCCACATTCAGCTCGCTCGATCTATCCCATGCCCAATTACCATTGACTGAGAACAGTGAGCTGCATTGCCTGTTTAATTTCAATCACGACCATCAGGTATTCACCCTGACTGCTAAGCAGCCCGTGCACTGGTATGATTATTGGAGTGGGGAGAAACTGACTCAGAGCCCAAGTACACATTTCGATGTGACATTTGAATCCGATCTTGAAGCAACGACGCCTCAAACAGCGTCAGCACCATACTTACAAGCACGTGCTATTGTCTGCTAAGCCGAATAAATCGGTCTAAAAACACACAAGGGCAGCCGCTTAACCGCAGTCGCCCTATGACATTGTTATCTACTGATACTGAGTGTCAAGATCTAACAATATGCAGCAAGCCCAACGCGCCATGGCCGATGATGTAGGCTTCTATCAAGCCGGTCAGGGTTTTATGCAATTCTCGAACATCATAGGCATACGCGCTGTCATTCAGCCACAATACGAACCAGGTCAAGCCGGAGAACACCACCAATAAACCCGCACCGAGCCCTAGGCCCTGTACGCATGCCGCAATACCCTGAGGTTTTGCTTCTGGCAATTGCATTGACCGAAGTCGTGCGACATCCTCTTTGATCTGATCGAACTTCCCCCACAAATAAGGAAAAAAATACTGAAAACCATGGGTTTTCAGCTCTATAGCAGTAAACAGGATGATCACGATGAAAAAAGTACAGCCACCAATAATATGCGCCCAAGTGGTAGTTTGTGCGATCACCGTATCTTGAATAACTCCCTGTTTAGTCAGATGCATACCATTACTCAGTAGTATTTGCGCCAACACTAAAAAAATCACGGTATAGTGAAGGTGTCGAATATGCGTTGGGAATTTTGAAGAAAAATAATTCTGTATTTTTAATAACATATAAAAACCAAGCAATAACCCACATAATTGATTGATAAAACCACACCAACTTGTGCTATTCAATCAATACATTGTATTAATTTTATGACTATTACTTACATTATAACCAACTTATAAAAACCCATCCTAACTTGTATAATAAACGGCAGACATAAAAAAGCTGGCCTTAGCCAGCATTTTCTTATTGATCAACGATGATATAAGCAGATTTTTACCGCAAAACCACTATGTCTACAAATCTACGCCTTGATTAGAAGCCAAGATATTCTCGCTGAAACGAGCATCTTGAGGTACTTAGGTATAGATTATAAAACGACAACATTCACAGCTTGAAAACCTTTTGGTCCTTGCTCTACGTCATAAGACACTTTTTGGCCTTCAGAAAGCGTCGTTAAACCGTTAGAAATTGCGCTGAAGTGAACGAATACGTCTGCACAACCGTTGTCTTGACTTAGAAAACCAAAACCTTTCTCTTCGTTAAACCATTTAACTAAACCCGTTGCCTTATGAGACATAAGTAGTCCTTAATTTAAAATTCATGAAAATTGTCACTGATAAAATGCGATGCGCTAGGAGTTTGAATTATTAAATGTGACGATAAAGTGAAGGGAAACACTGAGGACTACAACAATAATGAAGCTATTCAAAGCGTTTTACTTTTACTTGATGTTTCATTCATAACGCTGAACAGCAGAGCGGCTCCATTATTCCTTGAAAACTAGGCGTTGTAAAGAATAAGCATAATCATATGATTTTAAATGCTTTATTGTAAAAACCACGCCGAAACCTTTAACGCATTTTGAAATTTTCACGATGAAAACGTTGTCTGGGTAACCCTTGCCTCATGAGATCACATTGTAATGATTGAGCAAAACGTTCTGGGCCACAGAAACTCACATCAACATCGGTATGCTTTATCGTTTGCAACACCATCTCAGCATTGAGTCGCTCTGCGTGTTCAGTATCAACAATATGCAGCGTAATAAAATCCATCCCTTCGAGCAACCGGATAATTTCACGAGAGAAATGCGCCTGATTTTGGGTGCTGACACAATAAAACAAATGGATGTTCTCTAACAGGCTATGACGGCTTTGGGCTTGATACTTCAACCAATACAATCTTGAAATAAACGGTACAATACCGATCCCTGCACCAATCCACACTTGTTGCTTAAAATTTGAGATTTGAAATCGACCATAGCCACCTTCAACCGATACAGCCAGACCAACATCCACCTGATTAACCAGCCTATTGGTATAATCCCCCAGCGCTTTTATACCAAACTCAACCACCTGATTATCGGCATCATAGTTTAGAATAGAAAAAGGATGCGGTGGTTCACCATCATGAAAACTCAAATATGCAAACTGTCCTTCCTGATAACGAATGGCAGATTCTAGCTGAATACTTACCCTTAACACGGTACTTTCATTGGTTACATCAGTAAAATGCTCAACTGCAATGACCTTTCCTTCAACTTTATTTTCTTTACCAATAACGCCAACTATCGACAGTATTGAACACCCAACCCCGACTACAGACAGCCCAATAATGGCACTGTTCATCGTTAACGAAAAAAGATTCCAATCAAGCAGAAATACGGCATGAAATACGCTGGCGATTAACAGAACACCACCAATTTTATGGGTATATTTAAATTTTGAATAACTAATCACTTGCGCAAGACTGATCACACTAAAAATCAGCAAACCATAAAATGCAAATTCGCCAACTTGTTCAGCAAGACTAGGCCAATTAATCCCTTCAACCGCGATACGGGGTCTATCCGGCCTTGAAAGCAAATTTAACATTATCAGTAACTTGGCACTTTTAATGACCAGCCAATGAGCCACTAACGCGACAACGGCCCCAATCCCCAGTTGCTTATGTAGCGCATACCCTTTATCAAGGCCATTAACCCATTCTTCGACCCAGCGAAAACGTGCAATTAATAATACGGCGATACACATATAACCCAAGCTTATAAATCCGGTTAACATCGTAAGTTGATGCCGCCAGAAAATAAAGCCACTTGCCTCTCCGCTATCCATAAATACAGTGGGTAGCCATAATGCCACCATCAATAATGTTAATCTCAGCATTATCATTTATGTAACCCATAATAGGTAAAAAGAATACGGCTATAATATGCAATACATTTAAAACAAATAGTCGATTTACCTATGTTTAATATTATTGACATAAACTGACTTTCACTGAAATTACTTTACTTTGATGACAGCGAAACCATTATTTCAACCGCAATCAAAGCCCCTTACCAAGATCGTTTTTGATCAAATTTTTCAGCAGAAACTAAACTGGTTCAACAGCAATTATTCTAGCCAGATCACCGATTACACGTAGTGACTACCTAAAAACCAACAACTGTGGGTTCAATCATGACATCATTAAGCCCAGATAGATAGGGTTATAGACAGACCCATTCTGCCTAGTCGATGCTTATATTGAAAAGTTATCTGCCCCTGCAAAAAGTTAACTTTTCAATTTAGTATTGCAGGAGTTAGGCAGATGGAAAAACTGAAGTTAGCGAAGGCATTGTTTACACAACCATTAACACTGGATGAACTGCGTAAACTTGAACAGCTGGAGCAACAAGCACAAGGAGAAGAACGACAATATATCACCGCACTCTGGAGCACAGCCTATGACAAGGTTAATCCTGTCGTACTACGCCAAGCACGCGTAGCTGGCTTGCTCTAAGGCCTCCAAGCTAGACCATCACAAAATCAGGGGAAACAATGTCCGTGTTTCCTCTGGTTTTCTTCCCTCTGCCATTACTTTTAATCTGTCTATATTCCCAGAGCCACATCACACTTTTAAAATCAATCATGGCAACAAACCGCATTTTTGGAACATATTGATTATTTCAATAAGAAGGAACTTACAATGAACACACTGCGTACGCTAGCCAGTGCGGCAATCATATTGGTTTGTACAACCACTCAAGCATTGGCGATGGGTCCCCGTCCTCCCAGCAATCCACACCTTGGTCTTGACGGTTCTGCGACCATGCACAGCGACTCTGCGGCATCTGACACAACCGATCTCGTCGGCCCTGGCTTACGGGTGAGATCAGAGTTCGTATATTTAGGAGGAACGTGCTCGACCGTATTAATTCATTCATACGGCCATCCCGTTGTCGTCTGTACCGATTTTCAAACTAAAGCTCCGGTCATCTATATCATTGATCAATACACGAAAAAGCAACTTGCCAAAATGGCGATCAATCAAGGATCAACTTTTGGCGGGATCTATGCCTATATCAATCAGCACGATCAAATCGTGATCGCAGGCGGTGCTGATTCTCTGCTGTTTATTGAAACTAAGAATGACAATGGCGACTGGGATCTTTCTATTCAACAACAGGTTGATCTTTCCAGTGTCATACCTGACGGTGAATTTCTGAATGCGATCAACCCTGCCGCTGATGGCGGAATCTGGTTCGCAACAGATAAAGCATTACTTGGCCGCTACGATACTTACAGTGGTGAAATTACCGCAACACGATTACAAGAAGGTGAAGAGATCCACAACTCTTTTGCTAACTCTGGTGATGGTAAAGTGGCTATCGCCACCGATCATGCACTGTACCTGTACACCTATCGAAACGGTGAGATCAACAAGCTATGGCGACAATCATACGACCGCGGGCGAGCTCGTAAACCGGGTAAACTGTCACACGGTACAGGTGCCAGCCCAACGTTCTTTGGTCCAAAAAATGGCACCGATTACGTGACCATTTTAGACAATGCCAAAGATGGCGATGCCCTGCTGATTTACCATGCACAGGCAAGCGAACAACCATTACTCTGCAAGGTAGACTTACCACATAACGTCCACTACGCATCTGAGAACTCCCCGATTGGTATCGGCAATTCAGTGATCACCTCAAACACCTTTGGCTACCCATACCCCATTGATGGCACGCTGCCCCCTTCCATTCCTAACAGTGCACCGATGGAGTCAGGTATGTTCCGCGTCGATATTGATCCGCAGCACAACTGCGAAATTGTCTGGTCGAATAATGTTGGATCCGCCGCGGTCCCCAAACTATCGGTAGGTGATCAGAGCATTTATACTTTTGAACGTCAGGGGGAAGCGTATTATTACAATGTCATCGATTTTCACTCAGGCGAGGTGTTAGCCACCCACCCCGTCGGCGAAGGGCGAATCTTTGATACCCTACAACTGGCAGGTAATATGACCTTTGGCCAAGTGTACTGGCAAGGCACCACTGGCGGATTACTGAAAATTAAGCCCAGTTGGTAATGTAAGTACATTTCACGCTCTATTGTTGCGCTGCGACAACAGAATCACACAACATATTCAGCAGGGTATGAATGGCACTGGCGATATCGTCAGACTCAAACTGGGCAACGGTGCGCCAGTTTCGCTCTGGGTATTGATCGGGGAGCTCAATCAGATCACAGACTTTCAGCGTGATAGGCTTGAAATTGCTATCTCGGCATGGTTTGCAGTTGTTGGGATTGTCATTGGAACCGAAGAAATCAATCGGCATCAATGATCCCATGCGGATCAGACTGTCAGGGGTTTGCAGTTGTTCATAAGTAAGATAATCCTTGCGAGTTATCCCTTGGATAACCATCAAACTATCGACATAAACAAGCACACCAAGCGCCAAATTATCATCAATACACACCGCTCCTTCCAGCAGCGCGCGATAGGCTTGTTTTAGTTGCTTTTCAGTGATGTCCACGTGCGTATACCCTAGAACCATCATCTTATTGATAACAATGATGAGTGAGTTCAACAACAATAAATTACATGCAATATTTTCCATATCCTTATATGAAATGCATCTGAAATATTACGTATATTCGAGCAATAATCACCCAAAAGGTATTAGCTGCGGAATAACTAACCAATTTTATAAACGAACTCATTCATTTTATCTGACACCCTACACACAGGCAGGGTGTTTTTTGTACGAAAGCACAGTGTGATACTCGCAACGAGTAGATACCATTGTCAATTTAATCGCCTATTAAGCCCATCTTCATCATCTATTTTGGTAACTCTTTGTGATTCGGCTTGCATCTGCTCGTTTTCACATTATATTAAGGAGCATAAAAAGTACTGGATAAATAACCATGACTCTACAACTCGACAATCAGGCACTCACTCATAATGCTGCCATCGCGCAAAAGCTAAATGCTATTGGCTCTGCACAACGCGAGCGTCTGGCATTCATTGACTTTGCATTGTATTTTCTTGGCGAAGTCACACGGAAAGATTTGATTGATCGCTTTGCCGTGGGCCATGCAGCCACCACTCGGGATCTTGCGCTATATAAAGAACTCATCCCTGATAACCTAAAACTCGATATGCGGTCGAAAAAGTATTTCAAGCAATCGGGGTTTTCTCCGTTGTTCGAACTTGATCTGCAAAAAACGCTAGCAACCATTTCACTGGGTTATGGCGACGGCTTTTCCGGTCATCAGGACTTTCCGATCAATTGTGCGTCACCGAAGTCTCTCACGGTGCCGCGCACGCCTGTGATGGCAAGACTGTGCGAAGCCATTTACCGCAATAAGTTAATTGAAATCGACTATATTTCTACGTCTAGTGGTAAGAGCCGTCGAGTTATTGCCCCACACAGTTTGGTCGACTCGGGTAATCGCTGGCATGTCCGCTCTTTTGATCGCAAGAATAACCAGTTTATGGATGTGGTCTGTAACCGTGTGCTATCTGCCGCGATCATTGAACAATCGCCAGAAAGTCATGAAGCTATTGAGGCTGATCGCCAATGGCAAAAATATGTCGAGCTTGAACTCATCCCCCATCCTAAACAAGGGAATCCAGAAGCGATTGAGCTCGATTATGAAATGAAGGGCGGCAAGCGAGTGATTGAAGCCCGCGCGGCACTGGCTGGTTACCTGCTACGAAAATGGGAAGTTGATTGTAGCCTGGATGGCCGCCTGCACGACTATGTCGGATATCAGCTGGCGCTAGGTAACCCTCAAGCCTTGTATCAGGTAACCAGCGCTATGCTGGCACCAGGCTATCATGACACCAGCAATGACTGATTTGTCTCGCCGGATCGCTCTTATTTAGGAATATTAAACTGTTTATCGCCACGGCAAGTAAAGGTGTAATAACGACTCCGTTCGTTGAATGTTGTAAACCCTTTGCCGTGGCAGTATGCACCATTCAGCTCGTGCATATAGGCAAGGGTTGTCTTATCTTTCACGGAAAAATAGCTGTTATTTTCACAAACAACCCGAATTTTTCCATCATCACCTTGTGAGAAGGACTGCACTTTAGCACCACACAGGGTAAAGCTTGCATCTACATAGTCGTCTGCCCGTTCATCGACAGACATGGAACAACCTACCATCACCACTGAAAAGAAAATAACTGCCAGCATTTTTTTCATAACCTACCTCCATGACTGAACGTGATTTTGTCCTAATAATGAGTGTAGTGCGGGTTGGTAAGCCTAACCCAGTAAATAACAATTTTGCTATGCGTTATCCGTTTACTTGTCTTTTTTTGCTCGGTTTGTCATCGATTCGGCGGCGATGCCAGAGGGAGTAATGGCGCAGTCCTGCTGGCCCGTGAGCAATCACGACTGACATTAACAATACGGTAATAAACAGTGCGGGTTTATATTGAGGCAACCAGAAAAAACAGCCTATCAAGCCCAACTTCACGAAAGTCAGCACGCCTTTCAGTTGGATCAGCCACAGTTTAGATTGGCGAATTTCCAATCCGACCATAATCAGCCCTGTCACCATTGCCATTATCCACCAGTGCAGCCATAACTCTCGTTCAATACCGTACAGAATGCCACCCGCACTCCCGGCGATGCCCAATATATGCAATGCTCTTATCGCGGTTTTACTCAGCCGTTGGATCCAAAATCGGGTTTCAGAGAGGCCATACTGCTCTGTGCGTGGTTGATCGCGGCGTGATGTTTTTTGAGGCTGTTGAGGTTCAGGTGAATGTGGCGTTTGTTTCATGATGCTTATTGGGTATTCATATTGGATAAGGAAGAATACCAGAAAATCGCTCAACTTACCGTGTTGAGCGCCTATTCATTAACATTCACCAGCGACTCACTAGCCTGTGTGAGATCCATTCAGGTAAATTGACACGGTGCTTGAGCATAGTGACCTTTCTGCGTCTGCGGTACTTTTTTGTTATCGCCGAAAATATCACCGTGCCACATATTGACAAAAAAGTTAATTAGATCACGTTAATGGCAGTATACAGGTAAATCAATTAACTATATATTCGCCCGACAATGAAACACTATTTTGATTTAAAAAATACCTAGCAAGGATTGCACTATGGCTCAACCGGATATAACCACCCTCATACCCATTATTATTACGCTTGCGCTCTCGCTAACAACACGAAACGTTGTGATTGGCTTATTTGGTGGTGTGTTCAGTGGCGTTGTGATGCTTAATGGCATCTCACCCCTCGATACCTTTGGTACGTTAGTTAAAGACTACCTAGTCCCACAGTTAACTGATACGTATAACGCAGGGGTTATTGTTCTATTGGTCTTCATTGGTGGTTTTGTTGCCTTGATGGAGCAATCTGGCGGTGGTCAGGCTTTTGCGGCTAAAGTCACCCATTGGATAAGCTCAAAATGCCGTGCTCAGTTATCGTCCTGGTCTGGCGGGATTTTTATCTTCTTTTCCGATCTTGGTACCCCTTTAATTGTTGGCCCAGTATTCCGTCCTCTATTTGACAAGTTAAAAGTATCACGCCAAAAATTGGCCTTTATTATCGACTCGACTTCGTCACCTGTTGCCATCTTGATCCCATTTATTGGCTGGGGGGTTTACATCATGGGGCTACTGCAAAAAGAGTTTAATGCCCTAGATGTCGGTATCACAGATTGGGAAGCATTTATTCACGCTATCCCATTTCAGTTTTATGCCTTCCTAGCCATTTTTATCGTGCCTTTACTTGCGATTAAACGGTTTGACTTTGGCCCGATGGCCATTGCTGAAGAACAAGCGAAACAAGGTATTATAACGGCAGCCAATTCTGACTCTCTCAAGCCCTTCACCCATAATAATGCCAAGGCATCATTTGTATTTGCTCCTTTGATCGTGATGGCATCAGTACTCGTGATCATGCTCGCCCCTCTTGGCTTCCCTTTCGCAAAGGTTTCAGGTTCTGTTTTCCGTGCGGCTCTATCCAGCGCTTATTTCTTTGCATCGATCACCCTGATTGCTCTCATGGCATTTCACGGTGTGCGCAAATTAAATGATGGACTGGGTGTTTACCTCAAGGGGATGGGGAATATGATGCAAGTTGCCATCGTATTAATACTGGCATGGACGTTAAGCAGCGTGGGGAAAGAACTCGGGACAGCAGCCTATATTGCAGAGCAAGCTCAATCAGGGTTTCCGTATTGGTTAGTACCCGCGGTAGCGTTCTTGCTCTCTGCCATTATCTCGTTCGCAACAGGTTCATCATGGGGTACTTTTGCAATCATGATGCCACTGGTGATCCCGACGGCCATTGCCATTGATGCGCCACTCTATGCCAGTATTGGTGCTGTGTTATCTGGCGGGTTATTTGGCGACCATTGCTCACCCATCTCTGAAACCACTATTTTATCGTCGACGGGCGCTGGCTGTGATCAATTTGAGCACTTCAGAACTCAGTTACCTTATGCGCTGCTCAATGGTTCAATCGCGTTAGTCAGCTTTCTTATTGCTGGTGTCATGGCAAGCCCTGTCATTTTAATCGTCGCTTTGATTGCCCAAGCCTTCCTAGTCTATGGATTATCAAAATGGCACTATCGTCAGCAGCGTTCATGTAACGCAGAATCACTCGCCTAATACGTCCAGTATGCTCAAACGGTATTCAAACAGTCGATAATGGCTGTTTGAATACCCTCTTACTTCCCTTCTTTTTCACTCCGAGTTTACCCATCAGCTTTCAGATAAGGGTCGGCTATTTCTCCAGTTTCAGCTCAGCTAATCCCCATTTTTTTGCAATACGATCAAAAAATCCTTGCGTCTTTTTTAACTCGATCCAGTGGTTAACATAATTAATCCAAATTTGGTCAGACTTAGGCAGTAACATAGCGATTGGCGTTGGGTAACGCATACCATCGACTTGCGCGACGCTGAGCTGGGGATAACGGCTCACCAGTGAGGCCGCCTCAATATTTGATGTGATGATGGCGTTCGTTTTGCTATCGATCAAGTGCTGGTGGGCAACAGCGGGCACATCAACACTGGTTTGGCGCGAGCTGGGTAATAATGCTTTAACGATACTTTGCTGCACTGTCCCCGTGATGGAGGTGATCATGACGGATGACGAATTAAAATCACTCCATTTTCGGAAGCGTTTAAGGTTTTTTTTCTGAATAACCGGAACAAAGGCAAGATAAAAGTAAGTGTCGCTGTAACCTGCTAATCGGGCTCGATGCATATTTAGGGACGCACTCCCTGTCATATCATATTTGTCTGTCACGATACCGTTCACCAACAACTTCCATGTTGTAGGCACGTACTCCACGGTCACACCCAGATCTTTTGCCAATTCTGTCGTGATATCAATATCAAAGCCCCGGTAAAAGTTTGTCGCCGGATCACGAATCGTCATCGGGTTCCAGTCACCGGTTGTACCGACCCGCAGCACGCCACTCTTGATGATATCCGTCAAGCGGCTTGACGCGGCATGGCTTATTGTTGAAAAAAGACACATCAATACAAATAGATAAATCGTACCTTTTTTGATGTACCACACCGCCATAGATACCTCTTACTTCTTATATCGACAAGGTTATCTATAAAGGTAGCAGTTATATTTTGAGATCCGGTGTACCATTTTTTTAACTTTGATATCCTCGCAAAAACATCTTAACCACGGATTGCAGATAGGCTTTGCGCTCGGCCTCTGTTTCTTCCGAGTCCTGACCCAGATAAGCCCAGTACACAGATCGACCATGAAACATCAATAACAGCTGCATAGCGGCATCCTGACTATTGATGCCATGACACAGTTCTCCTTGTGTGACGAGCAGATCAAGATACTGAGCGACCATTTCCATGGTACTTTTGGGCCCTGCATTCAGGTAAACCTGTGCCAATTCAGGGTGACTATCACTTTGGCTCACGGCCATTTTATAGGTATATTTTGCTTCATTGGACATCAGCATATTCTGAAACCACCAACCAAAGTCAGACAATACCGTCACCGGATCTCTTGGATCTTCGATCAGGCTAACCTCCAGCTGGCTAGCGGCGCATTTAGCCCGTATACAGGTATCAAATAATTCATCCTTGGTTTTAAAATGGGAATATACCGTTTGCTTTGACACCTGTGCTTTTATTGCGATGGCATCCATACTGATACCATAGCCTTGCTCACAGAATAGCTCTGTCGCGGCTTTTAAAATTTGTTCACGCTTCTTGCTGCTTCTCTGACTCAATACTTCCCCCAAATACAAACTAACACCAATATCGTCATGCATAATTAACAATACAATATGCACAATTAATAATACAAATGGACTAGACAGTCCAGTCTAACTGTATTATTTTTACAACTAGACTACGGAGTCTAGTTTATCAATAAGGCAGAAGATTATGCAAAGGATCACGATAGCCAGTTTACTCGTTGCCGTTATATTGCTAGCAGGATGCAATAGCACGAACCCAGATCACTCTGATCGAACACAGGCTCAGCCGCAGCTCAGCGTGAATACTCTTCCCCTAACCCCTTCCACTTACTACACCGTCGAACGTGAATATGTTGGTATGGTACAAGCGGGTCAGCAAGCCAATTTAGGGGTGGAGCTTGGCGGGAAAGTGTCACAGATCTTGGTTGATGTTGGTGATAAGGTTAAAGAAGGCGATCCTCTGCTGATATTAGATACCGAGTTGCTCAAAACACAAGCGGATGAATTACTCGCCAGACAAGCGCAAGTAACAGCCCAACTTGACCTTATTGAAGCAAATTTAAAGCGGCAACAAAAACTGAAAACCAAAGGTTTTAGTGCTGAGTCTGATCTTGATGCCCTCAATAGCCAGCGTGATGCGTTGCGAGCCAACTTTCGCCAGCTCACCGCTTCATTAGCCGCCAACCAACTGCAACAAAAAAAATCAACAATCTATGCTCCCTACCACGGGATGATAAGCGAACGGTATGTTTCACAAGGTGATGTGATAAACACGGGTGCGCCAACTCTCACTTTACTGGCAACCACCCACAAAGAGGCGCATATCGGTGTACCCGCAAAACAACTAACCAAACTCATGACAAACACTGACTGGACATTACGGGTTGGCACCACTAGTTACCCTGTAACCTTGCTTAACCCAGGTGTTAATGTTGATACGGCTTCTCGTACCGTCAAGTTACGCTTCGCGCTACCAGAGACCGCCCATACCATTAATGGTGAATTAGCTTACCTGCACTTCAATGATATCCAGCATCAATCCGGCTACTGGATCCCACTGTCCGCAATGACTGACGGATTGCGCGGAGTATGGAATGTATTTGTACTACGCGATGTTGAGGATAAACTAACCATTGAGCGCCGTTCAATTCAGGTTCTCCATGCCAATAATGACCACGCTTACGTCACTGGAGCGCTGGAGAACAATGAACAAATTGTCGCGGATGGCCTACACCGACTCGTACCGGGACAACGAGTTCTACCAATAAAAGCTTTACCTGTTCATCTCAATAACTCAACAGATGATGCTGTTTTCAGTGTACGCGACGCCATGAGTCAACACTTAGAGAATCATGCTGACAATGAGGCTGAGCTATGAACATTCGCCCTATCATCAGCAATATTCGCCTATTAGTACTTGCCGTTGCATTACTGATCGTTGCTGGCTTTTCCGCCATCAGTACATTACCTAGAGCGGAAGATCCGGTGATCCATAACCGTTATGCCAGCGTAATCACTTATTTCCCCGGTGCCACAGCAGAAAGAGTTGAAGCTCTCATAACCGAAAACATTGAAACAAACCTGCGGCAACTTGATGAAATAAAACGGCTGACATCCGTCTCAAGACCGGGGATTTCAGTGGTGCAAATCGAACTAAAAGATACCATTACCGATGCAATACCCGTTTGGTCCAGGACCAGAGATAAACTGACTGACGTCGAACCACTGCTTGCTCCCGGCGCTTCATCGCCTTCTCTCGATGCTGATCACGGTTATGCCTTTACTTTAATCACGGCGCTAAGCTGGCAAGGTAATAGCGAGCCCGACCTACTCACTCTTCGTCGTTATGCTATTGAGCTTGGCAACCGCATAAGGGTACTCAACGGCGTTGAATTTGTTGACACTTACGGCCTGCCTGATGAAGAAATCTTAGTGTCGCTCGATCCCAGCGCAGCCAGTGCTTTGGGTCAATCCGCCCTCTCTCTTTCGCAAGCCGTTGAGAACGCTGATGCGAAAAACTCAGCAGGCTCCTTGGTCAATAGCAACAATCACTTTACTTTAGAAGTTTCAGACTCACTCGATTCACTTGATCGTGTTCGCCAAGTTCCCATCGCTATCGATGAAAATGGCTACCTTATACGTGTCGAAGATATTGCCGATGTCGAGCGCAAAGCCGCGTCACCACCAGCAGAGCTGGCCTTTGTTTCCGGTAAGCCTTCTATTCTTGTTGCGGCCAGAATGCAGCCATCACTGCGGGTCGATAACTGGACCGAGCAGATTAGACACCTCTTAGCCAACTATCAAAACAATATCCCGAGTAATATTCAAGTTGATATTATCTTTGAGCAACAGAGTTACACCGAAACCCGTTTAGCAGAGCTTAACAATAGCTTATTGGTCGGTTTCACCATCATTTTAGTGGTGCTGTTACTCACGCTGGGCTTTCGCTCTGCGTTTATCGTCGCCCTATCACTGCCGCTCACGAGTTTAGTCACGCTAGCGATGATGAAATTTACAGGGTTGCCAATCAATCAAATGTCGATCACGGGGTTAATTGTGGCGCTCGGGATCATGGTTGATAATGCCATCGTCATGGTTGACAGTATCCAACACCTCCGACAACAAGGTATCGGCAAACTTGAGTCTGCTCTGAAAGCGATTCATCATTTATGGATCCCTCTTCTTGGATCAACCCTGACAACGGTTCTGGCGTTCGCGCCTATTTTCTTAATGCCGGGCCCCGCAGGGGAATTTGTAGGGGCGATTGCGACAACCGTGTGCTTCTCTTTGATTGGATCATACTTGATATCCCATACGATTGTTGCTGGGTTTGCCTCTCGCTTTTTACCGTCAGCCACCCAAGGCAACCGTTGGTATCATACGGGCATCAGGCTTCCTCGTATCAGTGAGCCATTTGCCAAGTCAATCCGCCTCGCGATAAAACACCCGGTGATCACAGCCGTACTGGTTTGCATTCTACCAATCACTGGCTTTTGGGGAGCGACTCAACTAACGGAGCAATTCTTCCCGCCATCTGACCGTGATATGTTCGAAATCCAATTGTTCATGCCACCACAGTCGAGTATTTTTGCCACCACCGAAGCGACACAGCAAGCGGATCTCATTGTGGGAGAATTTAAGGATATTGAATCTATCAGCTGGATGGTCGGCGGAAATTTCCCGTCTTTCTACTACAACTTAGTTGCCCGCCAGCAAGGTGCTCCATATTTTGCTCAAGCGATGGTGAAGGTCAAAAATGCTGAGACAACCAAGCGTATTATTCCTCTATTGCAGCAGCAGCTTGATCTACGGATGCCACAAGCTCAGATGTTAGTTCGAACACTGGAACAAGGCCCTCCGTATAATGCCCCTCTTGAAGTACGGCTATACGGCCCTAACCTCGACCGTTTAAAAGCGATAGGCGAAGATATTCGGCTGATCATGGCCAATACACCTGATGTGACTCATACCCGAGAGACCCTGCAACCCGGTACACCGAAAGTTTGGGTCAAGGTCAACGAAGAGGCGAGCCAATTAAGTGGGCTGTCTCTACGAGGCCTGGCTAATTTGCTCCAGGGAACGTTAACTGGCCGCCTGAGCGGTAATATTATTGAGGCTAACGAATCAATCCCGGTTAGGGTCAGGGTTAGCAATCATCGCCGTGAAAATATGGAGCAATTAAGCAACCTCCCCCTACCTGTACAATCACATCAACACTTGAATGCGCTGCCGATATTTGCACTGGCGGATTTATCCTTGATCCCCAGCCGAGGGGCGATCCCGCGACGCGATGGTCAAAGAATCAATGTTATCGAGGGCTATCTCCAAGCCGGTGTCTTACCGCAAACTGCACTGGAACATTTCCAGAAAAATCTTGACGCTTATCGGCAGACAATACCCAGTGGCTATACGATAGAATTTGGCGGTGAATCCGCAGAGCGCAATGAATCTGTCGGCAATTTAATGGCGAACCTCACCATGGTGATCACCTTGCTGATCGCGGTAGTCGTCATTTCGTTTAACTCTTTCCGGTTAAGCCAAATTATTTTTTTAGTCGGCGTATTCGCTGCGGGGTTAGGGCTGTTCTCGGTTTGGGTATTTAATTACCCGTTTGGGTTTACTGTGATTATCGGTTTGCTTGGGTTAGTCGGGCTTGCCATCAATGCGGCGATAGTGATTCTAGCGGAGCTCAAAGCCTGCCCTAAAGCCCTCACTGGCGATATCGATGCCATTCTTGTGGCAGTCATGAGTTGTACTCGTCATATTACGTCAACCACCATCACGACCGTTGGCGGCTTTATGCCTCTTATACTGGCGGGGGGTGGCTTCTGGCCCCCCTTCGCAATTGCTATTGCGGGTGGGACCTTATTAGCAACCATTGTTTCATTTTATTTTGTACCAGCCGCTTTTAGACTGGCCCTGAAGATAAAACCACTTGAGACAACTGCCATACCTGAGGTAACAGACATTGTCACCACAGCCACCCCCTAATAATGCTTCAAAATATAGGCTATCAAACATAAAAATGGCGGTAGACACCGCCATTTTTATGTTGCATTAAATGCATTGTTTCTGCAGCTCACGATAAACTCGCGCAAAATTAGCATTTGGAAAGTATTCATTATTAATTAACAGGCTTTTACTTTCCGTCCAGTTCATCGCAAATGAGCCGTTACCATAAGGAATATTGTAAATTTCAAAATGACGCTCTATCCGCTCAAAAATCAGGTTGGCGGCTAAGCGTCCAGAGCGCATATTCATCGTCTTATAATACTTAAAATCATCCTTACAACTTTTGACAATATACGAGCCTTTTTCGCTCCTTACACTGATGTAAGGCTTACCGGTGTTCTCGAACTGGCTTAATGTCCACACCCCGGATGACGCGACCAATGAGATCCTCGGCTGTTGCTTGGGAGCCGCAGGAATAGGCACAACGGGCTTATCAACCCGCGGCTTATTGGCTAGATTGGCATCCAGAGGATTGGTATGCAAAATGGTCACAACCTTATCTGTCTTTACCTTCTCCGGCGATGTCATCATCCCCCATAATGCGGTTAATGGCTCTCTACCTAATCCTAGCAACATGCCAAGCATCAAGACTGGCAGCATAAGGACCAGTAACCATTTCCGATAATTAAACGCCCCCATTCCACGTAACTGCTTTAAAATAGTCGGAGATATAGCACTCGCCATGGCTTCGGTATTGGATAATGACTCATCAGCACTGAATACCGTACGGGCACCACCACGGTTTAATTCACGACGAGCGTTATCCAGTTGGATTTGTAAGCGCCTATTTTCACGCTTTAGTACTTGGTTATCGTCTTCTAGTGCCTGATTATGGCGACTGCCATCATTGCTATTACCCGTCGCTTTTCTCACATTCTGCAGTGCGTCTTTAAGTTGCTGTACCAATGACTGATTTTCAGATTTTAACGCCTTATAATCCGCATCAAGCTGACGGTATTTTTTTTGCCAGATATCACTGGCTGCATCCGATTTAACAAAAACAGTCTGAACCGCCTCTTCATGCCCGTTACCACTTAAGATCTTCTCATACGCTTGAGAAATTAATTGCATAAGGGATTTCGAGCCCCCTTTATCTGGATGGCAGCGGCTCGATAGCAGCTTATACTGACGCTTAACGTCAGCAGGCGGAGTTTTTTTATCAGTACCAAGAATATCGTAAAATGTTGTCATGCCTGTTCAAACCATTAACAGCCAAAGCATAGAAATGTATACACCCAATAATAGGCAACCAATTGCAGCACGTGTGGTTTATTGACCACAATAATAAGTTTTTTCGTAAAAATCACCCATACACATGCCCCGAAATGCTTAAAGCGAATATGAAGCACACTGATATCGGCAAGCACTTGAAAACCTGAAACAAAATAATGAAATTATTTTGATTTTGTCTGTTTTATACCCAAATCACCTCAAGATACAG
Organism: Photobacterium nomapromontoriensis; assembly: GCF_050336815.1. NCBI lineage: Bacteria > Pseudomonadati > Pseudomonadota > Gammaproteobacteria > Vibrionales > Vibrionaceae > Photobacterium > Photobacterium nomapromontoriensis. Next base: position 81,696 of record NZ_JAKJSL010000018.1, read on the forward strand.
GATTCACAGTGGGTTGCTTGAGGTAGTTTTGAGATAAAAGAATACACCGCAATATAGCGGTGCATTCTTTTATTGGACTCAGTACAGTAACTAACAAACAGATACTTACATATTCAGGTTATGCTTTCTCATTCGAAACTCGCCAGGTGAACACCCCATATGCTTTTTAAAGACCCGTGAAAAATACGATACATCTTTAAAACCTGTTGAATGGGCGATTTGTGATATTTTTTCCCGATCAGAGCTTAACAATCCACACGCCAAATCAAGACGCTTCTTGATAATGTACTGTTTCAATGTCACCCCCATCACATTGTGAAACAAACGCGAAAAATAGGTGGGTGAATATTGACAAGCATTGGCTAAATCTTCTTCGCGTAACGGGGCGCTGATGTTCTCATCAATAATCTTTAGTGCGGGTCGGATCGACAGCTCTCGCTGTTCTCCGCCTTGCACCGGTTCAACATTGACATTGTGGGTGTGGAGGCGGCTAAGGCATGAATCAATATCTTGCTTATTCGCATTCGCAGCAATGACATCTTCACCGCCAGCACGCAATACATTCAGAGCAAGATCAGCATCAAGCCGATGATAAACAACCACCACTTTCGTCTGTGGGAAGCGGCATTTTACGGCACGTAACAATTCGAAGCCATTAGAGGTTGAATCAATAACTTCTAAAAAAATCAGTTCCTGACCTGTCATGGTCGACAACAATTCAAACGGCGACACATCAACCACATCATGTGATAACTTCAAGCATTCCTTAGCCTCGGCCACCTTATCGTAATGGCTACAACTAACCCATATCACAGCGTTCACCTTTATTTTTGACTATGTTTACATACGCGTTGTATGCATAAATTTGCGCTCCCTGCCGAAATACCCTAAATCACATCACTCATCGTTTTAGTGCCAGTCAAAAAAATGATTGCACATGGATAATTAACGTCTATAAACCTAAATAAATCCAGAACACAACTTTGTCATAATATTGAGCAAGAATTCGCAAACTATTCTGCTAGGGCAATGACTTCAAATGGTTAACTCCGCTGCATAATATTCATTATGCACATTGCTTATCGCTATAAGTTATAATTTAACTTTTATTTATTTCTTTTTAATCTATTACGTGACCGTAATTTGTGCATTATTAGATTTGATTCTCATCATAAAATCGTCTTTACACATATATCAAGGTCACATAATTATTCGTTAAACATCTCACATCAAGCCCCCGAAGATCGGCTAGATGTGACAATTAATTGCAAGTCCATCACATATTTTACACGCCCAAAAGTAACAGAATACCGTGCTACAAATTTCGCCATTTGCAGTCCGGATCAGAAAAACTTGAGAGATTGACTAAATTTCACTCTAAATATTGACAAAAAATGTGATTTTCTTGAAGACAATCTCATTTTTATTGATTAGTATGACTTGGCAAAATTTGAGTTCCGGTGAAGACAGCAGGAGAGTGGCAAGTACTTAGGTACACTGCCCGCCGAAGAAGTAAGTCGTTTAGCCAACCTGTATCAATCAGGTGACGAACGGTTAATCTTTCAGGCACCGCAAAATCAATGCATAAAATTGATTTTATGGTATGGACTGTTGTTGGAGGAGCCTCTGGAGAGATTCGTTAAATCGGACGCCGAAGGAGCAAACCTACACTAAGGTGCAGGTGAAACTCTCAGGCAAAAGGACAGAGGAGATAAGATCAACAGCTCAGAAAGTTTTACAACTTACTCTGGAATAACCACACAACGGTAATACTGTTGTTCTTTATCTCTTCCTTTGATGTTTAAAGGTAAAGAGAAAATGAACCCACTTTATAATTTTTTACAAACTATTGACAACCTCGTTTGGGGTCCCCCGCTACTCATTTTACTTGTAGGTACAGGTCTTTACCTAACGGTGCGTCTTGGTTTTATCCAGATACGCTACCTACCACTTGCTTTGGGATACCTCTTTAAGGGAAATAAAGACAGCAAAGCTGAAGGCGATGTGTCAAGCTTTGCCGCGCTTTGTACTGCCCTATCGGCCACTATCGGTACGGGTAACATCGTTGGTGTCGCCACTGCGATCAAGCTTGGTGGGCCCGGTGCACTATTTTGGATGTGGATTGCTGCACTTTTTGGCATGGCAACAAAATATGCCGAGTGTTTACTAGCGATTAAATACCGTGAAACTGATGCTAATGGTCAGATGATCGGCGGACCAATGTATTACCTTGAAAAAGGTGCAGGTCAAAAATGGTTAGCTAAACTATTTGCTGTTTTTGCACTGGGTGTTGCCTGCTTTGGTATTGGTACGTTTCCGCAAGCAAATGCGATTGTAGATGCCGCCTTTTTATCTTTTTCACTTCCTCGCGAAATCACCATTGTTGTTTTAACCATTTTGGTCGCGACAGTAACCCTGGGCGGTGTAAAATCCATTTCGAGTGTTGCAAGTAAGATTGTACCTTTCATGGCAGTCTTTTATGTTGTCGCTTGTTCTAGCGTGCTAATTGCAGAATACAGTGCTATTCCACAAGCTATACAGTTAGTGATCAGCTCAGCCTTTACTGGCCATGCGGCTTCTGGTGGTTTTGTGGGTGCAGGTATTATGTTGGCTATCCAATCGGGTATTGCCCGTGGCGTATTCTCAAATGAATCAGGCCTAGGTAGTGCACCAATCGCAGCAGCTGCAGCGAAAACTAACTCATGCGTAGAGCAAGGCTTAGTCTCAATGACAGGTACGTTCTTCGATACCATCATCATTTGTACCATGACTGGTCTGACTTTAGTGGTAACTGGCGCATGGCAGAGTGATTTTGCCGGTGCGGCAATGACAAGCTATGCCTTTGCTAGCGGCCTTGATTCTAACTATCTCGGTCCGATGCTAGTCACTGTCGGCTTAATGTTTTTCGCCTTTACCACTATTATTGGCTGGAACTACTACGGTGAGCGCTGTGTGACATACCTATTTGGTGTCAAAGCGATCCTGCCATACAAAGTTTTCTTCCTTGTATTGGTTGCCGCAGGCGCATTCATGAAACTGGATATGATCTGGTTAATTGCTGATATTGTGAATGGTTTAATGGCGATTCCTAACCTGATTGGTTTGATCTTGCTACGTGATGTCATTATCAATGAAACCCGTCAGTTTTTTCAGGACCTAGCACCCGCGTCCTCTAAGATGGATACAGCACAAACACTTTAATGTGCGAATAGACTCATCGTAACAACGGCACCCTTTGGGTGCCGTTACTTTACTATAGCCTGTAATGTCAAAATGCTCGTGTTAGCAAAAACGTATTGGCTTCTAATCAAGGTAGTGCGTTAATTGCTGGTAAAGATCAAAACTGCTGTCTTCCATCCAACAATCTGTGATCACACCATTCTGTCGCTTAAAATAGAGCATACCTGTAATCAGTACTTTCTGCTGCTTATTCGGGATCCTCGCCCATCCCCCACAATAAGTGGCATGGCACCGGTATAACACCACGGTTTTCTCACCGCTTTGAATTATCTCCCCTACCTCAAACTCAACGCTGCGAAATCGCTGACTCCAGATAGACAAAAAATTCCGGTATTCACTATGGCTAAGGGTGTAAGTTTTCCCCCCAGGTAAATGGAACTGGAAAGGGTCTGCAGCCAATATTTTAAGTTGCCGAGCGTCTGCCTTTACCCATACCTCATTAAACCAATCTAAAATCCATTTCTGCTCATCATCCATAGCGGTGACTCCACCAATGCCTCATTCCCTTACTATGAATTAGCACAACTTTGCTAGAATCCACCACCTACTCCCCCAAAAATCACTCACATTTCATATAAACCGTGATAAAGGTCTGAAGATGTGCGTTTCACCATTCATATTGAATCAACAATTTCGCACATCCAAATTTTTCGTCAGCTCAGCAGCTACATACCGCTATGCTTCAATATGAAAACACACGACATACTATCCTATTGGGTCCACACTCTATCCTTAGAATTATTTCTTCTGTAAATGGTATATTTCATCGCGACTAGGATAAAACCTATCACCATATAAAAAAATGAAGCTATTACTATAATTACAGATGAATCATATCTAGCAATTTGAACGGGATAATCATTAATATCAAGTGTGTTTGTTAAATGAATTTCTAGCTTTTCAACATCAATATGGGTAACGATCCCTTGTCTATTTTGATGCGGATAGCGACTGCAGTCTGAACACGAAATATAACGAATCACGTCGTTCGGACTACGACACATTTTTTTATGCATTGTGTCTCTATCTTGAATATAGAGCGGTGGATCATATCGCAAACTTACTGGTTCACTATCAAATACAAACTTTATATTATTTAAAGTTACTTTATTTTTAATGTGCTCAATCCATTCAAAAAAATTATCATTCGAGCACGTCATTAAAAATATTCCAAACAATCTTTTATTTTTAACCACTACATCCTTTTCTAAAATTAAAAAATGATTACTACTTTGACTATAATAGATCTTTGAGATGGTTAAAGAATCACCGACCTCAATGTCATCAAACTGATCGGTGCTATTAATTCTTTGACCTAATTCCTGCTCACCAAACCGATCTACATTATGATAATAGAGTGGTTTTAACTCTGGCTGAATGTCACTTTTTGCAAAGGAGTAGTATAAATAAGCAATGATAAATTGAATAATAAAGAAAAAACATAATAAAATCGTCATGCTCTCCTTTTCAGTCAGATAAGACTCTCCATTTAACTTATCAACCTCCATTAAACCAGTATGATAAAGTGACTCTTTTTTAACTAGTGCTTGGAAATATTTACCATCCTCTAATGGATAATGACTACTCACTAAAACATCACCGATAGTACCAATGCTTTCATTACTCAACAAGCGTTTACCTTCATGATATAAATGTTCACATGATTGATATATTCCTTTAACCGAATATACGCGAGTAATAAAAAACATCACCACCATTGAGATAATTATTGAAATTAACGTGGCGATATATAGAATCCATGATGTTCCTTGTGTGGGGTCGATGAATGATACAAACCAAGATAAATAGAATAGTATTGCCGTAAAAAGAAAAGTGAATCCTATATTAATTGGACTTGATTTTCTTTTTAAAGATAAACCAGGTTTTATTGCAGTGATAAGATCAAAACCATCAATTTTTGTTACATAAATACACCCTTTATACACCACCCCTTCGATATCGATATCCAGCTTACCTTCAACATCAAGTACAACGGCTGACTCATCGAATGTATCACCACTAACGTCACTGACTTTGTCTATAGAAGCAGGATCATAAGGCATGTGTACCGTTTCAATGCGCATACCTTTAACAGCAAGATCAAACCAGCGGGTTTGACTCGACCCTGCACCATAATAAAGTTGACCGTTAACTTGGTAGGTTCGTCCATCTTTAAACGGTTTTTTATATATTTTTCTTAACGTCTTTAGCTGCTCATTTGTTAATGTTACTGATGCTCTATCGCCTGATGAAATATAAGCTTCAAGAAGCTTTCTACGTATATCATTACAGGAAGAAATACCATTTAAAGTACCGACAGTCGTAAAAATATTGGCAATAGTCATCAATGCCGATATCAAAAAGGATAGTAATCCCAATTTGCACTCCTAACTACAGAAAGCGGTTAAAAATCCATACTCCCCCCTATGAGGTAATTATCTGAATTCCTAGAATGTGTAGCCGCAAATACTTACTATAAAGGAGATATAATATGAGGGGTAAAAAACGCCACATTTTTGGGAGTGCTTTCACAGGCCACTAGAATAGAGTCACCACATAATACGAATCTGGATGAGTCAGTCGCCAGATAATTGTTCAATAATGATCAGCACGGACACAGTCAATACACTGTGCCAACGTACTAACATTATTATACTCAAGCCACCTCAAGATGCTTATTTCAATGAGAATGCCGTGGTGCTCTCTGGCGATTAATGCAATGACAGACGTGAAAGCACCGCCTGATAATGCGCCAAGTTTGGAATGTGTGTGTGGTTGCCTGTAGACGCACCCACTTCTACATACTCATAACCTAATTCTTGTGACGCGTATTTATTGCGTTCGCCGTGACCAAATACAATGCGCCGTTCAAAGGTATAGCCGGAATCTTGTTTAGCTCTGAATGCCGCCAGCGCCATGATCTCTGTTCGGCTCAATGCATCGGATGACGAGGTAAACGTCACGTCTGACAAATCAATGCCAACAGCTCGGAGCTTTAGCTTGGCAGCAGACTCCCAACCACCTGTCGCGACGGCTATGTGCGTATCTTTACGAGAACGCAATTCTAATAAAAAATCTTGTGCGCCTTGAATTGCACTCACAAAGTCAGGGTGGCTGTGCAACTCTTCATTAATTAATGCGATATAACGCGTTTCAACTTGTCGATGCACAAGTGAACGGCTTGCCGTTACACCATGATGGACGATAATCGCATCCAGCACCCCTGCATCGGTCAAGTTCGTATAATTGCTCAGATCCATATCCATCTCGATCCCCAAGACATCCTTTACTGCCTGCGAGTAACAGGCCCAATCTATCTTCTCTGAGTTGACCAATGCACCATCAATATCTATCAAAAACAAGTTCATCGTTATCATTTACCTTTATAATTATTATCGATTCCATCATTCGCGGGCGATCATGCACTTGTAAATAAAATGTTGCAACACTCTGTAATCTCATTTCTGCGAAAACTTACTATTAATCACTCTCTTTCCCGTAAGTTCATCATATTTTGTGATCAAAACTATGAATAAATATCTATTTCTCAGGCTCAGAACGAAAAAAAAGCCTGACAACTCAGGCTTTTCTAAATTTATATTGTTTTACTTAAAGCATTGTTCAGCCCATCGTGCCAAACCTGCGGTAACCGAACCAAAATAGCTTCCGCTGACGACAGAAATACCCGGCAGTTGCTGTTCAATACAACTACGTAAGATAGGCGAACGCGCCGTTCCCCCGGTCATATACACCACATCAGGCCGTTTACCACTTTGCTCTATCGCCTCTGTAACCAGTTGGCTAATGTGTACTCTCGGCGCATCAATGGCGATTGCCATATCCTCCTGAGTCACATCCACATGCAATAGTTCTGACAGATGACCAAGCTCAACCCGATGCTGCTGAGAATCAGAAAGGGCAATTTTACACTCTTCTGCTCTGCGTACGATCTGATACCCCAGTGTTTCATGATACACACGGAGTAAATGGGATAGCTTAGTCGGCTCAGCCGCATCACGTCGAAGATGCTCGAGCGTACTCAAGTTTGCAGAGCCGTAAAAGTCAGTTTGGGCAACCACATTATTAATCGCAATCGGGTTCCAGAACTGACTAATGGGCATCTCTATCCCCTTCAGGGTTTTGCTGCCTAAGCCCAATAATGGCATTAACTGACGAAAAGCCAGATAGATGTCCAAATCATTACCGCCAACGCGAAGGCCGCTGTGTGCCAGCAAACTGGCCTGGCGATCCACTTTTCCCGCCCAGCCGGGCCCCATTTCGATCATCGAGCAGTCTGTCGTACCGCCACCAATATCAACCACCAGCACCGTTTTATTTTCAGTCAGTGTGCTTTCAAATTCTAAACCAGCAGCAACGGGTTCAAACTGAAATTCAATATGCTTAAATCCAGCCCGCTCTGCAGCACGACGTAAAATTGATTCAGCTTGCTGGTTGGCTTTTTCGCCCCCCGTACCCTGAAAGTTAACCGGGCGACCGATCATTGTGCTGGTGATCGTCTGATCTAAACTCGCTTCCGCTTTAGTTTTAATGTTGTGCATCATGGCGCAAACCAGATCTTCAAAAAAACTAATTTGCACATCGCGCAATCCATTGGCGCCAAGAAACGACTTAGGTGACTTAACGTAATAGACCTCTTCCGGATCCTCTAGGTATAGATCAAGCGCTGACTGACCAAATAACAGATCACCACGCTCAACAAGGATATCTTCATCGCGATTAAAGGCTATCGCGCGACGAAGTAACTGTTCACCGGTTTGATCACCCGGTTTTACTCCCATATGACGGTACAGATATTCACTGACCGCTTCTCGGGTTGGTGCACATAATGTCGAAGGAATGAAGGTGTTATCACCTTCTAGTGGAAGCATACGCGGCAGCCCTTGCTCCATGACGGCAACCGAGCAATTTGCTGTTCCGTAGTCAAATCCGATAAACATGTTTCCTCCGAACTGATAAAAAGCCGCAAAGCATACTTAATCTAGCCTCAAGGTCAATCGAAAGCCTCTCAATCACAGGAAAACGTATCAATTCACAAGAAATTTACGTCAAAATCGCGATTTCATCGTGATTTTCATCCATAATGTTTTTTTTAGCTGAATAAACTTATCACTATGAATAAACTCATTAAATACATAGCCCCGTTTGCCATTCTTCTCGTTGCTTTAACGGGCTGTAGTGAGAATGATATTCCCAAGGAAGGGGTAAAATACACGGTTGTCCCAACACCAACAGCGAACATCGCAAATGTAGTTGAAGTATTTTCTCTGGGTTGTGGCCACTGCCGTAATATGGAAACAATGCTGCCAGAGATCGAAAAATTGGCAAACGTTGATGTTCATCAAGTGCATGTTACCTTTAATGAAAGTGCCCAGCTTGCCGCTTATATTTACTATACAGCGGCCATTCAAATGGACGGCAAACCAAGCCAAGCGCTGGTCGAAGCCCTATTTGCCTACGTTCAGGACGAAAGTGCACAACTGGACGAAGAGCAGCGCCAAACAAAATTGAAGCAGATTTTCGACCAATATCATCTTGTTAGCCCATTCGAACTGAATGATGCGCAACGTAAACAGGTTTATCAACAACTGACTGAAGCCAATACAATTGAAACCAATGCGCACATTACGTCTGTGCCATCATTTTTGGTTCAAGGAAAATACTTGGTACAAAGCAGTGCGCATGAGAGTTTGAAGGATCTTGCTAATACCATTAAGTATCTATCAAACAAGCAATAACATGCTTAATCCTCAGGGATGAATGATTGCGCTACGCCATGAAGCAGCTGTCATCTGGCTGCTTTATGGTTTATAGACCTTGCGATCTCCCATTATGAACACTGCTTGCTCCCTATATACTTTCAATTTCCCTCTCTTTCACACCGTCATACAACAAGTTCTCCCATTTAGCCGCCTTTTAGAAGGCGTTTAGACCCGCCTAGAAAGGTAAATGGTTAGATAATTGCGCAATAAAGATCAAAATCTGATTTCGATTAGTATTAGTTACATTGATCGCTTATCGCTTTATCAAGGCTTGAAGATCATCAAAGATAGTGGTTTGATCATCGACTGGCTGTTGCCTCTTCTCGTCACCCATAACAGTGACTCCAATGCTTGAGCCATTACGATGAAGAGATAGGTATTTGAAGGCAATACAATACGATCAATAGTAAGGTGCATTCATCATGGTGAAAAAACCAGCAGATTTTAACGTGTCTCAGGTAGTCAATATTGCGTACCAACCAACCTCTATGGAGATCTGGGACAGCAAGTACCGATTAAAATCAAAGCACGGTAACGCTATTGATCTTACGTTAGATGACACCTTCAAACGTGTTGCGCATGCCTTAGCTGATCTAGAACACGATGACATCCAAGACCACTGGTATAACGAGTTTCTATGGGCATTACGCAATGGTGCCATTCCAGCAGGGCGTATCACCTCCAACGCTGGTGCCTTTGAACACAAACCGGCAACCTCAACCATTAACTGCACCGTTTCAGGCACTATTGATGATTCAATGGACGATATCTTGAAAAAAGTGCATGAAGCAGGTCTGACACTAAAAGCAGGCTGTGGTATTGGTTACGACTTCTCGACCCTTCGCCCGCGGGGTGCCTTTGTTTCTGGTGCCGGCGCTTATACATCTGGCCCAATGTCGTTCATGGATATCTACGACAAAATGTGCTTCACCGTCTCTTCTGCCGGAGGACGGCGAGGAGCCCAAATGGGCACCATGGATATCCGCCACCCCGATATCATCGATTTTATCCGCGCCAAACGTGAAAATGGTCGTCTGCGCCAATTCAATCTGTCATTACTGATCACGGAAGACTTCATTCAGGCGGTTAAAAATGATGGGCAATGGCAGTTGATCTTCCCAATTACAGCGAAAGAAGCTAAACAAGATCATCTTGATCTTCATAATGACGATACCATTGTTTGGGCAGATTGGCCGATCAAAAACGAGCTGATAGAAGATGAAGAAGGCCGTGTTGCGTGCAAGGTTCACCGTACCCTGCCGGCTCGTAACTTATGGAACGTCATCATGACCTCGACGTATGACTACGCCGAACCCGGTTTTATTCTGGTCGATAAAGTCAATCAAATGAACAACAACTGGTTCTGTGAAGAGATCCGCGCAACCAACCCTTGTGGAGAGCAGCCACTTCCCCCCTATGGCGCATGTTTGTTGGGCTCTGTTAACCTGACCAAATTTGTTCATGCGCCATTTACGGATAATGCATCGTTTGATTGGGAATCCTTCCGCCGTGTGGTGACCATTTTTACGCGCATGTTAGATAACGTGGTGGAAATCAATCAACTCCCACTGAAAAAACAGCGCCATGAGATCAACCATAAGCGTCGTCACGGCATGGGTTTTCTCGGCCTTGGCTCTACCATCACCATGCTTAAACAAAAGTATGGCAGCACTTCATCCATCGCATTTACTGAACAAATAGCCCAAGAAATGGCAATAACTGGCTGGAGAGTATCCCTTAGCCTAGCAAAAGAAAAAGGCGTTGCGCCTGTGATGGATGAAACGTTCGAAATTACACCGAAGATGATGCGCTTACGCCCTGAAATGGCAAATGACGGCATTAAGATCGGTGACCAAGTGAAAGGCAAGATCCTTCATGCAAAATACAGCCGTTACATGCAACAGATCGCCAATATCGATCCTGATCTTGTGAATGATCTCGCCAAACATGGCGGTCGCTTTACCCATCACAGCTCTATTGCACCCACTGGGACGATTTCACTATCATTGGCCAATAATGCCAGTAATGGTATTGAGCCAAGCTTTGCCCACCACTATACCCGTAACGTGATTGTCTCAGGCAAAAAGTCCAAACAAAGTGTCGATGTCTATAGCTTTGAACTGCTCGCTTATCGTGAGCTGATTAACAGCAGCGCAATGCCGTACAGTAGCGATGATGCAACCCGTTTACCGGAGTACTTCATTACTGCCGATGATGTTACCCCAAACCAGCATGTTGATATTCAGGCAGCAGCACAGCGCTGGATTGACTCGTCAATTTCCAAAACAGCCAATATCCCGACGGACTTCCCTTTTGACGATTTCAAAGACATCTACATGAATGCCTATGATAAAGGCTTAAAAGGCTGCACCACTTTCCGCTTCAATCCCGAAGTATTTCAGGGGGTGTTAGTCAAAGAGAAAGATTTAAAAAACACCACTTATACCTTCACGCTGGAAGATGGCTCAACGTTCGAAGCTAAAGGGAATGAAGAGATTGAGTACGACGGTGAAACACACACGGCTGCCAACCTCTACGACGCCCTTAAAGAAGGCTATTACGGTAAATATTAAGGTTTATAGGTAGAAAATCATGGTCAAAAAAATTGACAGTAAAATTGTCGCTTTCAGCGTAAAAAGTCCAGAGCAAGAGGCATCACAACCCGTGCCTGCTCAACCCGAAGTTGAAGTGCAACAAATGCATGAACACATGCAACGCCCTGAGAAACTGCTGGGAACCACCTATAAGCTGAAAACACCAGAACACATTTCAGAGCATTCGTTGTTTATCACTATCAATGACGTGGTACTTAACGAAGGCACTGCACATGAAGTGCGTCGTCCATTTGAAGTATTCATTAATTCTAAAAGCCTTGAGCACTACCAGTGGATAGTGGCCTTAACTCGCATTATGTCTGCAGTATTTCGTAAAGGGGGCGACTGCACTTTTCTGGTTGAAGAACTACGCTCGGTGTTTGATCCTCGCGGTGGTTACTGGAACAAAGGCAAATATGTACCTTCCCTGATTGCCGAGATAGGTAACATCATTGAGCTGCACCTGATCGAAATTGGCATGCTCGGTAAACCCGAGGTTGATGAACACCAGCAAGCCTTTCTTGATGCAAAGAAAGCAGAATTAAATAACGAGGCTGCGGCTAAAGAAGAAGTCGGCAACTTTCCACCCAGCGCGACACTCTGCTACAAATGCCACAATAAATCAGTCGTAGTAAAAGATAACTGCCAGACCTGCCTCAATTGTGGTGATTCTAAGTGCGGCTGACCCATCACGTCACGAAATAAACGTGCGTATATTCAGATAAAAAGCTGTCGAAGCAGCTTTTTATCTCTCGGGGAATTCACCCATTATCCTAAAAACCTTTTAATATCTTTTAATATGACATCCATTTTTTAATCATGACACCCATAGTTAAATACCAACAATAAAATGGGCTTCCAACTCACTAAATATGTTCTTCTTTTACCACTAATGGCATTCATACTCATTAGTTCGATTTTTTTCTTCCAATTAATGAAATATTACGAATTTCCATCTCCATCAGGCATGACAAAACCTAGCCTAATGGCTAGTTGATAGTGATATTAATAAATAATTTGTCAGGCTGCGTTTAACAGGCGCCGACAGGTACTTAATCCATGAGTTCGTCGCTGACCAATATGATGATGGTACTCGCGCAGTAGGTGTTCTTTACCGATTGCACCAGAGAAATTTTTTTCTAAATGACTCGTTAGCTCCAACCAGTTTTCTTCACTCAACCCAAGGCGAGTGACAATACTGAGCGTATTGTCTGATATACAGCCTTTCGTTCCATCACGTATCGCTCGCCCAGTTTCATCAACAAGTAATAAATAGTCTGTAAAAACAAAAGGCAATCCCTTCGGCATATTTGCTCGGGGGTTACCTACAAAAGGCAATAATGTTTTCGGTTGGTAACTCGACTTCGCAGCATTGGCGCGCTTTTTAATGCTGGTATGGGCAGAGGTTTCCGGTGTGTTCGCGACTCCCGCGCGGACAGGATTGAGATCAACATAAGCCATACAAGCCGCCAGCGCAGCGTCATCAAGCAAAGCTTGTGATTTGAACCGCCCTTCCCAAAAGCGCCCGGTGCAACCATCTTCTATGTTGGCCTGACGGGCAATCGGCTCATTAAGCAAACGCATAAACCAACTGATATCATATAACCGCTTACGCCAATCATCAGCAAGCCGTTCAACGGCCATTAACTGTGCCCTATCCATCTGGCTTCGATGATTTTCATCCATCCAGGTAGTTGAAAGAAAACTCCCTTTACACACCCGATGCCAACGAGTCATAACTTCTTCCTGTGACCAGCCTTGGGCTTGCTCTCTATCAACATGCAGCACAATATGGGTATGGTTACTCATGACAGCGTAGGCACAAATATCAATCGCAAACACCTTGGCTAAAAATAACAGTCGCTGCTCAACCCAACCACGGCGATGTTCATAACTCTTGCCCGTTAACGGATCTTTGCCGCACAAAAAGCTTCGTCTCACACAGCGTGAAACACAGTGATAATATGGCGTATCGCTTAAGCTAACTTGCGTTTTCCTTGCTCTGGGCATAATTGATCGTTCCCTGTTTCATCTATGATAATGAAAGCCTAGAACACCGGTCAGAAATGTACAAAAGCATGGGTGTCTTAATTACTCCTACACATCAAGACCGTTCTTTCGTCGACTGAATAAATTTATCTACGCACGGATCTTTCTCACATAGTGAGAACTGTTATCCAATTTTCAATCAACGTCCTAAAAGTTGCTTGTTACAACTTACCTATGGTAATGATTTAATATACTATCTTACAAATAGTTACACATGGCGATAGCTATACCTCATTGATAAATCAATCTCTGTGATGTGATTTATCAATAATGTATGCGATTTATATTGACTCCACCAGCCGTAGACACAACTCCCTAACCACTCCTTTCGCATCACATGCGGAATCAGTTCTTTCTGAGTGACTCGCCTACTTCTGGCGTAAATGCCAATAGATCAGGGTCATACCAACACTGAACTGACCGCCATATACAGAACGTGTCCTTGCCACTGTGTATCAATTACACGGCAAAACCACGTCTTAACCGAGCTCTCATTATGAAAGCATGGGTTATGCGCGCCTGAATTCAGTGAAAAAAGGATTTTTCATAAATCAGGAGATTCACTATGAGTGATATCGCGCTTTCCATCAGCATTCTGGCACTGGTTGCAGTGCTCGGATTGTGGATGGGTAATTGGCGTATATGTGGGGTCGGGCTCGGGATCGGCGGGGTGCTGTTTGGCGGCATTTTCGTGGGCCATTTTGCTGGATTATGGGGAGTGACATTAGATTCACATACACTCCATTTCATCCAGGAATTTGGATTAATCCTCTTTGTCTACACCATAGGTATTCAAGTTGGCCCCGGCTTCTTTGCATCACTGCGAAGTTCTGGGCTTAAACTGAATGCCTTTGCTGCGTTAATTGTACTGTTAGGCTGTATCGTTGCCATTGTCTTGCACCATCTGTTTGATGTGCCATTACCGGTGATACTCGGCGTTTATTCCGGTGCCGTAACCAATACCCCATCACTCGGTGCTGGCCAACAGATCCTATCTGAACTCGGTGCTCAGGAAACGACACTTGACCTAATGGGTATGGGCTATGCAGTTGCCTACCCATTCGGGATCTGCGGCATATTGATTACCATGTGGATAATCCGACTTGCGTTTAAAGTTGATGTTAATCAGGAAGCTGATGCATTTGAGACTCATAACGGACAAAAAAAAGACGGCCTATATACCATTAATGTTGCGGTAAAAAATCCCAATCTTAACGGATTACAATTACAAGATGTTCCCGCGTTAGCAGAAGGCGATATTGTGTGTTCACGCCTGAAGCGTGGCGAAGAATTGCATGTTCCTAAACCAGACACCCATATTGAAATTAACGATCTCTTGCATCTCGTTGGCGAAAGGAAGGCCTTAAAGAAAGCACTACTTGTTATTGGTGAAGAGGTGGATGCGTCGCTATCCACTCGCGGTACAGAGCTAAAAGTACAGCGACTGGTGGTGACAAATGAAAAAGTATTAGGAAAGAAGATCCGTGATCTGGACCTTAAAAACAAATACGATGTCGTGGTTTCTCGTCTTAACCGAGCTGGTGTTGAACTAATCCCGACGAGCCAATCGACTCTTCAGTTTGGCGACATTCTGAACCTAGTCGGCCGCCAAGAAGCCATTGAAGCAGTCAGCGGTATCGTCGGTAATGCCCACCACAAATTACAACATGTTCAAATGCTACCGGTATTTTTAGGTATCGGACTGGGTGTACTGCTGGGATCTATCCCCTTCTATATCCCAGGTTTTCCTGCAGCCATGAAATTAGGCTTAGCCGGTGGTCCACTGATTGTAGCCTTAGTCCTTGCCAGAATTGGCAGTATCGGCAAGCTCTATTGGTTCATGCCACCCAGCGCGAACCTTGCCCTGCGGGAAATCGGTATTGTACTGTTTCTGGCAGTGGTAGGGCTCAAATCTGGCGGTGGATTTGTCGACACCTTAGTGAATGGCGATGGACTAAGCTGGATGGGTTACGGGGTCGCGATTACCTTTATCCCACTGCTGATCGCAGGAGTCATTGCTCGTACTGTTGGCGGCCTGAATTACCTCACCATTTGTGGCATGCTCGCCGGTTCGATGACCGATCCACCCGCATTGGCTTTTGCAAATGGGCTACATAACTCAAGTGGTGCAGCGGCGCTCTCTTACGCCACCGTCTACCCGTTGGTAATGTGCCTTCGGATCTTGTCACCACAAATCCTTGCAATACTGTTGTGGGTGTCATAATTATGATGGGTGTCATAGTTATGCAGTTACGGCTACACTATGACATAACATAGAAAAATCATCTTCCCGTCATATTAATTGACGGGAAGAAATATCCTCAATCTTAATCTAAATTTTCACCACTGAGGGTTTCATCACCATACCGGTTTTTACATTCACATAACCGGGTAAAATCACCGCTTCAATGCATCCACTCATTTGCTCACTACTGTTATGGCGAATATGTGCTTGGGTGTTGAACTCCTCACCAATCTCGACTGGCTGCCATTGATACATCGGATAGGCCAACACAAACCGCGTAAACAATGCTGTAAATAATGCAACAATATCAGCGGCATCTTCATGATTGCCATTCACTACTGCATTTTTTGCATAATCCCACAGGTTAGTGATGTTCTTTTCTTGTACCCCACAAACCATCAGACCTTTTAATGATGTCTCTTTAAAAATCCCTGACAGTGAAGACTGCGTTTGTTCAGAAAGTTGCTGATACAACACCTGAATATGCAATTCTTCATCGAAGTTATCACGGTAAAACGCTAACATCTTCTCCGCATCCAGGCTAAGCACCTGTACTTGCGCCATTTCCTGCTGAGCAACATGAATCTGAGTCGTCAGCGTCTCGATGATCTTATCCTTTTCCACCAGTTCAGATTGCTGCACGTTCAACTGTGTATGCAGTTGTGTGATCTGTGCTTGCCACTGCGCGTCTTCCTCCCCCAACCTTGTGTCAGGATCCTGCAGCTCAATTTGAGGTGTATTGAATACATCGCTCACCTCTTTACTCTGCGGTTCTGCATGAACGATAGCAATGATCTTCGCTTTCACCCTCGGATCATTGAGTCCATTTAATATAGCCTCGACATCCATATTAATTTCCTTGTGAGTAGGCTTTTGTCTTCTTTCTAAAGAAGGTTTGCAAACTGTCCACTTGCCCCTCGTCGTTAAATTCAGTCATATACTTCGGATCAGTGGAAGGTGTAGATACGGCTTTACGTACAACAGGCTGTGGTTGAGTCATCCCCGGCGAACAAATAGCCATCTCAGGAAACATCAAGATCTTCTGCCCTCGTCCAGCTTGATCATCCAACAGCCAAGCAAGTTGTGTCGGTGATAGCATAAATGAATCGGCAATCTGAATATCTGGGTCAAGAGAAAAAGTATCCTGATCAGTAATAATCATAAAGGCCAATTGCTCGTCGGCTTCGTATTCAATCTTATTCTTAAATTGTCGCCAGAAACTGTTGATAGGCAGTGAAGCTTCACCTCCAAACCGGATCACCTCCAGTTCACCGTCAATAATACGGCTTGCGTGTACATGCGCATTCACCACGCGTAAGCAGTAATCTGTCATTGTTTACCCTTTTAAATCCATCACTTTATCTTCGATCTGTTCAATCGATAATTCAGGTTCAAGTTTCTGATAAGCTTCCACCAAGGCATGACTGTGCTTGCCACTTTCATCAAGGCTTAGCTCATCATTCAAGTACAGCGAGTAATCACCTGTTTCAAGGCCATTCTCTTTATAAGCTTTAATGGTATTAATAATCGCGGCCGCATCTAGCTCCTGGCTGGCCACAGCAGCCATGAATTCTGGCGTTACTGTTACACCCAAAATTTCATTGATCCCTTTCAGGATAATTGACGCACCAATAGCAGATCGCACTAGTCGATCTTTCTCATCCAGCTGGGAAAGTTTCTCTTCGTCTATCTGTACGTCATGTCGCAAGTGATTGATGTAATCATTAAAAGAATCAAAATCTTCTGGCTTTTTATCGCTAACCAACGCTTTTTCACCCAATTCTTCCATCTGCTCATCGCCTCGAATGATGTTAAGCAACACCCCTACAGCTTTAATCGTATCAGACACCTTCGTCGCTAACTCGACGCCTAGCTTCACGATAGCGGTCGCCGTATCTACTACCCAACTTCCCACTTTTGACACCGTGTTACTGATCGCGCTGCATGCACTACTCACTACACGGCTCACTGCATCACAACAATACGAAAAAAGTCCCATTTTGGCTCTCCTTATAAATTAACTTTAATATTTTTCCGAAAGGCATCTGATGCAACTAAGCCAATACGCAAATGAGGATCATCACACAAACCCTGGAGATACAGCCTCAGCGTCTCCGTTTGAATAACGCCATCTTTTTCATCTCCTTCGCTGTAACAGGCACTCAGAATATAGCTCTGCATAAAGGCACAACCAAACGCGTTGATAAAATGCACCAATGTTGAATGGGGTGTCCTCTGTTGCACTGTATCAAACCACGCTTGTGCAACTTCACCATGCAAGAATGCCTGTACCTCTTTCCCTGTTGGCTGACACGTCAAGTGCTCTAAACCTTGAATTAATCCGGACTGATAACGTTCAGCATAAAAGTCAAACGCCCGTGCCATGATGACTTGGGGATCAACATCCGTTTCATTAGTGGTACTGACCAGCTCTTTAATTTGAACTTGCAGCGGTTTACTGAAACCAGAGCTGGATAGAATGACACGCCCAGTTTCCAGATTTGATAAGAAGTCTTTCTGCTCATCCGATAGCGCCATGGTATTACCCACCGCTTCTTTGTCATCTTTCGCAAATAATTTATGAATGATTTTGGTATTGGTGTTTTTCAGCACTTCCGGCGTTAATTTATTCGGTATTTGATCAACGATGATCAGCGACTCACCGTATTTTCGTACTTCGGCCAACATGTCGGCGAAAGTTTCCACGCCCTGCTTTTTATTTTTACTGTCACCCGGATCAAATTTTGACAGCAAGCGGTGCGCTTCCTCGATCAGAGTGATGTGACGGAATCGCTCACCTCGTCGGCGATACGCTTCATAATTAGCGCGTATTGCTTCATTTAAGTTGGCCAGAATAAAGCCCATGATGAGCGATTTCTCACTCGGATTACGGATTTCTTCCAACTCCAAAATCACGTTACGCTGAGCGAGATCTTTAAAGTTTATCGAGCGCGGCGTGTCAAGCATCAAACCTTTTGAACCAATAAGCAGTCCTTGCAAACGGGCTTTTATTGAACCGATGTAATCTTGTTTTAATCGGTCATCAAACCCCTGCTCAACAACGACCGTTTCCGTCATGGTGAGCAGATCACTCAACGTTGGAAACGCGTACACCCCATCGGCAAACGGATCATCGTAACGTCGGTTGCGAGAGGTGGCGATGTGCCAGCCTTTGTCTTCATAACACCGATAAATCGCCGCTTCGATCAACTGCGGGATTGCCGCCTCCATATCAAAAGCGGATTCCAAGCTAGCCTTGATCATATCTACACGCGAGGTGATATTTTCGTGTGAGAAAAACTCAAACGGATTCAACCTAAAAGGAGCGATATTGTCGTTACCCAAGGTAAAGATCAGAATATCTTTATTCTTTTTAGTCAGTACTCGGTATTCCGTCTTGGCCGGTTCAATCACCAAAAATGGCATTTGTGCCGATTCCAGTAGACGGTGGCAGGTCGTCGTTTTACCACTCCCCGTCACCCCTGCGATAAAGGTATGTTTGTCGAGATCACGCTTGTCCAAGCACACATCAATGCCTTGCTGAAGCCCGCTTTTCACTAAATTCCCCAAATAGAGTTGGTGCTCATCAGCAATATGGGTGTTCACATTCAAGCCAAACTCAACCTCTTCTTTCAGAGTCAAACCTACCACTTCTTTTTGTGGCAGGCCTGCTACCACACTCAACTCATTAGTCGACAGCCAATTACAGACATAGTTGTTGAATGGATTCTTTGATAATAAAAGGTCGAACTGCTTTTGGCTGTCAGTGGTCGCGGGCTCTGCATGGACCGCGCTATTTTTCCGCATCGGAAACTGAAAATTAGTCACAGCCGCAATTTCGTGATCATCCGTCACTTTCTTAAAGGTCAGTGGTGACTTATTTGCTTCCCCGCCAGAGAAAATCGCGCGTGCTGTATTACCCAGTTTCAGTACATTACCCACGGAATCTGACAACAGGTAAATACTGGACAAATACAATCCTTTATTTTTGCCATATTTCACCCGCTTAAGCAGTACCTCATCAATATAGGTCAGCCACTCCTGCACATTTTTATCAGAAAACTCGCGGCTATTATTTTCAGATGTCCCCTGCTGTTTTGAGGAATTTGACGTGTAGGATTTCCCTGTCGTGTTGCTTACCGAAGTACCCGTTGAGGTACCTTTCGAAGTGCCACTTGTCGTTCCTTCCGTGCGGTTTTGATTCGTTGACTTGCCACTACTGTTACCATCAGAGGTGCCTTTACACGCACTATCACTCTTTCCGGTATTCGTTGAATGATTGATGCCTTCATTCGTTCCCGTCGTGGATGAGGTATTATCCCCCTCGGTTGTCCCTAATGTGTCAGAAAGGTTTTTACCCTCTTGCACATTTTTTTTCGACAGGGGATGCAGCTTGTCATAGATCTGATAGAGCTGACGTTCTATCTCGTTGATCTCCAGCAGTGAGAGAGGATCCGCCATGATCGCAAGGCAGAACGCATCCCCACTCATGATATCAACAAGGCGATCGACCCCCTGAAACTCTTCGTTTTCTTCATTAACGCTTGGAACGCCTTCTAATTTCCCCGCATGGGTAAAACTAGACAGCAGTTGTTTAATGCCAGTCCGCTGCTTTTTATTCAACTTTTCTACCACACTCCCCCTGAAATTGCCTTCCAACGAGGGTTTTAGAATTGTTTCGCCAATTTCATCGACATCAAGCGTAAGCGTTTTTTCATAGCGTTTGTCTTTCGCAATACCGAAATAAAAATTCACCTTCTCCTTATCGCCCATGAGTAGATAGGTGAAAGTGATCCCATCAATACTCAGGGCATTAAGCACATTTTCAAAAGCTTCCTTACGAGGCGAGTCCTCGTCAAAGGTTACTTCTTTAATATGGTAGAGCGAAAACTCATGATCCATGATAGTGCATGACGGTGCCAATCCCACCGAGCCTACTGGCTCGGTATGGACCTGTTTTAGTAACTCTATGAGTGATTTTTTCATGATTCTATTCATTTCCCGCAACGACAAAAAACAATCATCGCATTGCCATTACGGCGTCTTCTGCTTGTTCCAAACTCATCGCGGGGTTGGCTTGACTAAATGCCTCGACCAGCGCCTCACTGTGCTTACCCGATTCTGCAAGGCTCAATTGACTCTTCAAATAACCATCCAAATCACTGAGGTTCAAACCGCTCTCTGTATAGCTTTTGATAATTGACAAGATCACAGATGCATCGATGCCTGATTCACTCACTGTTTTCAGAAATGACATTGAAATCGGTGTACCGAGATCTAATGTTTCTTCCACTGCCTTCAATAAAATCGCCGCACCAATCGCCTGACGAGCAATCACATCCGTATCATCATGGCTCAAGGTGTGCTTATCCAGCACTACGCCATCACGGAGGTAGTGGATATAGTTATTGATCGCATCAAAGTCTTCCGGCTTTTTCTCCGCCACCATCGCCTTAGCCCCAAGATCTTCGGCCTGCTCATTCTGGCGTAGCACGTTAGTTACCATACTGACCGCTTCGAGGGTATGAAGTAGTTTCGGTAAATGCTTACCAAAAGCCTCTAACGCAATCGGTGCGTATTTGACGATCATCGGCCCTACTGTGGCCGCCATTTTTGTCACCATCGTCAACACAGCCTGGATAGCAGAGGGAATCAGTACAGGAGGAGCAATAAACATAGTGATATCCTTTTCTTAAAAATCAATTCGATAAATGTTAGATAGATAGAGCTCATCGCTGATGTCATCTTCATTCGCCACCACATACTCAATACTTGTTGGCGACACCACACGTAAATAAACCAGAGCTGACTCATCGGTCACATCAAGCTTCACCACACGTTTTTTAATACTACTGTCTGATGTCGGCACGTTACCGGTACTTGAATTCGCTTGATCGGTATAAAAAATTTCAAATTTCTCGTACTCCGCATCAATAAATTCAATCCATTGATGGAAAGTCACTTCACGATCGATAACAGGTTTAAAGTGGCCTCTGCGATTTTCGCCCAAATAGAATTTAAAGCCGATGTCCTCATCACTCAGGTTATGATCAACCACCAAAATACTGCCGCCTTCTCGTGCTTCTATCAAACCAAACGCCACTCCGGTTTTCCCTGTGGGTTTCTCAACATCTTTTTTATCTACACCAAGTGGTGCAAATAAATCAAAGCGACTTGCCTGCTCGGCCATCAGTCCCATTTCTTCATGGTGCTTTGTAATGTGCTTATCAAAGAGTGTTTTGACAAAATGAGATCGGCTTGAATTTCCAGCCAAGAATATTTTGACGCTGTCTATATCGCCTAAAGGCTGGGTGGAATGAGTGAAAGCCAAACGTAACGCATTAAAAAAGTTTTCAATACCTTGTTCAATACGTGCCGACAGCCAGACATTCAACTCATCTTCATGGATATCCAGCTCAAAAGCAGCATGCACTACCCCGTGAATATCTGTCAGGTTAACCTCAATACTGCCACTGGAAAGCGCTAACGGTATATCGCCGTTTTCTTCCCAGTACGGGCGTAATTTTTCACACAAAGTTTTAGTATTAATCTTGGCTTCTTGCGAATGACTTAATAGCTGTTCGCTGCCGGCAAACGCATCCTTCTCCGGGTGTTTCTCAAACTGGATCCCTTTGGCTAGCAAGGCACTTTTATTCTTTTTGAACACGTCAAAGGCTAGCAATTCTAGCAGGTTTTCCCCACCTAAGAACCGGTCCCCACCCGCACCAAAATGCTCAATGACATAATCAAAACGCCGCTCTTTACGGCCAGAGGCTGCGCGGTAAATACCAAAATCAAAGTCTGTCGTTCCGCCACCAAAATCAAAGACACTATAGAAAATACGCTCATCTTCACACGGTTCAAAACCATATGCCTGAAGCGCAACCAATGCATAGGCAGCAGGTTCACTGGCCCCTTTTTTTACACTCAGTTGGGCGATCGTTTCTAACCCGAGCTCTGCCGGCAGTGACTTTCTCAAGCCACGCTCAAAACTTTGGATGATCTTATCGCGGATCGGCATCTCGTAAGTAACCGGGAACGACAAGATATAGTCAAGATAAATACCATTATTTTGGTTGTTAATGTATAACCCCAAGTAATACGCGTACACTTCAATGGGATTAAAATCATCATCTGCCAATTCAAGGAATGGCGGTAGGTCGAGAATCGTCCCTTCTTTACTAACGATTTTCAGCTTTCTGTTTTTATCACCAGCCCATTGTTTGATTTCATCAAGGAAAGTATTAAATTGGCTAGCCTCACTACCCAACATGGAATTCTGCGCGGTGTGTGAAATGGTCAGATCTTGCCAACGAGTATAGGGTTTGTTGGCTTTACCTTGATAATCGCTAATAAAACGATCAAGGTTATTAAATTCCATGATGGTCGGATTTTCATAATGAAATGCCGCTACCTCTTTGCTGAGATCGCCTGTACCAATACGCATCGGATGAATATTGACATTATCCTTCTGATAAACCACCACCGTGCTCTTGGTACCAAAATCGATCCCCACCACGCCATCATTAATGCTGGACTTCGGATCCCGTGCCACTAAAGCATAGGGCAAGGTCAGGGGTTCTCGGTCGTTGCTTTCAAGCTCGTCTTGCCATAACGACCAATGCCCTAATTGGGTGTCTTCCAGCATTTTCTTATGATATGGCGCGATATCGGCACGAATTTTGTCTTCCAATAACAGACTATTAATGTATTTCTGTCCGACTAAATCATTAAGATCTTGCTGTGCTGAGCTTATATTGTCTTTAAATATGCCATCACGCTTGCGGTGAAAAATCGACAACAGTATTTTATAGCTTATATTTTCATTGAGTGAACTAGGGATAAAACCTTTCTTTAATATTTCAATAAACCACTGTTTCTCTGATGTCATCGTTTTGGTCATGGGTAAAAAAGGGACCGCTCGACCTTCATTTGATCGCCCCATCCCACAATCTTGATCACAATCAACAGCTAGTACCGTACTGCCTGCTTGATGCAAAATGTAACACCCTGTCGTAGAAGGACGACCACGAGCGACATTAAAGGGGGCTTTACATATTCCAGTCAAATGTTTTAACTGTGCTTTGTTGGGGATAGTCCACATATTAATTGGATCATTTGCTTTTTGATTAATAGCATTTTTTATAAGCTTAAGTTCAGCATTTGTACTGTAAATATTAAACTGTTTTTCATACGGATAAATAATCCAGAAACCTTTTGCCAACTTATCTAAATAGATATGATTGCATAATGACACCCAACGATTGGCTTGAAATTCTTTTTTTACTAAAGAAAAGGTGTTGTTAAGCAGTTTGAGCAGAGGGCTATTGAGGTTTTCAGCATTTTGGGCATTAAGAAATAAAGAAATATCACGTTTTATCAATGTATCTTGCATTTCTTCTTGATTAGATGAAAGGCCTAACCTTGCTATATCTTGCGTGGTAGCTTGCCACGTCGATGTTAATTTTGTGTTCATATGTTCTTTTTCTTATCTCCGCTGTTTCACTTAACAGCAACAACAATAGAGGTGCTTTATGTACCTATCACCGATCGCTGTATTCCGGCGTCAACGCCAAGAAGAACGGCATACTGGTTAGGTTTTCAATATGATAAAGAGAGAGAAAGATGAAGAGTAAACATCAGGGACACCTCACACAAAGCACTGACAGCAAACAGATTTATACGCCGATGGTACTGACAATAAAATCAAATAATTGCTACAGATTATATGAAGTTGCAGGAGTGTGATTTTAGGCATATTTTACGTTCGTTTTTGTATAAAAAACGAACGTAAAAAATAAAAAAAACGCGACGTGTCTGCGTTATAAATTAACGTTGCACCATATCCTGATGCTCTAACAACACCATCACTTCGGCGTGTTCAGTATGTGGGAACATATCAAACCACTGCAGACGTTTAGCGTGGTAATTAGGCATACCATCTAGATCGGCTTTCAGGGTTTCTGGATTACAGCTCGAATAAATAATGTGTTTAGGTGACAATTCTACCAACTGTTCGGTTAATGCTTTACCTAAACCGCGACGCGGTGGATTCACCAGCACCAATTCAGGAGCACTATCGTGCAAAAGCGAAAATTTTGCTGAATCTAACGCATCGAAATCTAAATTAGTGATCCCCATCGCTTCCGCCGAGCGCTTGGCACTGGCGATAGCCTCTGGTTCAATCTCGATACCTGTCACCGCGGTATTATCACTGGCGCAGTGTAATGCAAAGCCACCCACACCACAGAACAGATCCCACATTCTCTCAGGGGCGATCTCACGCACCCAATTTCTTGCCGTCGCATATAACTGCGCCGCTACTTTTGGGTTGGTTTGGAAGAAGCTCTTTGGACGGATCACCATCGGTACGTCATTAAACTGCTCTATCAAGTATTGCGATTGAGTGAGGAAAAACTCTTCGTCACCTTCAAGCCGCGCCATATGAATAGGCTGTAAATTAATCGATACCACTTTAATTTGTGGAAAAGCCTCTAACAGACGGCTGAGGTTATTTTCAATTCGCGTGACAGCGTCACGGCTTCGCAGCACAAACCGCAGCATAAATTCACCATGGTGCTCGCTGCGTGTGAGTAAGATATATTTAAGCTCGCCTTTTTTCTTTACCTTATTATAAGGAGGGATCCCTGCGATACGAATCCAGTCTTGCAAATATGCCAGCAGCGCCTGCATATCCTCAGGATACAGCGGACAATGTACTAAGCTGACCGGAATGCTCTGACCATCTTTTTGAATATCGGCCCCTAAGATAGGCGCATGAGCCGCCCCCAACACAACCATCTTGGCTTTGTTGCGACAGCCTATTTCATCACTCGTAACAGCATCTCGCCACTCATCAGGCATTCTGTCGGAAAACAACACGTTAAGCGCCTTATCTTTTTGCATAATCTGCTGCTGATAAGGTACACCACTGTATTCACAAGATTGGCACTGCTGCTGGATATAGAAGGGACACTGCATATATTTAATTGCTGAAACAGAAAAATGACTAGTCTATTCCTCTAGAAAAAAATAACCATCTGAGTTATTTATCATGACGATAAGATAATTTATTCAATATTTATAAACACTTACACCTTATTACTCTGATTCAAATAAAACTCAAACCAGTTCAAAGTAATTAAATCGTCAATGGGTTAGATTATCATTATGTTTCTTTAACTTTCCCGCTATGAAACTATCACAACTCAATGCCTTTAAGGCCATCATTGAATGTCAAACCATTACTGCAGCAGCAGAGCGCCTTCATCTTAGTCAACCCGCCGTCAGCAGATTGCTCTCAGGACTGGAAGAGCGCCTAAGGTTCAAATTGTTTCTCCGCAAAGGTAACAGGCTCATACTGAGTGATGAAGGGCAAGCCTTCTACCTTGAGGTAGCAAAAGTGTTTGATGCGGTATCCGGTCTGGATCAAGCGGCGTTATCCATTCGATCTCATCATTTTGGCAGTCTCAATATCGCTGCAATGCCATTATTGTCTAACAGCTACCTTCCTCGGATACTGGGTACTTTTCTCAAACAAACCCCAAAACTCAAAGTGGGTTTAAAAACGTATCGATCTGAAGATGTTATTCGGCAAGTGCAAAGCCAGACCACCGATATTGGTTTTGCCTTTGTCGATGATATGGTCGCAGGTGTTAGTGCTCAACGAGTAAAGTGTGAGTGTGTCTGTCTACTACCCGCAATGTCACCATTGGTACAATGCGATGTAATTGATATATCGGATATTGCCAATCAGGTATTAATCCGCCATGAAAAAGATGCGACCCAACGCAAAATCGATAGCCTTCTACGTCGTTATAGCCTGTCAACCATTGAGCAAATTGAGGTCTCTCTTGCCAGTACAGCCGCCGCGCTGGTACGAGAGGGAATTGGCATCGCAATCACTGACCCTTTTACCGCGACGATAGAGAGTGAGCACCCTCAAGTCGTCATGCGACCATTGGTTTTCAGTTTACCTTTCGAGTTCAACATCCTTTATCCGGCACTGAAACCGATTCACCATCATGCAGAGGGCTTTATCGAGCTGTTTATGCTGCTAGCCAATGATCTGAATATTGATCTAAAAATCGGCCCAATGCGTAACCTTGATGAATAGCAACCTGCGTGGCTTCACAGTTACCCCGCCAGTGGGAAGTAAAATAAAGTGTAAATTTAATCCTTTAAGATCATATAGATAAAATCAACCTTATCGCCTGTTATAACTTTTTTGCATGGCTGTTTGTGGCTTCAACATTGGCGTGAAATCACGGTAATTCCTTAGTCTGAGTGCAACCCAACACTCAATGGTAAAAGGAATAATTATGTCAACTCGTGTCTCTGTCATCGGTTCAGGAAATGCTGGTTTAACTGCGGCTTACCACTTCACACTTCATGGCGCAGAAGTTTGCCTTTATGGTGCCACTGGTTTTGATCAGCCGTTAACAGATATTAAGCAGCGTGGCGGCATTGAAGCATTAGCGACGTTCAACGACGTTGATCTCACCTTTGCGGGAATGCAACCTATCAATAAAATCAGCCGTGATCTCGAAGAAACGCTGGCATATTCTGACCTTCTCGTGCTGCCGGTCCCTTCTTTCGCCCAAGAACCTTTATTCATCGAAATGCTCCCTCACCTGAAGGATGGTCAGATCATCATGCTGATGCCGGGTAACTACGGCTCGCTGGTACTCAATAGAATTAAACACGAGCAGGGCTATGGTGATTTGGATATCACCTTTGTTGATGCGATCTCAATCCCCTGGGCAACCCGTATTGTCGGCCCTGCACAACTAGCCATTCTGGGCATGAAAGAGTTTCTACCCGTTTCAGCCTTTCCGGCCAAACACACTCAGCAAGCTATCGAAGCACTTCAGCCCGTCATGCCCTTGCCATTAACCGCATTGAATAATGTTATCGAAGCGGGGCTGGAAAATATCAACTTTGGCGGACATCCACTATTGACCACTTTGAACATGGGCTTACTGGAAAATTTTGATGGCCAGTTTAATTACTATAAAGACTGCTGCTCGGTATCAACGGCTAAAGCAGCTGCTGCAATGGAAAATGAACGTCAAACTATTGGGAAAGCACTTGGCCTGTCTCTACGCCCAGAACTAGAAGCAATGAACGCCCTGTACGCGATGGATTGCCAGTCAGTCTATGATGTCAATCGTACATCGGAAACCCATGGCAAACTCAATAGCGCGCCAAACTCATCCAGTAACCGCTATATCACGGAAGATGCTGCCTATTTACTCGTCCCTTGCTATGAAATGGCGCAGCTAGCAGGCATTGAAACGCCGATGATCACTTCTTGCCTACACATAGATAATGCTTACAACGATACCAACTACTTCAGCACCGGTCGCACATTGAAAAAAATGGGACTAAGCAATCTGACTCCACAAGAAATCATGGAATTTGTCGCATAACCCTATTGGCTTTACGCAGATGGGGCAGCGATGCCCCACCCGCAGTTAAAAGAAGAAGGATAGAATGATGAGTAAGATTAAATTTCCCTCTGCCTATACCATTTTGATGCTGTTGACGGTATTAATGGCGCTGCTTACCTGGGTGATACCCGCAGGGCAATACCTGATGGTCACCAATGATATCATCGGAAAAATGGTGCCTGTTGTCGGTTCTTATCAAACTGTCGAGGCGAATCCACAAGGCATCATTGATATTGTTATGGCTCCGATTCAAGGCTTTTATGATCCTTCTGAATACGTTGCCCGCGCCATTGATGTGGCCGTTTTTGTTCTCGTCATTGGGGGATTTCTCGCGGTTATCACCCAAACCGGCGCCATTGATGCGGGTATTTCTGGCACCATGAAACGTCTTGCTGGTCATGAAAAATGGATGATCCCGATTTTAATGGGTTTATTTGCCTTAGGTGGCACCGTGTATGGCATGGCCGAAGAGACTATCCCGTTTTACGCCTTATTGATCCCGGTGATGATCGCTGCTGGTTATGACAGCGTGGTTGGGGTGGCTATTATCATGGTGGGTGCCGGTATTGGCTGCTTGGGGTCAACCATCAATCCCTTTGCCACGGTGATCGCCTCCAATGCTGCTGAGATCAATTTCATGGAAGGCTTTGCACTCCGAGCGGTGATCCTTGTGCTGGGCTGGTTGCTCTGTGTCGTTTACGTGATGCGCTATGCTGATCGCGTTAAACGCGACCCGTCTTGCTCCATTGTTGCTCACCAGCAAGCTGATAACCTGAAGCACTTTCTACACGGTAAAGCACAACAAACACTCGAGTTAACAACTACTCACAAAGCCGTCTTATCCATTTTTGCGGTGACATTTGCGGTAATGATGTGGGGAGTTTCGGCCAAGGGCTGGTGGATGGCGGAACTTTCTGCACTCTTTATTGGTTCAAGTATTGTAATAGGCTTTGTTGCCCGACTTTCAGAGGCGGAAATCACCGACAGTTTTGTCAACGGTGCGCGTGATCTACTGGGTGTTGCATTAATTATTGCGATTGCTCGTGGACTAGTGGTTGTGATGGACAACGGCAATATCACTCACACGATCCTCAATTACGCTGAAGGGCTATTAGGTAACCTTAATGAAATCGCCTTCATCAATGCCATCTACTTTGTCGAGGCCGTGTTGTGTCTTGTAGTGCCTTCATCGTCCGGCTTAGCAGTACTGTCTATGCCCATTCTTGCACCATTGGCTGATTTTGCTGGCGTGGGTCGAGAGCTGGTTGTGACAGCATTCCAATCAGCATCTGGTTTGCCTAACTTGGTCACGCCGACCTCTGGCGTCGTTATGGGAGGATTGGCGATTGGCCGTGTCGCCTATTCCACTTGGTTACGTTTTATTGGGCCGCTAATTGGTATGTTAACGCTGATGATAATGATCCTGCTAAGTTTGGGAGTAGTCATCAGTTAATCCATAGTAAAAACAACGGGCAGTGATCACTCACTGCCCTTTTTATTATATAGCTACCTGTGTTCCTGTATGACCACACAAAGATACAAAAGCCAGCGTAAGAGTCGATTTACCCATTATTTCCCGAGCTTGTTCAATAGCACATCAAACTCATCAATTTGCTTTGACACCATATCAATACTCTGCTGCCAAAATTCAGGCTGGCGGATATTCATCCCTAAGTGCTTCTCTACAACCTCTTCCGCGGTCATGGAGCCGGTATCACGCAACAAGGCTTTGTAATCATCGTAGAACGATGCACCTTTGGCATCACGCTGGGCATAAACACCTTTACTGAACAGATAACCAAACAAGTACGGATAATTGTAAAAGCTCACCTCGGCAATGCTAAAGTGCAGCTTGCTAGCCCAGAACATGTCGTTGGTTTCATCCATGGCTTCACCATACCAGTCACGCCATGTTTCTGACATTAACGCCTTAAACTGATCGGCTGTAAATTCACCGTCTGGGCGCTGCTCATAGAAGGCTTTTTCAAACTCATAACGCACGGGGATATTTACCAGCAATGCCAAGGCTGATTGCGCTTCTTCCCATAGCATACTTAACTTGTCTTGCTCATTCTCCGCTTTTGCCATCAGCGCATCACGTACCACATTTTCAGCAAAAATAGACGCCGTTTCAGCCAAGGTCATCGGATATTTAGTTTGCATGATTGGCATATCACGCATTACCCAGTTATGGAATGCATGACCAAGTTCATGCGCCAGAGTTAATACATCCGACATACTGCCACCCCATGTCATAAAGACTAGCGGGGTACGACTGTCAGCAAATTTGGTACAGTACGCACCGAGTCGCTTATTGGGCTGTGGCGCAGCATCAATCAGCTGCTTGTCGACCATCATATCAACAAATTCGGCCATTTCAGGATCAACGCCTGCGAACGCTTCACGAATGATCGCGATCCCCTCATCAAAGCTGTAAGTCTGCCCTTCCCCTCCCGCCAATGGCGGCATTGACGCTTGTTCATCCCACGGTTTCAGTTTTTCGGTACCAAACAGCTTCGCCATTAATAAGCCCGCTTTCTGACCCGTCTGGCGATTCGCTTTGGTTACTTCCATCATCGCATCAAGAGTCGCTTGCTCAATACAGCTACCATGCAAGCTGGCATCCAGAAAATGAACGGGCTCAGAATGACTACGCTTTTCATATTCGGTTAAGCGACTACCTGCAATCGCGTTCAGGATAGCAGCAAAACTTTCCTGATGTGTGGTCATGGCACCTGCAACGGCTTGCCATGCGGGTTCGCGTCGCGCGGTGTCAGGACCATACAGAATACTTGCGGCCTGAGAAAGCCCCATGGCTTCTTCACTACCATCAGGCATCGCCAATGTCACTTTCAGGCTACCGGTAATGCTGTCATACAGGCGCCCCCAAGCAAGTAGCCCATCTTGCGATAAGGCGGTAATAAGCTGCTCTTCCGAGATAGAAAGCTGACGATTTTTTAATAAGCGCTTACGTAGTAGGGTAAAAGACCAAGAATCAATGCCTGAATCGAGCAGGCTACAAAACGCTGGCTCATCCAAATTCACAATGGCCTGCTCATAAGGCGTCATTGCTTGTTCCAATTTAGAGAACAATGTGTTCACCACGCCCTGAAGCTTTTTAGCTCCTGTGTCAGAAGCATTAACTGAAAGCAAGCACGTTGAATAAGTACTCAGGGTATAGAGCTTGACGTTTAGAGCTTCAAACAACGCGACAGCTGCGGCCAACGAGCTGATTTCGGTTGTTGCTAGCGCAGACAGTTGCGGCAACTTTGCTTCCACATCAGCAAT
Organism: Photobacterium nomapromontoriensis; assembly: GCF_050336815.1. NCBI lineage: Bacteria > Pseudomonadati > Pseudomonadota > Gammaproteobacteria > Vibrionales > Vibrionaceae > Photobacterium > Photobacterium nomapromontoriensis. Next base: position 113,344 of record NZ_JAKJSL010000018.1, read on the forward strand.
ATCTTGCTGAATTTTCGGGTCATCTAAATCTTGGTAAGCAATAGATAGGTCCCAACTTGGTGTCTTCATTGTAACTCCTTAAATATCTGGCTGGTGTTAAGGTCTGCGCCTTAATCTGTAAATAGCAGGCATGATTGCCCGTCGTGTTCAATGCGTTGAACCTGTGTTGCAAATACCGTTTCAAGTCGTTCAACGGTCATCACTTCACTTGGTACCCCTTTGGCAACACAACTACCATTATTGAGCAGCAATACTTTATCGGCTTCACGCAAGCTACGGTTTAAATCATGGTTCGCCATCACCACGGCAATGCCCCGTGCGGCTATCTTGCGAAGCAATTGGTACATAATCACTTCTTGGCCGATATCCAATGCTGCAGCGGGTTCATCTAACAATAATAACCGTGCTTCTGGATTCAATTCAGGCCACACCTGCAAACAAGCGGCAGCAAGTCTGACCCGCTGCCACTCACCACCGGATAACTGTTGAATGCTGCGGTTAAGCTTATCGGTAATTTTCAGTGCACCACAAATTTCATCAATGGCACATTGGATCTTCTCCAATGGAAGTTCACCCAGTGCCGATAACGCCAACGACAAATAATGATAAACACCTACAGAAAATGCGGGTCTATCCTGCTGAGCAAGGTAACACCGTATCCGCGCAAGGTTAGGCAGATCATACGCAGCAATATCTCTCCCGGCCAAGATGACTTGCCCTTGTGCTTCTTCTAACCCAGAAAGCATCGAAATGGCCGTACTTTTACCACTGCCATTAGGGCCAATAAAATGCACAATTTGACCTTGACGAATATCAAACGATACAGGCAATAAACGTGGTGGCATGGCTAAGTTTTTTGCGCTAATTACAACCATCGGCATGGTCTCATCAGTGTTCATTTATTAGTATCTCTATTAGTCAATCTGAGAACGTAGCAACATCCAGATAAATACCGGTGCGCCAATACTGGTGATCACCACCCCAACGGGTAATTCAGCGGCAGGCAACAAAATACGCGACAGGGTATCTGCCATTGCTAATAACAACGCGCCACATACGGCCGACAGCGGTAATAGAAAACGATTCTCTGTACCAAATGAGAGTCGGATAAGGTGCGGGATCACTAGACCAATAAATCCAATAACCCCACCGAGTGCAACTGATGCACCAACCAAGAGTGACACAATTAAAATCAATCGCCAACGAAACGCGGCAACATCCAACCCCAACTGCTTGGCTTGATGCTCCCCGAGCATCAGCAGATCTAATTTTTTTCCCTGCAGGCACAACCAAATCAGCACGGGTGATACAACTAACAATAAAATAAGCTGCTGCCAACTAACTCCGGCAACACTCCCCATCAGCCAATACATCAGCATTCGAAGATTCAAGTCATCACTAAAATAGAATGCCCATGTCACCACCGCACCAGATAATATCCCTAACGCAACACCAATCAAAAGTAACCTTGCCGTCGAGACTTTCCGGCGTCGAGATAAACCAACCAAAATAAGAGTAAAACAAAAGGCCCCCATCATCGCTGCTACCATCATCAATAATGGACTTGGCGTAAATGGTAAGAAGAAAAGAACCACCACTAGCGCCAAGCTGGCTCCTCCTGAAATACCCAGCACGCCGGGTTCCGCTAAGGGGTTGCCAAGTAAAACCTGCAAAACCGCACCGGATGATGCCAACGATGCGCCGATGGCGAGAGCAGCCAATAAGCGCGGCATTCTAAGTTGAACTAATAGTTGCTGTTCCAGACCATTAGATGGAGACCAAGGCCAGATAAAAATCTCACCAACCGACAGTGAAAGGAAAGTCGCGATGAGCAGGATAATCCCCGCCACGATAAAGCCTGCCCGCCACCTTGCCTGGCGACGAGCCATTAGTTCATTTAACAGCATTTCGAGCACACAATAAAAAGATTCGACCTACCTTACTATTTCGACAATGAAATAGAAAGCGAGCGTGTATTAGCCTAATGATAATTCAGACAAAACTGACTATTTAACCATCAAACAATAGTCACTGAAGAGTAATTTGCTCATCGACGTTTACCTCTGTTTTTCGCACAAGTAAACATGCCCGCTGGCCGATCATAACGTGCCTGTTCGGAAACACAATCGCCTCCCCGCCTTCCAGTGAATAGTATTCAACGTTTTGATCTCGCGCCAACAGCCGACCTTGCTCGTAAAAGGTAAAATTAGCCTGATCATCAGGAAAGCTGAATACGAAGCGTTCAGACTGCTTAACCAAAGTACGTGTGACTTTATAAATAGTCAGTAAGTTATCCTGCCAGTGGTAGTCTGGATTAGGTTCAGAGACCAGTTCAACCAAGGCATCAAAGAAAGGAGCCAGCCGAATAAGGTCATTCTCCCCAAATCGCGCAACCCGCCCAAGCTCAAGAGTCAAAGCCTGTGCGCCAAAATGCTCAGCACTAAACCAGCTAAATGTTGATGAGGGTGAATTCGACAACAATACCGTTTCTATTTCTGCTTTTTGTAAAAAGCCAAACAACGTTTTGCTACGGGTAGGTTTATGGGTATAGGGACTGACGGCAAACGTATAATATTTAGAATCTCGAATAGCGCAGTGTAAGTCCAAATGCCAGCGTAACGATGATAGTGAGAACTCACGATCCTTAACGCGGTTGTGATAAAAAGCCGATATGGCAAGCTGGATTTCATTCGCTCGCACAGCATCTGCCGTTAACCCTGTGTTTTTCTGCTTAAATAAACGATTCATGTTTTCAGTTATAAATCGTTGCTGATGATTGATCGCTTCGGGATGACCAATAATAAAAAGTAACCGATGCACTGGCTGCAAACCGCCAACGACAATCCTCTCCACTAACTGCTGAATTAGTTCGACAGGGCTAGTTTCATCACCATGGATACCTGAGGACAAAACGATCTCTTTTTCTAAGCCAGTCGGTTTTAAGGGCGTGATTTGTAATATCCCACGGCCTAGTAACTCACACAGCGCTCCCTCTTCTGTTTGCCAGCGACCCTGCTCGACCACGCTCGTCATATCTAAACTGGCTTCAAGAAAATGTCCCTCTTGTACACACTGTAACATCCCCATTAATCACCTCCTGTCAGTAATTGGAATGTTTGACGATACCCAAGCAACCTCAAGATACTTGGGTATCGATGTAACAATGAAAGCATAAAAAAGCCCAGACAAGTCTACACATCTTGTCTGGGCTCATATTATGGTGTTGCCGCGATTACTTTTCGATTTCGATATTTTCTACGCGAGCTTTTAATTTCTGACCAGGACGGAAAGTAACAACACGACGGGCAGAAATTGGAATATCTTCACCTGTTTTAGGATTTCGACCTGGACGCTGATTTTTATCACGAAGATCAAAATTACCAAAACCAGATAACTTCACTTGTTCGCCAGATTCGAGCGCTTTCCTAATTTCTTCAAAGAAGACTTCCACCGTATCCTTGGCGTCCCGTTTGCTTAATCCAACGTTCTCAAACAGGTTCTCAGCCAAATCGGCTTTTGTGAGCGCCATAGATAATTCCCTCAAGACTATATTGATTGAATAACAGAGATAGCATTGGCTATATCTGTAGCGAATTAGTCATGTTAGATCGAGCGACCAGAATCATGATTTAGTATCACTGAAACCTTGTTCAATCTTAACTAGAGACAAGTTTAAGCCAACTTGCTGATTTCCGCCAACTTTTTTACGTTAACTTACTGTCAAATTATTGATTAATGAAAGCCATTTTTCGCCAGTATAGTGCATCAAGTTGTGCTTAAGTTAAACATTATTCGATAAATTCAACTGAAAATAACAATAAAAACAAAATATCACACTAATTTTATTCCATGTAATAGAAATAACATCTATCCATCATGAAGTTAAGTTTCTGAGATTCAGATCAAAAAAAAGCAGCCTCAAAGGCTGCTTTTAATAAAACAATGACTTAAAAAGTCTTGCTCGGTCAGATCAAATCCCACAAAAGGACTGAAATCACCCGGTATTAGTCACGAAGACTCGCACCAAAACGCTCTGCAAGCACAGCGACAATTGCTTCTACTGCACCAGCAATATCGGCTTCTTCTAGAGTACGATCGGCTGACTGAAGCGTCAGGGCGATAGCTAAGCTCTTCTGACCATCATCAACACCTTTACCACGGTATACGTCGAACAGGTTAACGTCAGTCAGTAGCTCACCGCCATTATCACGACAAGCGGCAACCACATCACCCGCAGCAACGTCTTCGTTAACTACAACCGCGATATCACGACGGTTCGCAGGGAACTTAGACAGAGCAACAGCTTCAGGGATCACTTTAGTATTGATTGCAGACCATTCGATTTCGAATACGATAGTACGGCCATTCAGACCAAACTTACGCTCTAGCTCTGGGTGAACCGTACCGATCACACCCACTTCTTTACCATCAACGATGATAGATGCAGACTGACCTGGGTGCAGTGCTGGGTGCTTCGTCGCAGCAAATGAGTATGCTTTCTCATTTGCAGACAGCTCAAGGATCGCTTCTAGGTCACCTTTCAAATCAAAGAAGTCAACGGTATTAGTTTCGATATCCCAGTGCTCTTCGCTACGGGTACCCGCGATAACACCCGCCAGCATTGGCTCTTGACGCATACCATTTTCAGCGGTTTCGCAAGGGATGAAACGTAGACCGTATTCAAACAGACGAACGCGAGGCTGCTGGCGCTTCTGGTTATGAACAACGGTGTTCAACAGCCCCTGAATCAAGCCAAGACGCATTGCTGACATTTCCGCAGAAATAGGGAATGGCAGGATTAGTGGCTCAACATCAGGAACAACCAGTTTCTGCTGCTCAGGTTCAACGAAGCTGTAAGTGATCGCTTCTTGGTAACCACGATCCACAAGCAGGTTACGAACACGCTTCAGCGGTAGATCCGCTTCTTTGTGGTCGTTCATGCTTAGCGCAGCAACAGGTGACTGATTTGGAATATTGTTATAACCGTAAATACGGCCAACTTCTTCAATCAAGTCTTGCTCAATGGCGATATCAAAACGCCATGTTGGTGCAGTTGCAACCCAACCTTCCGCGTTTGCTTCTACAACCATGCCTAGACGTTCTAGGATTTCAACCACGTCTGCATCTGCAATATGGTGGCCTAGTAGGTTGTCTAGTTTAGTGCGACGTAGAGCAACTTGGTTGGCTTTTGGTAGATCAGCGTCTGATTCTACGGTAACCACTGGAGCAACTTCACCACCACAGATTTCAACAAGCAGCGCCGTTGCACGCTCCATTGCGTTAACTTGCAGTGCGTAATCCACACCGCGCTCAAAACGCATTGAAGAATCTGTATGCAGACCATACGCACGTGCGCGACCACGAATATGATCCGGAGCAAAGAACGCACACTCAAGCAGTACATCTTTCGTTTCAGACGTTACACCTGATTGCTCACCACCAAAGATACCCGCAATAGCTAGCGCTTTGCTTTGGTCTGCAACCACTAGCGTGTCTGCGTTTAGTTCAGCTTCATTACCGTCTAGAAGAGTCAGCTTCTCGCCTTGCTCTGCCATACGAACCACGATGCCGCCTTCAATCTTAGCAAGATCGAATGCATGCATTGGCTGGCCTTGTTCTAGTAGAACAAAGTTAGTGATATCAACAACAGGATCGATTGAACGAAGACCACAACGACGTAGTTTCTCTTGCATCCAAAGTGGTGTTTCAGCTTGAACGTTGACGTTCTTAACCACACGGCCAAGGTAACGAGGACATGCTGCTGGTGCCTTAACGTCGATAGATACGGTATCTTCGATTGATGCAGCAACAGCTGTCACTGAAGGCTCAGTCACATCAGCGCGGTTCAGTACGCCAACCTCACGCGCCATACCACGAATGCTAAAGCAATCGGCACGGTTCGCTGTCAGATCAACATCCACGGTAACGTCATCAAGACCTAAGAATTCACGGAAGTCAGTACCCAGTACTGCATCTTCTGCCAATTCCATAATGCCATCAGACTCAACATCAATACCTAACTCAGAGAAAGAACAAAGCATACCATGTGATGGTTGGCCACGTAGCTTCGCTTTCTTAATTTTGAAGTCACCAGGTAATACCGCACCAACAGTCGCCACAGCCACTTTTATGCCTTGACGGCAATTAGATGCACCACAAACGATGTCAAGAAGCTCTTCAGCACCTACATCAACTTTGGTAACGCGCAGTTTATCAGCATCTGGGTGCTGACCACACTCAACAACTTTACCAACTTTAACGCCAGTAAATGAGCCGGCGACAGGTAGTACATCATCTACCTCAAGGCCTGCCATTGTGATTTGATGTGTTAGTTCGTCAGTAGTAACCGCAGGGCTAACCCACTCACGAAGCCATGATTCGCTAAATTTCATAGTGCTTAAACCTCTGGATTACTTGAACTGCTTAAGGAAACGAAGGTCGTTCTCGAAGAACGCACGTAGGTCATTAACACCATAACGAAGCATGGTCAAACGCTCTACACCCATACCAAATGCAAAACCAGAGTATTTTTCAGGGTCGATGCCTACGCTACGTAGTACGTTCGGGTGAACCATACCGCAGCCTAGTACTTCTAACCATTTACCGTTTTTACCTTTCACGTCAACTTCAGCTGAAGGCTCTGTGAACGGGAAATAAGATGGACGGAAACGCACTTCCACTTCTTCTTCAAAGAAATTACATAGGAAGTCATGAAGAATGCCTTTTAGCTGTGCGAAGTTAACGTTCTCATCAACCAGCATACCTTCCACTTGGTGGAACATTGGCGTGTGAGTTTGGTCGTAATCGTTACGGTATACACGGCCCGGAGCAATGAAACGGAAAGGAGGCTTGCCATTTTCCATTGTGCGGATCTGAACACCTGAAGTATGAGTACGCAACATAAGATCAGGATTGAAGAAAAAGGTATCGTGATCTGTACGTGCTGGGTGATCTTCTGCAATATTCAATGCATCAAAGTTATGGAATGCATCTTCAATTTCAGGACCAGACTCAGTGTTAAAACCAAGCTCACCAAAAAACTGCTCAATTCGCTCAACTGTGCGAGTAACAGGATGGAGGCCACCGTTTTCAATGCGACGACCAGGTAGGGTCACATCAAGAGTTTCCGCTGCTAGCTTAGCTTCAAGTTCTGCACGCTGAAGGGCTTCTTTACGCGCAGCAATAGCTTGCTGAACAGCACCTTTAGCTTTATTGATCTCTTGACCGGCTGTACGGCGTTCTTCCGGTGGAAGTTTACCCAAGCTTTGTAGTTGAAGAGTTAGTTCACCCTTCTTGCCCATATACTGCACACGGACATCGTCCAGAGCGGCTGATGAATCAGCCAGCTCAATGGCGGCCGTTGCATTGGCAATAATCTCGTCTAGATGTTGCATCGTTTCCTCATCCACCTACAGGTGGCGTCCTTTAGGGAGATATAAATTCGCGTAACGATACATACTAAAGAAACATCCGTCTAAATCCAAATCCAATCGTAAGAAAAGGGTCGAATTGAACGAAAATAAAACGTCTTTACCAATTTGAATCTATGAATGTTCCTATGGATCAATCGCTCTACCTTCCATGACGTTATCTTACTCACCCTTCCCATGAGCTAAGACTTATCGAAAAGACGTATTCATATACTGATAATGACAGCTCTATCTCTTACTTTTTTTTGAGATATATAACGTAAAAACACCCGGAAATCATTTTATAAACATAAAAAATCCCCTCTCCTACTTGCGCTCATCTATCGGGCAGATTACATTAATAAAACACCGTTTAATTAGATTAAACATATCAATATAAGGAATACAAAAATGGGTGAACAAGATAAGTATTGGCTAGTTTATGCAAAAGCGACTTTCGTTATTGCGGTCATTGCCATGGTCATCAGTATTATCAAGTTACCAGGTGATCTACTGGTTAAAGGCTATTACAGTATCTGTAGCCTGTTTTTAGTAAGTGCGACCATTACCTTGAGCAAAGCCGTACGCGACCAAGCTGAATCCAGAAAACTTCTCAATAAACTTGAAGCAGCAAAAACAGCGCAAATACTCAATGAGCTTGAAGACTAATTTTCCGATGTGGCAACATGGCTAATCAATATATCCACGATCTCACTCTACAACAGCAGCAGCTTTTGCTGCTGTTAAACCAAATAGAGCAAAAGAAATTACGAATCAATACGGCTTATCAAGTATTGCTCTCGCAGCTCAACACTAACGAGGAGATGATTGAACTTGCCTTTACCGCTGCAGGTACGTGTGAAGCATTATCGCCATCATTATTTACACACAAAGTAGCGGCAGGTTTAGCATTAAAGAAACAAATTACACATCAGCGAAACTGTCTCTGTAAAACACAACAAAATATCGAGAAGTTTAAGCAACACATACAATCCACCAGAATATTGATCTCCTCAATAATCAACGCTAACCGGGGAGGGTCACAACCAATCTGTGTACATCTTGAACTAAAGGCTCACCAATTACATACGAGCAATGCTGTTCTCATTGCATTACATCAGCGCATCTTATTTGCAAAATAAACATCACACCAAGAACAAATATTACACACAAAGAGGTAAAAGCAGTCATATCATCTACTATATACAGAATATTGTAAGCAATTCTATTTAAAATTGTTTCATTTAGCAGTAGATTAAGGACCTGCTTACAATTGGGAGTTTAAAAATGCAGAACAAAGATGTAACAGCACTAATTAAAATGAGTACATTTGCTGTTTTGTTATGCGCTGTCCTGTTAATCCTTGGTAATATTGGTTTAACATCTTCATTGCCTGTTATGGTAATGAACCATTTAAACATTATTCACGTTGGTTTTTACATTGCTTTTAATGCCATGTTTATCGGCTTCTTAGGCTACCTACTACACGGTCGTAGTAAAGCGGTGACTACGCTTAAACGCCTAAGCGCTACCGCTTAATCCATTTAAAGCACAGACAAAAATAGCCTCATAATGAGGCTATTTTTTTATCTACTGCAAGCAACTCTGTATGTACAGATCGAAAAAAGGAGAGCCGAAGCTCTCCTTTTTACGTAAAAACTAAACTGTAAAATTACAGAGCAGCTTTTGCCTTCTCAACTAGCACTGTGAAAGTTGCTTTGTCGAATACAGCGATATCTGCAAGGATCTTACGATCGATTTCGATAGACGCTTTCTTAAGGCCGTTGATGAAACGGCTGTAAGACATACCGTTCTGACGAGCAGCAGCATTGATACGTGCGATCCATAGTTGACGGAAAGTACGTTTCTTAGCGCGACGGTCACGGTAAGCATATTGACCAGCTTTAGTAACAGCCTGGAAAGCTACACGATAAACACGTGAACGTGCACCGTAGTAACCTTTAGCTTGTTTAAGAACTTTCTTGTGACGTGCACGCGCTTGTACACCACGTTTTACGCGAGGCATAGGAGACTCCTAACTAATAAATTAAAAAATAAAACTAAAAACGATTAAGCGAACGGAAGCATACGAGCAACTGCAGCCACTTCACACTTAGGAAGGATTGCATTTGGACGAAGCTGACGTTTGTTCTTAGTAGTACGTTTAGTCAGGATGTGACGCTTAGTTGCGTGCTTAAACTTAAAACCACCAGCTGTTTTCTTGAAACGCTTAGCAGCACCTTTGTTGGATTTCATCTTAGGCATGATGAGACTCCGCATTGTTGATAGTTAATAACATAGTAATTAGGCGAACAAAAAACGCTGCTGTAAGCAGCGCTTAATGCTACTTGAATGCCTTGATTACTTCTTCTTTGGAGCAAGCATCATCGTCATTTGACGACCTTCAACTCGATTAGGGAAGCTCTCAACGACCGCTAGGTCGACTAGATCATCCTTAATACGATTTAGAAGATCGATACCAAGACTCTGGTGGGCCATTTCACGACCGCGGAAACGCAGTGTGACCTTACCCTTGTTGCCCTCTTCTAAAAAGCGACTCAGGTTGCGCAGTTTTACCTGATAATCGCCTTCGTCTGTACCAGGTCGGAATTTAACTTCCTTGATCTGGATTTGTTTTTGCTTTTTCTTTTGCTCTTTAGCAGCCTTGCTCTTTTCGAACAGGTACTTGCCATAGTCCATCACACGACAAACTGGTGGCTCGGCATTTGGACTAATTTCAACCAGATCTACACCAGCTTCATTAGCAATAGTCACTGCTTCTTCGATAGAAACAACACCAATGGATTCACCATCGATACCAGTAAGACGCACTTCACGTACACCGCGAATTTCGCCATTCAGGCGATGTGCATTTTGCTTAACTGGTGCTTGGGTTCTTTTTCCGCCTTTAATACCTTATTCCTCCACAACATTGAGCTTACGACTGCTAATATCTTGCTGCAGGAATGCAACCAGATCATCAATCTTATATTTACCCAAATCTTTACCCTTGCGAGTACGAACTGCAATTTCGCCTGCTTCGACTTCTTTGTCACCGCAAACAAGCATGTAAGGCACTCGCTTCAAAGTATGTTCGCGAATTTTAAAGCCTATCTTCTCATTTCTCAAGTCCGCATTGACTCGAATTCCACTTTTTTGCAGTCGTTCGACCACTTGTTGAGCATATTCAGCCTGACTGTCAGTAATATTCATGACAACGGCTTGCTGAGGTGCCAACCAAGTTGGGAAGAAGCCCGCATACTCTTCGATAAGAATACCGATAAAGCGCTCTAGAGAACCAAGAATAGCTCGGTGAATCATAACTGGCGTATGACGCTCGTTATCTTCACCCACATAGGTGGCGCCCAAACGCTCAGGAAGTGCGAAGTCTAACTGAACTGTGCCGCACTGCCAAGCACGATCTAAACAATCGTGTAGCGTAAATTCGATCTTAGGACCATAAAATGCACCTTCACCCTCTTGGATATCGTAAGGGATTTCCATTGATTCTAGTGCAAGTTTTAGATCTGATTCGGCTTTATCCCACATTTCGTCTGAACCTACACGCTTTTCTGGGCGTGTAGATAACTTAACAACGATGTTGTCAAAACCAAATGTCTGATACGTATCATAAACCATCTTGATGCAAGATGTTACTTCTTGTTGTACTTGACCTTCAGTACAGAAGATATGAGCATCATCCTGTGTAAAGCCACGCACACGCATCAGGCCGTGTAGAGCACCTGATGGCTCATTACGGTGACAACAACCGAACTCTGCCATACGTAATGGCAAATCACGGTAAGACTTCAAACCTTGGTTGAAGATCTGTACGTGACCTGGACAGTTCATTGGCTTGATTGCATATTCACGGTTCTCAGACGAGGTTGTGAACATGTTTTCTGCGTATTTATCCCAGTGACCAGAACGCTCCCAAAGAACACGGTCCATCATTAGAGGACCTTTTACTTCCTGGTAACCGTATTCGTTCAGCTTATCGCGAATGAAAACTTCTAGTTCACGGAATACTGTCCAACCATTGTGGTGCCAGAATACCATGCCAGGTGCTTCTTGCTGCATGTGATACAGATCAAGTTGCTTACCCAGTTTACGGTGGTCGCGCTTAGCCGCTTCTTCAAGACGAGTTAGGTGTGCTTTTAGCAACTTCTTATCTTGGAATGCAGTACCGTAAATGCGCTGAAGCATTTTATTATCGCTATTACCACGCCAGTATGCGCCCGCAACATTCAACAGTTTAAAATGTTGGCAGAAACCCATGTTTGGAACATGAGGACCACGACACATATCGATATATTCTTCATGGTGGTATAGACCTGGACGATCATCACGAGAAACGTTTTCGTCTAGGATTTCGATCTTGTAGGTTTCGCCACGTGATTCAAACGTATCACGAGCTTCCTGCCAGCTCACTTTTTTCTTAACGACTTCGTATTTGGTTTTAGCTAACTCAACCATACGCTTCTCAATTACTTCAAGATCTTCTTGAGTAAGAGACTGCTCTAGGTCGATGTCATAGTAAAAACCGTTGTCAATCGTAGGACCGATTGCCATTTTTACGTCTGGGTACAGCTGCTTAATGGCGTGACCAAGAAGGTGCGCGCATGAGTGACGGATGATTTCCAGACCGTCTTCATCTTTAGCAGTGATGATTTCCAGACTTGCGTCATTTTCAATAAGGTCACAAGCGTCAACACGAACACCGTCAACACGACCAGCGATACAAGCTTTCGCAAGACCTGGACCAATAGACAGAGCGACATCCATAGTTGAAACAGCTTGGTCAAATTGACGCTGGCTGCCGTCAGGAAGAGTAATTACAGGCATGTATATATCCTTTCACAGTGGTCTTGCACACCAAGCAAGACATGTTGAATTAAAAAAAGCTTAGAGAAGCTTAAATAATGAAACTCATGATATCGGCACCGCAATACAGAGCAGCACACTGATACCTGAGCAAGTCAATCACTATACCAAACGGACACGCGATATTGCAAAGACCTTAACGAAATTAATCGCTTCATTAAGCAAGTTGATAAGACACGACATAAAGTTGTTCAATGCCCGGATAAATCTCCTGAATCACTGATTTCAACATTTCTAGACTCATATTTTCTTGCATTGCATGAAAATCAGTCAACTCATCAAACTTAACCGCATCTACTTTCAATATTGTCAAGCGACAAAACCATCTACCGTCCTCATACGTTGACACTTCAACACTGGTTCCTGGTACATAATGGCTTTCTGCTTCATCACGTATCGTGATTATTTTCTTGCCCGATAGAATATCTGACTCAAATCGCTCAAAAAACGTCATTTCAGTAGGTATATTGATAACAGTCATCTTCTTTTAACATGTCTGATCATGAGAGTGGCGCAAGTGTATCCTTATTTTCTATCAAGCACAGTAAGAATGTGCCGCCTTCTTTAAGAGAAGGTATAACTGCGTGTTCTCGACTACCTAGCAATGACCACTTTAAAACAACATTGCTCTAGTGACTTGTTACACAAAACACCAATGGCATTTACATTCACGCTTGAATTTTGCTCTTCAATCTCCTATCAATTTGAATAGACTCAATTGTCGTCAGTGTTGGAGAGTATGGATAAAGTTCTGACAAACCTAACAATGGTGACCATGGCACCGCATCACGGTTACCAGCTAATCAGTAATGCCATGATCGGCATTGAAAATGGCAAAATCATGTTTGCCGGAGCATCCAAACATTATGATTATCATGGCCACCCAGAGGTCATTAATTGTCAAGACGCACTTGTCACACCGGGCCTGATTGATTGCCATACACATTTAGTTTTTGCAGGGAACCGTGCAGAAGAGTTTGAACAACGACTTAATGGTGTTCCCTATGAGCACATTGCCCAATCCGGTGGTGGTATTCTCACGACGGTTAATGCAACCCGTGCCGCGTCAGAAGATGAACTCTTTAATCAGGCCAACAATCGACTGCAAGGATTGAAAAACGAGGGAGTAACGACTGTTGAAATAAAGTCTGGTTATGGATTAACACTCAACGACGAACTCAAAATGCTACGAGTCGCCAGAAGACTGGGAGAGCAGCCGGACATTACGATCACCACCACCCTACTCGCCGCGCATGTGATTCCCCCTGAATATGCCAATGCCGCAGATAGCTATATCGACAATATCTGCATAAACATCATCCCTGCGGCTGTTAAAGAGGGTTTAGTCGATGCCGTTGATGTCTTTTGTGAAAAAATAGGCTTCTCACCAACACAATGCCAACGAGTATTTCACACTGCATTAAAATACGGGCTTATGATTAAGGGCCACACTGAACAACTATCCAATCTTAACGGCAGTGCGATGGCTGCACGTTTAGGAGCCATATCTGTAGACCATCTTGAACACCTTGATAATGAAGGTGTAGCCACACTTGCTGCCTGCGGGACGGTTGCGACCTTATTGCCGGGGGCCTTCTATTTTTTACGTGAAACCCAGTTACCGCCAGTCGATCAGCTAAGGAAACTCAACGTACCTATTGCTCTTTCGACAGATTTTAATCCAGGAACATCCCCCATTGCCTCATTAAGGACAATAATGAATATGGGCTGTACACTATTTCAGCTGACACCTGAAGAGTGTCTTCGAGGAGTAACGCTTAACGCCGCGAGAGCACTTGGTGTCAGTAACAGCCGAGGATATATCGCTTCTGGCATGGCAGCAGATTTGGCTATCTGGGATCTCAATCATCCAGCAGAACTCTCTTATCGTATTGGTGTGCCAGATCTGCAATGCCGGGTCGTTAACGGACAAATGTTCTATCACAAATAACAACCCTATCAGCTACAGCAAGGAGACTGTCATGCCAATTGATATGAGTATCTGGCAAGGACGAACCGATCCGGAAGATGGCGCTCAGGGTCTACGATGGCACCAAGTCATTCAGCCCGCCGATCGGGCCAACGAAGAAGGCATTATGCTACTTGGGTTTGCCTGTGATGAAGGGGTCTCCCGAAATAAAGGTCGGACAGGGGCTTATACGGCCCCTAGCGTTATTCGCAAGACATTGTCTAATCTCGCATGGCACCATACGGAGCCCGTCTATGATGGGGGCGATATTTGTTGTGACGATGGTAACCTTGAACAGGCCCAGCATCGCCTCGGGGAAGATGTGTGTAAAGCATTACGACAAAAGCACAAAGTCATTGTGTTTGGCGGAGGTCATGAAGTTGCATTGGGATCTTTCCAAGGGATAGGTAGTTACTTAATCCAAAAACAGCACGCCTCAGAAAATATATCTGGTTTAGCAAAGGATATAAACGAAACAACCACAGCCCCCCAGATTGGTATCATCAATTTCGATGCCCACTTTGATCTTCGAAACCCTCCTAGCCACCAGCCACAACAAGGTAGTTCAGGTACCCCATTCCACCAAATAGCGCGTTATTGCAAGCTGCAAAACTGGCCGTTTCACTATGCGTGTCTGGGCCTCAATCATTCAGCTAACACCCAAGCACTTTACCAAAAAGCAGACGAACTTGGCGTTCTGTACCGTGACGATGAACAACTTTCATTTCAGCATATTAATGACACCGTTGAGGCCATTCAGTCTTTTATTAATCAATGTGATTATCTTTACCTGACCATTGATCTTGATGTATTTCCAGCAGCTGTTGCGCCAGGTGTCAGTGCTCCTGCTTCAAGAGGCGTTTCACTGGATATCATCGAAACCCTGCTGTTACCCATACTCGCCGCAAAGCAAAACAATGGTGAAAGTAAAGTACTGGTCTTCGACATAGCAGAATACAACCCTCGGTTTGATATTGATAACCAAACGGCACGTCTGGCCGCACGCCTCGCATGGCAGGTTGCTCGCGCCCTACGTTAACAATCGACACCGCAAAGTAAACACTGCATTGCAAGGAGAGCCTCATGACTCACTCGCCTTCCCATACCAACCCACGCTTAGATAAGAACCGTACTATCATCGCACCAACGGGCACGACACTTAACGCTAAATCATGGTTAACAGAAGCACCGCTCAGGATGCTAATGAATAACCTCCACCCTGATGTTGCAGAGCACCCACACGCTCTGGTGGTATACGGCGGGATCGGTCGCGCAGCCCGTAACTGGGAATGCTATGACAAGATCGTAGAAGTGTTAAAACGGCTTGAAGACGATGAAACATTGCTGGTTCAATCGGGTAAACCTGTGGGAGTATTCCACACTCATAGCCATGCCCCTCGAGTGCTGATTGCCAATTCCAATCTTGTTCCCCATTGGGCCAACTGGAAACACTTTAACACCTTGGACAAACAAGGCCTGATGATGTACGGCCAGATGACCGCTGGCAGTTGGATCTATATCGGCTCTCAAGGCATTGTTCAGGGCACTTACGAAACCTTTGTCGCAATGGCTAAGCAACACTTTAACGGTGACAGCACAGGCCGTTGGATCCTGACTGGTGGCCTTGGTGGCATGGGTGGTGCACAACCACTGGCGGCAATCATGGCTGGATTTTCAATGTTAGCCGTAGAGTGCGATGAAAGCCGTATCGATTACCGCTTACGTACCGGATATGTAGACAAAAAAGCCACTTCGCTTGATGAGGCGCTGGTCATCATTAAACAAGCTAAGCAAAGCAATAAACCTGTCTCTGTAGGACTTCTGGGTAATGCGGCAGATATCTATAGCGAGATAGTCAACAGAGGTATTGTACCAGACTGCACAACAGACCAAACATCAGCTCATGACCCACTTAATGGCTACCTGCCACAAGGCTGGACAATGGCCTATGCTGCAAAAATGCGGGTCAAAGACGAAGCCACTGTCATTAAAGCGGCCAAAGCATCAATGGCCATTCAAGTCAACGCGATGCTAGCGCTTCAAAAAGCCGAATCAGTGACCGTTGACTACGGCAATAATATCCGCCAGATGGCATTAGAGGAAGGCGTCAAAAATGCTTTTGATTTCCCGGGATTTGTTCCAGCTTATATCCGCCCTCTTTTCTGTAAAGGCATTGGGCCATTTCGCTGGGCGGCACTATCCGGCGATCCAAATGATATCTACAAAACCGATCAAAAAGTCAAAGCGTTGCTCCCCGATAACCCACATTTGCATCACTGGCTCGATATGGCCCGTGATCGTATTCAGTTTCAGGGCTTACCCGCTCGGATCTGCTGGGTCGGCCTGAAAGATCGAGCACGCCTCGGCAAAGCCTTCAATGACATGGTTAAGAGTGGCGAACTGAAAGCCCCCATTGTTATCGGGCGAGACCATCTTGATTCAGGCTCCGTTGCCAGCCCCAATCGAGAAACGGAAGGCATGCTAGATGGCTCTGATGCCGTATCTGACTGGCCTCTGTTGAACGCCCTGCTCAATACTGCGTCGGGTGCCACTTGGGTTTCTCTACATCATGGTGGCGGAGTCGGTATGGGATTTTCACAACACGCTGGCATGGCCATTGTCTGTGACGGTAGTCATGATGCCCAAATACGTATTGCCCGCGTGCTTCATAACGATCCTGCGACTGGTGTGATGCGCCATGCCGATGCCGGTTATAATATCGCAATACAGTGTGCAGATGAACAACACCTCGATTTACCGATGATCACATCAGCCAACAAAAAATAAGGCGGTTGTATGTATACACTTGAAATCATCCCGGGAAAGCTGTCACTCAAACAATTGCGAGAAGCAAATCGGCACAAAGTGACAACGTCACTTGCAAGTGAGGTTTATAACGGCATGCTGGCAAGTACCCAAGCTGTTGAGCAGATCATCGCTGAAGATAAGATCGTATACGGTATCAATACTGGCTTTGGCTTACTGGCCAATACCCGTATCGCTGTTAGCGATCTTGAGACCCTACAACGCAGTATTGTTCTCTCTCACGCTGCAGGTATCGGGGAATTGATGGCCGACCACACCGTACGCTTAATGATGATATTAAAAATCAATAGCCTAGCTCGGGGTTATTCCGGTGTTCGTCCAGTGGTGATTGACGCATTAATTACGCTGATTAATGCTGATGTTTATCCATGTATTCCCCAAAAAGGCTCTGTTGGCGCATCCGGTGATCTCGCACCTCTTGCTCATATGAGCACAGTACTGCTTGGCGAAGGGCTGGCTCGTCACAGTGGCGAAATAATCAGTGGTGCAGCAGCCCTAAAAATGGCCGGTCTGAAACCCATCACACTTGCGCCTAAAGAAGGGCTGGCCTTACTCAACGGTACACAAGCATCCACCGCCTTTGCCCTTGAAGGCTTATTTGCTGCAGAAGATCTCTATGCATCAGGAACCGTCTGCGGAGCAATGTCTGTGGATGCAGCACTTGGCAGTCGTCGTCCCTTTGACCCTCGGATCCACCACGTTCGTGGTCATCGTAGCCAGATTGATGCCGCCATGGCCTATCGTCACCTTCTCGATCATGACAGTGATATAGGCTTGTCCCATCAGCAATGTGAGAAAGTGCAAGACCCCTACTCATTACGTTGCCAGCCCCAAGTCATGGGGGCATGTTTACAGCAAATCCGCCATTCCGCCGGCATTTTAGCAATTGAGGCCAATGCCGTATCAGACAATCCTTTAGTCTTTGCCGATGATAACGATATTATCTCCGGTGGTAATTTTCATGCTGAACCCGTCGCGATGGCGGCAGATAATCTGGCATTAGCAATTGCGGAAATGGGTAGCCTGTCAGAACGCCGTATAGCACTGCTGATCGATAGCGGGTTAAGTAGACTCCCTCCCTTTTTAGTCGATAATGGCGGCGTAAATTCAGGCTTTATGATTGCTCAGGTTACCGCAGCTGCACTAGCCAGCGAAAACAAAACACTGGCGCATCCAGCCTGTGTAGATAGTCTACCAACGTCGGCAAATCAGGAAGATCATGTATCAATGGCGGCATTTGCTGGTCGTCGCTTAAAAAACATGGCAGATAATACTCGAGGGATTCTTGCGATTGAACTACTCGCCGCGGCCCAAGGACTCGATTTTCGCCAACCGCACCGTAGTTCTGACAAACTGGAGCAAGCAAAAGCCATGCTACGAGCCCATGTCAGCTTCTATGATAAAGATCGCTACTTTGCGCCTGATATTGAAAAAGCAAATCAACTGCTTGCCGAGGCTTGCTTCAATGAGCTGATGCCAAAACAGCTGTTACCCAGTATTTAGCCGCTAAAAAAGCCACTCTCACCAGAGTAGCTCTACTATCATTTATTCGACATCTCGACCATACAATGTAAAACCTTGATAGGCACCCAGTTATTAAGGCAATATATAGACTACTATGTTGAAGAGTCACCAACTTTTGTTGTTTTGTGGAGGATGCTATGTGGCAAGCGATTTCTCACCAACTGTCTGAAGTATTGGATAGACCATTCAAGATCAGCGAAAAGGAAACGATTGATGGCGGTGACGTCAATGAATGCTACTGCATCAGCGATGGTAATGAGCGCTTTTTTATTAAGCTCAACGACCGAGAACGACTAGTTATATTTGAAACCGAAGCCGAAAGCCTTCGTATAATAAATGACACAGATTGCATACAGGTTCCTCAATCTGTCCATCTGGGTACAAGTAAAGACAAATCCTTTCTTATTTTAAACTACCTGCCAACCAAAGTTATTGATAACGATTCTGCATTTATTTTAGGCCAACAGCTCGCACGTATGCATTCTTGGGGTGAACAAGGAGAATACGGTTTTGATATTGATAATTACATCGGACTCACTCCCCAACCCAATCAATGGCAACGTCGCTGGTGCCGCTTTTTTGCTGAACAACGTATTGCCTGGCAGCTACAACTATGCAAAGAAAAAGGGATTGAGTTTGGTAACATTGATGACATTACCAGCCAGGTCATTAAACTGCTAGTGAATCATCAACCTAAACCCTCACTATTACATGGTGATCTCTGGCATAACAATACTGCAGTGACAGTGACTGGTCCTATTATCTTTGATCCAGCCAGTTATTGGGGTGATCGTGAATGTGATATTGCACTAACAGAGCTCTTTGGGGGATTTCCTCAAAGCTTCTATGACGGTTATCAGTCAGTATGGCCGCTTGACGAAGCCTATCAACAACGTAAAGATCTTTATAACCTTTATCATGTTCTCAATCACTGTAACCTGTACGGCGGCAGTTATATTATCCAAGCCAAACATATACTTGAAAAGCTTGAATTAATAACTTAATCCATGCTTAACCAATCATTGGCATCTATGGTATGTTGTGGTGTGAATAATACTGGAAAAGATAGCAAACGGATGCGATTCCTTTCCAGCTGATAACAAGTAACCGAAATAGGCGGAATTCTGTATTTAACCTATTTCAGTTACTTGGGCATAACTTTCATTCATTACCACTCATGAGAAACACATTCATGCTACAAGCTGCTGTATTTGATATGGATGGCCTTCTGGTCGATTCAGAACCCTTCTGGCAACACGCACAAGTTGATATTTTCACCTCACTCGGTGTTGTCATGACGAAACAAGATACCTTGCAAACCACAGGGTTACGCATTGATCAGGTCGTTGAATTTTGGTACGGCAAGCAACCATGGGAAGACCATGACCTTGCCACAGTAACAGAAATGATTGTCGCCCGTGTCGAATCATTAATCAAAGAACATAAACCCATGCTGCCAGGGGTAATAGAGGCTATTGGTATTTGCGAACAGTCAGGCCTTAAAATTGCTCTCGCCTCTTCTTCACCTATGCGTCTCATCATGACAACGCTTGAAGCTCTTTCACTGGAAAACAAGTTTTCTGTCATCTTGTCTGCTGAACATCTCCGCTTTGGCAAACCTCATCCAGAAGTCTATATCAATGCAGCGGATGCCTTAGGTATACCACCACAAGCCTGTGTTGCATTTGAAGATTCAGTTAACGGCCTACTTGCTGCTAAAGCTGCTCAGATGAAAGGAATTGCCGTGCCAGAACCGACTGTCATCAACGACCCTCGCTGGGCGATTGCCGACTGTAAACTTAACTCGCTACTCGAAGTAAACCCACAACTTATTGCCTCCCTCACACAATAACGGTGACAATTAATGGTGCAGATGAAACATGGATTTTTTTTGCACCATTAATTTTTTTACAACCCTTCTGAAAATGTCCCATTACTGACATATTATTTTTCAAACTAAAAAAAATGAAATCTAAAGGTCCAGTTTTCCCATCTAATAATTTTAACTAATCCCAATTCTTTCATGGAAATTCTCACTCGATCAAAGTTTCCAGTTAATTTGAGGCGAAAACGAACACGAAACGCTAAAGTTAAGGCAATACTTAAGACAATTAACTACCCCTAAGCAATATAGTTACTTGAATAACCAGATTAAAAATAGTTATGTGAAATCACATAGCAAGGAGTCAACAATGAAAAACTACACTGAACAATCAGTAACCTGCCCTCACTGCGGGCACAACATTCGTATTACTCTAGACTCCAGTGCAGGCAGTCAGGAGTTTTACGATGATTGTCCGGCTTGCTGTCACGCCATTCACCTCAATATGCAAGTTGATGAGTTACATAAGACAATCAATTTATTTATTGATGCCGATGACGAGCAAATATTTTAACACCGTAATAATGAAAGCTTGCATAACACCAGTTTGACAAGCTAAGAGAGAAATTCTGAGTACATACATTGATACTATATGAGCATATAATGTAACACTGTCAAATAATTGCAGGCTTTATATACAATGAAACTTAAACTTATTTCTGCTCTTCTTGCATCTTGTATGGCTTATTCTGCAAATGCGTGTACTGGAATTTCTCTCACAACAACGAATCACGATTATATTCAAGCACGTACTATCGAATGGGGAGCAAATAATTTAAACAGTAAATTGGTTATATCCCCTCGAGATCATGAATATACGTCAATTTTATCAGACCAAAAAAAAGGCCTGACTTGGCTTTCTAAATACGGCTTTGCTGGCATTTCAGTCAGTGATGATCGCTTCATTGCCGAAGGGATGAATGAAGAAGGGCTGACCGCTGGTCTGTTTTACTTTAAAAATTACGGTTCTCTGACGAAATACGATCCCAATCAAACGGCAAATAACATCACCGATATGGATTTTATTCGGTGGATGCTCACCCAATTTAAAACGGTGGAAGAGGTTGAAAAAGCATTAAGTCAAATCAAAATCGTACCTGTTTACATGGATGCAAAAGGAAATCCATCCCCTACAGCACACTGGCGAGTCTCTGATAAACAAGGACATAGCATTGTGATCGAAATCATGGATCACGGTAAAATTAATATCCATAAAAATACCGCAAAAGTTCTAACCAATTCACCAGACTACAATTGGCAAGTAACCAATCTTAACAACTACATCAATCTCCATCCAGGGGGTAGCAAAGGTCAAAAGATAAATGGTGTAGATACATTTGCCTTTGGTGCTGGCTCTGGATTTCTCGGTTTACCTGGCGATATCACACCGCCTTCTCGTTTTGTCCGAGCTGCATTCTATGTTAACTCGGCACCAGTGATGCACAATAGCGAGCAAGCCGTTTCTCAAGCTTTCCATATTCTCAATAACTTTGATATTCCGATTGGTATCGAGTTTAATTCAAAAGAGCACATTCCCGATCTACCCAGTGCAACACAGTGGACATCAGTCATCGATCAAACCAATGGTTTACTCTTCTACAAAACCATGCATGACAGCACAATAAAGAAAGTCGATTTATCTAAATTGAACTTTACTGGTAAAAAAGAAGAAATTCGTCCGCTGGATGCAGGCCAATTCCATATTGAAGATGTAACACCAGCACTTTAAGTGCTCTATTTTGCTTATTTACCATCGCCACTTCGTGATTCTAGCGTTATACGTCAGTCTCGAAGTGGCGATAAAAAATGAATCCCCAAGCTATCTTCTCGCTGAAACGAACATCTTGAAGTAACTTGGGTATAGAGACATGTTCACCTTGCTTATTGAACGTCTCTGGCAGCTAGCACGCGCTCTACTGTATCGACAATTGCTTGTGTTTGAGGGTCGATTTCTAAATTGACGCTATCACCCTCTTTTCGACGACCAAACAATGTACGTTGAAGTGTTTCAGGGATCAGATGAACGCAAAACCGACCATTATCAACACTTCCAATCGTTAATGAGCACCCGTCGATACCAATATACCCTTTTCGTAATAGGTATTTATTGTAACTTTCCGGAATTGAAAACCAAATCGTACAGTTATTGGGTGTTTGTTCTATCGCGCAGATTTCAGTAGTTACATTGATATGACCAGACATGGAATGTCCGCCGATCTCATCACCAAACTTTGCTGCTCGCTCAATGTTCACCCGATCACCCACGGTTAACAATCCAAGGTTAGTGACGGCCAGTGTCTCTTGCATTAGATCAAATGAAATCTGATTACCATGGATAGATGTGACGGTTAAGCAACAACCGTTATGAGCAACCGACGCCCCTATCACAAGCCCATGACGCATACTGTCATCTAACTCAATAATATGTGTCTGAAAATCTTCTTTCTTATCAATCGCAACGACAGTTGCCATTCCTTGAACGATACCCGTAAACATGCTGACTCCTGTACAATGGAAAACTGTCATACTAGCAACTTCACATCAATAGCAACAGCCAGTACGTCTGTTTCTTCACTTACCATTAAAACGCATCTAGCACGTGCTTTATTTTCTTTTCATTTTTTCGCTCATCAACAATTGTATCAACTTGGCGACTCGCTATAATTCACGCGATTTTATATCCCTCTTTTTCGGAGCCTATCTGTGCATAATTATCGGCGTGAAACACGTCACCTCCTTAAACTGGCTATTCCAGTACTTCTTGCGTCTGTTGCTCAAACGTCCATGGGCTTTGTTGATACAGTAATGGCCGGAGGTGTTAGTGCGACGGATATGGCAGCCGTATCGGTTGCAGCCAGCATATGGTTGCCTTCTATTCTTTTTGGTGTAGGCCTACTTATTGCGATTGTTCCCATTGTCGCCACACTAAATGGATCAGGTAACAAGGAACGAATCCCTTTTGAAGTTCAGCATGGCTTTCTGCTTGCTGCCATCATCTCTGTTCCCATTATGTGTGTACTCTACAACGCCGGTGCATTAATCAATGCTATGGATGTTGAGCAAGCGCTTGCAGATAAAACGATGGGCTACCTTTATGCGGTGATATTTGCTGTTCCTGCTTTTCTCTTTTTTCAGACGCTGAAAAGCTTCTCTGAAGGCTTATCGATGACCGTACCTGCCATGGTCATCGGCTTTATTGGCCTTATTGCCAATATTCCTTTGAACTGGATTTTCGTTTACGGCAAATTTGGTGCACCTGAACTGGGTGGTGTTGGCTGTGGTGTCGCGACAGCCATTGTCTATTGGCTGATGTTTTTTTCCATGCTGACATACATCAAACTCAATAAGCGACTTAACCGTGTTGGCTTGTTTTCTCAGTGGCATAAGCCCCAATTAAGAGCCGTAACTCGCCTGTTTAAACTCGGTTTACCCGTTGCAGCCTCAATATTCTTCGAAGTCTCTCTGTTTGCAGCGATCGCTTTACTGATTTCGCCGCTAGGCTCAATTACTGTTGCAGCCCATCAGGTAGCCAGTAATTTCTCATCCCTGATTTTCATGATCCCAATGAGCCTTGGTGCGGCATTAAGCATCCGAGTTGGCCACTTAATGGGGCGTCAGAACATCAGAGAAGCAACGATTGCCAGCCGCTGTGGCTTGCTCGTTGGCTTTTGTATTGCCACATTTACAGCCACAATGACCATTATATTCCGTGAACAAATTGCATTAATGTACACTGATAACCCTGATGTCATCTTAATTGCGGGTCAACTGCTATTCCTCGCGGCCATCTATCAATGTACTGATGCGATTCAGGTTGTTGCAGCAGGAGCACTCCGTGGTTACAAAGACATGCGTGCGATTTTCATTCGAACCTTTATCGCATACTGGATTTTGGGCTTACCCGTTGGTTATACCCTTGGTATTACAGGCTGGTTTGTTGCCCCTATGGGCCCACATGGATTCTGGATTGGTAATATTATTGGCCTAAGTGCTGCAGCATGTATGCTTGCTTCTCGTCTATATTGGGTACAGCGCCAAGATGAAACCACGCAGCTAGCCATGTCTGCTCGTTAACGAATCTCCATCAACAAGGCAGCCACTTTAAAATGGCCGCCTTATTTTTGGCTGTAAATTTGAGGTGAAAAGCCGCTGACTTACGTAATTAAGCAGCGGCTTTGTTCGTTAGGCACTATTTTATTGACTCATTATTAGCTTGTCTGCCTGACCATTATGCGCCTTCGAAATGATAGGTCATATCCACTTTGTGAGTCAGCTTAGTAAATAACGTATTGGTTAGCTGATCCGTCAATTTCAATGCATCTGTGACGGTTTGCTGCTCAAAGTGATTGATAAGCGCTTGAGCTTGTTCTGGCTGAGATTTGTAGATAACTAAATACTCTTTTTCCATCGCCTTTTGTTTTTGTGCCGTTTGCTGTTCAAACTGCTGATACTCTTTTTGGACAATTGGCGCAAAATCGTTCCAATCCATCATTGCTAAAGTCTGTAACTTACGGAACTTCCAGTTAGCGGATAGATCATCGGCTTGGTCGGTACCTAACGTGATACTGTGAGGCACTTCAGTCATACCCTGATAATAAGGCAGATAGACACCCAATGAGGTCATGCCATAAGCCATGTATTCCACCTCACCAATTGCTTTGGGCAGGTTTGGACGCACTTGCAATACATGAGATTCTTGAGTTCTAAATACAGAAACAGGGCGATATGGTTCTTTCGGATTTTTATTGGCGTATGGGTCGTGGGATGTGCCTTGGTAATGATTACGCAGTCCTTGTTCTACATCAGCAACAGTTAGCTTGTGTGTAGGTTTTAAGAAAACTGGAAACGTCTTACCTTGATCAATTTGAGTATTAAGACCTTGAGTATACATATGTTGCAAGGTCCAAACTCGCGGATAGTTATAGGTGACATCATTTGCTGTATCTTGCGAATAAGCACGATGAAAATCAAAAGGCTGACCTTTAACCGCTTTATATAAACCGTGCTTTTCAGCAAAGCTAATCAGTGTCGGTGAGGCTAAGTAATTCGGATTATTGGGTAGATAGTGTTGTAATCGACCTTGGTTTGCTGAAACAAAGTATTTATCAGCAGGCACTTTCTCTGCCATCCACTGGTGACCACTGCCTGTTTCTAGATACCAAATCCCATCTTTATCGACAAAGGCAACACCAAATCCTTCAGAAGCCCCTTGAGTTTCGATGATCTTACCAAGTAACTCTACCCCTTCTTTAGCAGAGTGAATACGCGGTAAAATCACATTCTCAATGGAATCTTCACCAATACCTGTTTGGGTTACATATGGGTCAACCTTTAAGGATTTCTCACCATTATAGATTGTCTCGGTTGATGACAAACCAACACCTGCAGAATTAAATCCCGCCTCACCCATGCTTTTACCATTGGTATTGAAATCAGACATGGAAGTGTATTGCAACGCATCTTTTGCTGCCGGATAGCTGAAATCATTGGCGTTAGAGTGGAAGGCCTTTTTTTGCTGTTTTTCTGCTGGATGGAAAACGAAATTTTTCGCGTTTGTTGCTTGATAATCTTCGTTACGAGCAACAATGTAAGATCCATCTTTAGTTGCGTGGTTGCCAACTAGAATCGTCGTACAGGCACTTGCTTGTCCTGCAATAGTTGCAGCAATAACACTGCTAACCAAAAGTGTACTTTTCTTCATTTTTTGTATAACAAATGTAAGTGGAATATCCGTTATACGAGGAATATCACACACTTTATGTGATACGTATCAGACTCAGTAAATGACCAGCATAGTACTAAATTTTCATTTTTATTAGCGTGATAAATTGCTTATACCTTAAATGTTAGCTAAAAAGTCAATTCGACCTAATTAGTTCGCTTGGTTATTTTAGGCATATAATTGACTAATTAACCGAAATTTGACGCCGAATGATCAGCTCAATGTTTCTCTGCTTCTGTCTGCTAGATTCGACACATAAAGCTATTAAAAATCATAAGTGGGCATTGTCTCCGCTCTTCATTGCCCTCTATAGCCTAATACTATTGACCGGTTGTGACCGCTCTTCTGTCAACGATCACTTTGAAACGTACAATATCCGTCTTGCTTATGTGCTTGATACTGAACCCGCCCAATTGGATGATATAGAGATGGTTTCCCTTCCCTCTCCGCGGGACTTACAACTGCCAATTGAGGATCTCCGTATCAACTTACTTGATGCCTACGAAATGAGAAAATGTGGTTTATTCAATTTGATCGCTGAACGAAATTCAATATTAGGTAAGGTTCAGGATAAGACTCGCCAACTCCGGTATGAATTGCTACTTATTCATGGCATGCAATTTTGTCTTGATACCCTTCCCTCTAGTTCTGAGTTACGTACCTTACTGATTACTTATCAACATATAAAAAAACAGCAACTACCACTGCAATTATGGAATATGATCACCACAGACAAAGAGTGGCGTCAACAGCTTGTAGTCTTTCATAAAAGCCCTGATATCAATCAACTTCATGGATTCAATGAAACAATCAGTGCTTTCCGTTACCTGAATTTTTTACAACATCAAATCCACGACTCTATTGCTGTCACTCCCAAACAGGCTGACAGATTGCTCTTTCATCAGAAGCAGATCCATACCTTCCATTACTTTGGTCAGCTCATTTACTCCCTGAAGCAAACAACACAACGATTGCATAATATTACTCGTATGCTGGAACGCCAAGAATCAAGCATCATCTGTAGCAAAAATCGTAACCAACAAAAAGCAGAAGTATTGGGTAATGTATTCTACAAATACTTCGTGACTGATCTTCAACCCTACATGTCAAAACTTGATTCACAATACCGCCAGATCCAGCCAATACTTCAGACATTACTTATCCCACCGACGCAACTCAGCATTGAATTTCATCACTATTATCACGCTTATATTAACGGGACTCTCCATCATGATTTTAAAGAGGCTACGCTGAAACATGTTAATTTTTGGCGTCGTACTTTCAAGCGATGTGACATATCAGTAGGTACCCACTGATCTTACAAATCGGGTGGCTTCATAGACACAGCGCAAAAAAATTAATGAATAGACTATAAATGCACGTTCCCACAATCTAAGATAACACCTTGATTGTGGCAGGAGCCCAGAATGAAAAAATACAAAAATGAAGCAAAACTGCTAAAAAAAGCACTCGAATTAGGGATGGCTTTTGCTAAAAAACAAGGATATGGCGATCTCGACAAGTCAGTTTCACCCAAAGATAAAGTGGAATGTATTTATCGCTTACTAATTGAAGCCAAGCAAATTACCCCCTTAGCCGTTGATCAAGAAGATGGACCGAACATGAAGCACAAACTCGTTCTGTGGATCTCTCGACTTCTACCTCCTGATCATGAATTGCTGCAATAAATAATATCCAGTACAGGTTTGTTTAACAGCAAGCCTGTATCCTTAATAAATAAACAGAATTCGCTATCTGCCTAGCATTTACCCAAACCTATCATTGCAGCTCGTGAGTCACTCCTGTACTTTCTTGGTATTAGTTGAGTTGCATAAGGTATATCTACATGCGTCGGGTTGTGTTCAATCAAAAAGGTGGAGTTGGGAAATCAAGTATTGCAGCTAATCTAGCAGCAATCAGCGCAGAGGCGGGCTTTAAAACCCTCCTCATTGATTTAGATGTTCAAGGAAATAGCAGTCACTATCTCGGTTTTGATATCAACATAGAAAATAATAAAACTATCGCAGATCTACTCAATCAGACTGTAGGTTGGTTTTCTGTTTCAACACCGATAAAAGAGTTCCCACAACGAACCACCTTTGAGGGCTTGGATATTATTACATCAAGTCCTAAATTAGAAAAAATCGAATCTGAGTTAGAACGCCGTTACAAAATATACAAATTAAGAGATGCGCTGGATGAGTTAGATAAAGTGTACGATCGTATTTATATTGATACACCGCCAAACCTTAATTTCTTCAGTAAATCCGCACTGATTGCGGCAAACAAACTTCTTATCCCCTTTGATTGCGATAGTTTTTCGCAACGAGCATTAATCACTCTGCTCGATAATGTTGCAGAGCTTAAAGAAGATCATAATCAACATTTGGATGTTGAAGGCGTGATCGTTAATATGTTCAACGCTCAGGCAAAGTTCCCACGCAAGATCATTGATGATCTTAATGATTTAGGGCTGCCCATTTTGGAGCCCTATCTCCCACTCTCTATCAAAATGAAAGAATCTCACTATCATCAAACACCTGTTATTCACTTATTGCCTAAACACAAACTCAGCCAAGCGTTTTACGCTCTCTATAAGAATCTTGATTCAACAAACAATTGATTCAAAAAATGCATATAAAGCCCACTAACAGAGGGCTTTTTTTCTTGCTCAATGAACCATCAATTTACGAATAACCAACAAGCACTCTATATCTACGACTAACTCACGGATGTGAGTGTTTTTTGTGACATAGATCTCACCTTGTGCCTACCAATAAGACCAGAAATAACCCTGTGCGCTCAAAGCGTAAGCAAACAAGACCAATTACATAAAAAAGCGATCTCAAACACTTGCGTCAACAACCATCAGTCGCTACTATGCATTCCGTTCCCAGAAGAACACTGTACGACCGTAGCTCAGYTGGTTAGAGCACCACCTTGACATGGTGGGGGTCGGTGGTTCGAGTCCACTCGGTCGTACCAAATTTTGCATTGCTTTATTAATGTAAAATAAAATGAATTTGGGTCTATAGCTCAGTTGGTTAGAGTACTACCTTGACATGGTAGGGGTCGGCAGTTCGAGTCTGCCTAGACCCACCAAATTCCGATAATCGCAGGTTTCATTAGAAACATCCCAACGCGGTTATTCAGGGCGATTAGCTCAGTTGGGAGAGCACCTCCCTTACAAGGAGGGGGTCACTGGTTCGAGCCCGGTATCGCCCACCATATTTACTAACCTATATGATATTATCTATAGATTAGGTAACAGTACGACCGTAGCTCAGTTGGTTAGAGCACCACCTTGACATGGTGGGGGTCGGTGGTTCGAGTCCACTCGGTCGTACCAAATTTCCTTTAGAAATGTTCATTTCTGAAGATAAAAGCCTACTTATTGTAGGTTTTTTTGTATCTGACCGTGACCACCCCACCACTTTACATCAAATTGTATCCTACTACTTGTTACTGATAGACATCTTTAACAGCATAGGTATGATCTAAACTTACACGACATTCAAGCATAAACCTAGTTTTGAAATATACTGGATTTCATCATGATCAGAATAAACACATTTACTGCATTTAATAATTGGACTAAGCCTTTTGTATCAGAAGTTGCTGAGATTGTTAACTTACTAAAAGAATATGAGTATGATACAAAAAAACTTACAGCACTAGCAGGCCTGCAAGAAAAGAACCTATGTAAGTGGACTGAAAACTATAAAAAAGAACCTTACAATACGTCAACTATTCCTTATCCTTGCTGGTGCTTCTTATGCGCACTCGTTGGCAAACACAACATTCAAAACAATGGGAATGAGATCAGTGTTGACGTACGAAAAGTATTGTCATATTTCAAACCAACTGCTTTTGTCCCAAATAATAAATTTATTTGCCCAACGGCAAGCCAATTTTCTAATTTAATTAATAATGATAATTACCCATTATTAACATCAGAAGTAATCTCTGAACAGTTCAATTGGAATCAAAAACAATTTGAAGAAAGCTTAGACAAAAGTTCACTGCCTTTCTTAAACTGGTGTTTGATTATCATGTCAGTTGGCTTGAATGTGCAAAAAATGATCCTGAAGGATTTACCAGACGATTTTTCATTAGAATCGTAACCACATCATGGTGCCATACATACCTGAGCTACCTCAAGATGCGCATTTCCGCGAGTAAATATTGAGATAACTTGGGTATATGATTTATGGCACTTATTATCTCACTCCCCTCTTCCATACCCCCCTTTAACTCACCAATCACCTACACCACAATACTAAACAATATGCATAACAATCGAATGAGTCATGTTTAACTTCTTGTTTGCTATATCGATCACACATTTAACACAATAATCAGATCTTCATTGATAGTGATCTCATTACTGATAGTCACTAATTGCTCGTACTAGCCCACTAATGTGACCATTGAAACATAAATTACATTGTTTGTTTCAATAATAACAAAGGTTGCATAATGGATATTGTCACACCTAAAAAAACAACGATAGCGGTACTGCTATCAACACTCTTTATTGCCCCATCAGTTTACGCTGCACAAGTTTATCAAAACGATAACGGCGACTATCTCGATGTTTATGGTGAAGTTGGTATCGGTGGACACTTTGGCGCTAATTATGATTCTGGTGAGTTCTACAAAGATCAGAGTTACATTGACGACCCATTTGCAACATTGGGTGCCAAAGGACGTAATGGCGATATCCTTTACCGCTTAGAACTTGATTATCAGCGTGAAAACTGGAAGTACGCAACAGGTGATATGGAGCTTAGCATCGACAAGATGTACCTAGGCTACGAGTTCAACCAGCACCACTATATTGAAGCCGGCCTGACTGACACCGCATTTGATGATTACGACAAATACGGTGACTTTACTTTTGATACCACCGTTGAAACAGGTGAAGCCGGCGATCAGGGTGCAACCCTAAAATATGAAGGTCGCTACAACAACTTCAAAGCTGGCGTATCATACAGCTACGATGCTGAATCAAGCTCTGGCTCATCCCTTGGCGACGTCATTAACGGTTATACCGGGTACTTTGGCAAAACATTCTCTATTGTTCTTGGTCTTGAAGGTCGTAATGGCTCTAAAGGTGAATCTAAATACGGCGAACAGCGTCTACTTGGTCTTGGCATGCGCTGGGCTGTCACTGACGAACTGTCACTCGGCTTCAATGGCTTCATTGAACGCGAAGACATCGCTCAAGAGAAACACGCTGTTGATGTTACCGATCCAAATAACAAAATCCATCGCTACAACGATTACCAAACCTTGGATCATGAAGGCGCACTCATCTCTGCTCGTTATGTCCTGACACCAAAGTGGGAAATTGTTGCTTCAAGCAACTATGAAGCTTATGAGCACTGGGACGACGAAAGTCCATTCTGGGACGGTAAGGACTCTGACTGGGGACGCAGCCGCACTTGGGGCACGCTAGGCGTTAACTTTAAGCCGACCCGCTCTTCTGTGCTGGCGATTGAAGGTAACGTTGGTGAAGCATCTCAGGATGTTTACGCCTATGCCCGTGTTTATTTCTAACGCTCACTCACTATAACAACAAAGAGTATAAGGATTCATGATGAACAACAAACTCACACTATTATCAGCAGCAGTGGCCACTGCGCTAGCCGCGCCTGCGATGGCTGGCATCAACGATATTATTATTTCAGAATACGTTGAAGGCTCATCTAATAACAAAGCCATTGAAATTACCAATACTGACGCTACCGATTATACGTTTGACGATACTATTGGCTTGTATTACGACGGTGGTAAATACACCAATATTATTAAGTCTTCTAATGGTAAGTCTATTGTCAGTGGCGTCACTGTTCCAGCTCAGAAGAGTGTTGTATTTATCAACCACGACGCTAGCCAGGCACTAATTGATGCTGTTACTGCAAACGGTTCTTCTGTCGTAAAAGCAGGAACTTACGACGAAGTCTCACACAGTGCCATGAATTTCAATGGTGATGATTCTGTATTCTTAGCCAAGACGACTGACACTAAGAATAATATTCATGACATCATTGGTGTTGCTGGCGCTGACTGGGGTACAGACACAACCCTCCGTCGTAATATCAATGCTACAACACCAGCAGATCAATATGTGGCGCGTAGCTGGACGTCATCAGCCAAAGATACCTTTAGCGGCCTAGGTAGTACTGAATTTGCCCCAGAACCACCACCACCAGTTGTCGGTAAACCGATTACCATTGGTGAAATTCAAGGTGAAGGCTATCGTTCTCCACTACTTGAAGACGGTGAATACACATCAAAAGATTACTATGAGGTAAAAGGTGTTGTAGCAGCCGTTGCTACTAGCATCGCTAAAGGCTTCTACATCTACGATCATGATGGCAATGACCTAACTTCAGATGGCTTATTCATCAAAACAGTAGACTCCTTACCTGATGACTTAATCGGTAAAGAAGTAACGGTCACAGGTAAGGTAAAAGAAGACTACGGATTTACTATTGTAGCTGCAGATAGTTGGTCAGTTGGCGCAGCGGGTAGCATCCCTACAGCTATTGATCTGGTAAAAATCGCAAGTGATGGCAATGATTTTGCAAAAACCCTTGAACGCTATGAAGGCATGTTGGTAAACCTTCCTGCTGACATCGATCCAAGTACCGTAGACAATGACGAAAGCATGCGTGTATCACGCACCTTCAGCTTTGACTACGACAGCTATCGCAACAACATGGTATTGGCATATAAGCGTCCTAACATGCAGCCAAACCAAGAACACATTGCTGGTAGTCAGGCATCTTTAAACCATTCAGCTGAAAATAATAATTTCCGCCTGTATGTTGAGACAGATGAAAAAGCGCCTAACGGTGAAATCCCTTACTACCCCGATTTCAATACTGATCCGCACAAAAACTACATTCGAATCAATGACAGCGTTATTGGTCTACAAGGTGTGCTGCATTATTCTCACAGTAACTTCCGCTTGATCGCAATGAATGAAGTTAGTGGTTCTAACTTCATTCACAATACAGATCGGTCAAAGGCGCCAGTACTAAATGATAAAGCAGATCCAAATGCATTTGCTATTCGTCTGGCAACTCAAAACGTTCTTAACTATTTCAATTCACCATACGGCGGCTCTGATAACCAGCACGGTGACAACCGTGGTGCTAAAAGCCAAATTGAATTCGAACAACAGCAAGCCAAACTGGTTGAAGCGATATATGGCCTTGATGCCGATATCATTGGCTTGATGGAAATCGAAAATAACGGATTTGACGATTTTGGTGCGATTAACCAGTTTGTTAACGCCATTAATCTCAAATATAACGAAGAGAACTATGGTGATCGTGATAAACCAAACTCACTGCATAATCGTTATGTTTTTGTCGGTTTTGATTCAAACGGTGATGTAATTCTCGACGATCAAGACTCTATTGGTGGGGATGCGATTACTTCTGGCCTGATTTACCGTCCAAGTAGAGTTGCACTCGAATCATCTCGTATTATCCCGATGCCACGTCAAGATGCACCAATGATCACCGACGAACACGGTAATGCACTGATCGACGACGATGGTGAACTTCGTGAAAGCGGCAAAAACTATCAGCGTGATACCGTTGCTGCGACTTTCCGCCTACTCAATACAGGTAAAACACTGACGGTTGCGGTTAACCACTTCAAGTCTAAAGGCTCAAACTGCTGGGAAGACTGGAAAGGCTGGGAAACATGGAACAATTTCGATCCTGTAAAAGACGATGTTAAAGACCTCGACTTCCAGGGTTCTTGCGAAGCATTCCGTGTAGCCGCAGCTGTCGAACTTGGTCAGCAAATGGCCAAGATCGGTGGTGATCAAGTCATAATGGGTGACTTCAACTCCTATGGTCAAGAAGATGCTATGCTGGTGCTGACTGAGATCCCTGCAGTTCTTCCTGAAGGAAAAACTATCCGTGCCGCGCGTGATACCTTTGTTGGCTACAAACCACAATTTGGTGCTAACGGCGCTGAGATTACCTCATCGTTCGGATTGCTGAATGCAGTAACTATCAAAGATGCAGAAAAAGGCCAATCAAGCTGGAGCTATTCGTATAACGATGAAATTGGTTCGTTAGATCATATGCTTATCACACCATCACTAAAAGGCAAGCTACTTGATGCTGCTGATTGGCACATCAATGCCGCTGAATCAACGTTATTTGATTACAAAAATGGTTATAAAGGCACTCTAGATGGTACTGGTGCTCACCAATTCTATAAAAACGATGCTTATCGTTCATCAGATCATGACTCTGCAATCATCGCACTAAGCTATGATTATGGTGAAACTACCGATGGTAAGCCGGTTGTACTCGCAACCAAGAGCGGCCGTATGGAAGTGGCTTATCCTATCAGCTTTAAAGGTGCCAAAGCCGGTGATATCGCTTCTATCGCCTTCTCACCTGAACCAAAAGACATGAGCAAGGTTACGCTACCAACCATTACGTTGAAAGACAATGGTGCACAAACTGTATTCTTCGATGTAAGTGGTATTGATGCAGGTAACTACAACATCACCATGTCACTAAGCAGCCCAGCAGCAACAAAATCTGTTGCTGATGCAACGGTGACAATGAATGTTGACGTGGTTAAACGTGATTCACTAGAACCAACTATCACAGTACCTCCGTATGATGGCACAGGTGGTGGTTCAACTGGCGTATTTGGCCTGTTATCACTGCTTGGTTTAGGCTTCATTCGTCGCCTACGTAAATAACATTAGCTAAAGCACTAAATGAAAAGAGGCTGAATTCAGCCTCTTTTTTTATGTTTGATTTGTCGCTTCCAGGTGAGTGGCAGATCGACATCACACAGTATCTCATCCATGTCAGCAATATCACACACAAACGCTTTGCGAACCTTACTCATTTTACTGCTATCAACCACCAGCATAATATATTGAGATTGCTTCATAGCTCGACGCTTATAGGCAATCTCCGTCAATGCATGACATGTAATACCCTGTTGATCATCAATACCCGCAGCCGAAGCAAACATCAGATCAAAACGAATATTGGCTAGTTCATTACTCTCGGTTAACGGATAAAAGTGATTGCATTTTGGATCAAAATGTCCACCACACAGAATAGCATTACAATTAGGTTTGTTATTCAACGCTAAAAACACATTAAGAGAACAGCAAACCCCAATAAAGTTTATTTCGTCATCAATAGCATGAATGATGTGAACAATCGTTGTACCATTATCAAAAAAAACCACGTCATTTTGTTTAACCTTCTTTGCGGCTATTTTACCTAACGCACTTTTCTCACTGACATTATTTGAATTCTGTTCATTGATAATATAATCATACTCTCTTGTTTGAGCCTGCTTGTTGATTATATATCCACCAATGACTGACAATGTAGGATGAGGTTCAGACAAATCACGTCGTAACGTCATTTCAGAAACACATAACGAGTCAGCCGCATCTTTTAAATGGATTTTTTCTTGACCATGCAACAATTCAGCTAATTGCCTTACTCGTTTATCCCTTTTTGTCTCTGTCATTGTCATTGTTATACCTAACCTAGAAACTTATATAATTTTTCCATCTTTAAAGTATATCGGACAAAATTAACAAATGAATATCTTAGGCTACTAGCTGTGAGATACATCATTACAATTCTCATATTACAGGCTAGACCAACGAATATGCAAAATCACTGTTCATTAAACATACTTAAAAATTGACTTAGCGGTTATTGAACGTAAAGCAATTTTAATCTATTCAACTATATTAACCTCATGAGCAATGCCTATTTTTGCGTGTAACCATCAATGTAATTACTCATCTTTTCCATACTCACAAACCATTTATTTATCATTTAACTTGCATAAAAAAATCCGTCTTCTGAGCGGATTTTTTACAATAGTAACTATCATCTAGCGAACAAACACAACGATCAGCCATTATCAGAACAGGCTATCAACAAAAATCATCGGCTCTTGATAATGAACATCAAGCCCTTCATCCAATAATTCATCAACCACATCATCAGTCATATCGACAATCGCTTCGCTTAACCAGTCACAAATCGCTTCGCCACCTGGCGTAATCGCCAATGCCGAAAACCATAATTTCAAATTAATATGTAAGCATGATAATTGCCTTAAAATATGCTCACTATCTTTACGAACAATATTCACGAGCAATTCAGACAGCGCAGCCGCTAACCCTCGTCCACGATAAACGTCTTGAACATAAATAGAATGTAATGATATTTCATAATAAAGTTCTGACGATTTGGTCGGAAAACGATGATCTTCTACGTAGCGACTAAACATCGCCACCGCTATCAGCTCCCCCTGACACAATACTTCGAGAACCAGCTCATTCACATCATCATACTGACGATGCACAGCCGTCGCTGTCTGGTTCTCATCAATAACCGCCTGTATTTTCAGGTAGTCTTCACCCAGAACCTGAGTCGCCGGAGTACGCTCAGCAAGCGACTTGAGTAATACCACACAATTATCGACATTAACTGCAGGATAAATACCAGCCAAAGCTAAAGAAGGGACCGACGTCAGTGCTAATGAGTTTAAGATTGCAGACGCCTTATGCCCGGTTACACATGGCAACCCTGAGCAATCAAATCGGAATACATCATAACTACCCTCTTGGGCTTCACTGTCGTATAACCACAAATTGGTAAAATTGATTTCCGTGTTTTGCTCATGAATAATTGTTGCTTGGATAATTGCTTCTTGCTTGAACGTATGACTGGTTAGCTGAACATAGCCGCACTCATCTTTTGTAAATAACTGATATCTTAATGCATTCATCCGTAACACCGTACTTCACTGCCCACCTTTCATTACTGAAGCACATTGTAGCAACATCGTTTTATTTCGAACCCTAAATAAAAACAAAGTGTGAGCAAAGAGACACTCTGTACGCTTAGAAGAAACAATAGTGACGACTAATTTGTACTCTTTATATCCAACATGCCTTCTTTTCTGTTTTCATCCCCTCACCTCCTCATGCAAGACTAGCGTCGCACTCGACTTCTGGCATTCGCCGCCACAATCAGCCGATTAACTAATACCTTTCGTTTAGTCTCTGCAACTGTCGGGATCTCTCGCAAAATGCGGCTGATCTCAGTATCCAAATACTTCGCCGTTTTAGTACGAATCATCGCATGAATGACTTTTTCAGCATTATCAGGCAAGGGTTGAATTAATGCCCATTTATAGCTATAAACCGTTTCTTTATCAGAGAGCTGAACAGTCGGTAATTTCAGATCCGGTACTTTAACATCGTCATCCCGGCCTAGTCGGCGACAATACTCTTCTGCAACCGGACTGGAATAAAACGGCAGCTCTCCGTCCATATACAACTTCGGCCCCAAATCTTTCGCTAACGCAACTTTGGCCTCCAACACAAACCGACTAGCATTGCTTGCCTTTATAGAGGATTTTTCCAACTCGGTGTAATAGATACAGGCTTTCTGTTTTGCCCGGGTCATCGCCACGTAGGCCAATCGGCGCTCTTCTTCTATATCAGCAGCAATACTGCCACTCGCCTTATTCATATATGGAAAGGCGTCTTTATCCCAGAACGGCAAATGGACGTGTTCATATTCACACCCTTTAGCGCGGAAAATCGTGGTCAGCTGAACGCAATCTTTATTCTCACCGGACGGGATACCCTGTCCGCTGGAACGCTGGGCTGACTGCTGAGCGGATTGATTGGCCGATTGATTAGTATAGTATTCAAAATATTGTAATGCTCGCTTACAGTCTTGATCCATCGATTCTAACACCGTGGTCACACTGTCAAGCCGCTCAATCGCTTCTTCAATTTCAGTTGCCGTGGCTTCCGTTTTCCAGATCCACGTATCAAGACCACTTTCATTACGGTATTGACTGTAAACCAGCGCCGCTTTATCACTGCCCTTTCGCAATAATCGCACCAGCAGCTCAAGCCGCTCTGTCAAGTTATCCAACTTCAACGTGGCATTGGCTCTCTCATAACGGCCAATAAACGTCAACCACTGCACGGGATCCATCCCCGCCAGCTGATCGCACAACGGCTTCAGCGTTTTATTAGGCACATAACAATGCGGAAAACATAGCAGACTAAACAACAGCGCCGATTTTTGCGGTAACGGTTGTTCAATGAAGCGGCCCGTCGCCAAAACCATCAGTTCCAGTAGTAGCTTAACCTCGCGGCTATTCGCTAATATCGATGGAACGGGCATCTGATACGGTACACCCTTACTCAAAAACGCCAACTCAAACAGTAACGTCTGCGACCACCGACGTACCAATATCGCAACATCAGAGGCCTTTCCGCCGTCTTCAAGATATGACTGAATCGCCTGTGCGATCTCCCCGACTTGACGGGTAGACGCACATTCAATCACTTCTGTATCTGTAATGCCTTCGCCTGAAGTGGTTAAAAACTCGCTAAAGCGCTGTTCATTGTTGGCAATCAAATGGCTTGCAGCCAGTGCGAGACTGTGCCCGAAACGGAAGGTTTGCGACAAGGTATACGTCTTCGCAGGCGCAAAATCCTGCTCAAAATTGAGCATGAACTGCGGTGCGCTTCCTCGCCATTTATAAATACACTGGTCAACGTCCCCCACCGCCAATAACTGCGTATCAGGCCCAAGTAACTGCTTCAGAAGACGATACTGTGCGGTATTAATGTCTTGGAACTCATCTACCACCACCAGCTTACAGTGCTGGTGATAATGCTGACGGATCGCATCATTGCCTTCAAGGATCTTAACGGTCTCGACTAACCAGTCATCGAAAAACAGTAGCTTTTGCCGCTTACGTAAGCTCTCAAACTTATCATAAGCATCAAGAATGAACAGGTAGTCACGGTTGATCTCGGCAAGCTTGAATACTTCCATCGGCGAGAGCATGTACGCCTTAACCAAGCCGATAAAACTCAACAGAAGCTCAATTGTTTTCGGATCTTTAATCATCTGCTGGCGCTGATAGGTTTTTTCCAGCCCCGCAAACTCCCGTAAGATCCCTTTCACCAAAGATTTATCACTCTCACCGCTTTGGTAATCTACCCGGTAGCCCGTTTCACGGATAAATCCGGTCTGGTTGAGAAACTTCAGGCAAAAGCTATGAAAGGTATGAACAGGGACAGGTGCATCAACGCCACTCGATTGGAGTTTCGCTTGAAAATCCATTCGGATATCACGGTTGAACATCAACACCAACATGTCTTGAGCTGAAACCGTTGCCAGTTTTCGTTCAATCAAGCCGACTAATGTGGTTGTTTTGCCTGTTCCCGCTCCGGCTATACACAGCGCATTACCCTGCTGATGTTCAATAAATGCCGATTGTTCAGAGGTAAAACAAGTCATATCGCGCCTTGAGATCAAAAATAAGGAGTCCGATTTTGCCACACTTGTAACAGAATAGCGGAACAAATTATGACCGTTTAACCGCACCTCACACACAGAGCTGACCTCTGGTACTTATCATAACTGGAACCAACACAGTATTTTACCTATTCAGCAATGTAATAGTGCGTACTATCAACGCCAAACCATGCTGGCTCTCGGTTCAAAGACAACATAGAGTCAGCGCTGAGCAAGCCTGTATGCAACATCACGGAGAATGAAAAATAAAATTGCGCAAACGTTTGCTTTTCTAGCTGAAAGGGCACTTGAGTTCTGTTATTATCGCCAGCAACAACGGTCTGATGACCGCAGTCAGGCACTTTTGCCTTACGTTAAAGGTTTACCTTCGTTTAACTTTCGAAATAGGAATTCGCCATGAGCCTTGCTGATCAAGTTCTCGCTGTAAATGATGACCTGCCAATCCGTACAGACAAACCCGTTCACAGTGGAAAAGTACGCTCCGTATATTGGTTAACCGAAGCAGACAGCCGCCGTCTGATCGCCGAAAAAGGCTATAATGTCCAGCCTGATGCCCCACTTGCTATCATGGTGATCAGTGATCGTATCTCAGCCTTTGATTGTATCTGGCATGCTGAAGGCGGTCTGAAAGGCGTACCGGGGAAAGGGGCGGCATTGAATGCTATCTCCAACCACTGGTTCAAACTATTTCGTGACAACGGGTTAGCGGATAGCCATATTCTCGATATACCCCATCCTTTTGTCTGGATTGTACAAAAAGCCAAGCCGGTTATGGTCGAAGCTATCTGCCGCCAATACATCACCGGCTCAATGTGGCGTGCCTATAGCAACGGTGAGCGACACTTCTGTGGTATCGAACTACCAGAGGGATTAGAGAAAGATCAGAAACTGCCAGAACTACTGATGACCCCATCAACTAAAGGCATTCTAAAAGGCATTCCTGGCGTTCAGGAAGTGGATGATGTCAACGTCTCCCGTACCGTTCTGGAAAACAACTTTGCAGCCTTTAATTTCAGCAAAGCTGAAGACATCGCGCATTATGAAAAACTACTGCAAGAAGGTTTCAATGTGATCAGCCAGGCACTGAGCCAGCTTGATCAAATCTTTGTCGATACAAAATTTGAATTTGGCTATGTTACCGATGCCGCAGGCCAGGAAAAACTGATTTATATGGATGAAGTAGGAACGCCTGATTCATCACGTATTTGGGACGGTGCCGCCTACCGTAATGGCGAGATCGTTGAAAACTCCAAAGAAGGCTTCCGCCAGATGCTGCTTAACCACTTCCCTGATCCCAATATTCTGCTAAACAAAGATCGTATGGAAAAGCGTTTTGCCCTTGCACGCGAGAATGCACTGCCCGTCGAAGCGTTAATGGATATCTCCGCAATCTATACCAACATTGCAGAAAAAGTCACAGGACAAAAAATCGTCCTTTGTGAAAACCCCAAAGCTGAGATCATCACGATCTTACGCGATCAGTACGGTTTGATTGATTAACAATTTTTCATAACTCTGCTATTTAACTTCCCCCCCCCTCCCTGCCATCTTCATTGATGGTGGGGAATATCTCATGCTCAACCAATCGCTTTATTCATAGTGACATAATATTCTTTTCCTTATTTTCAGCTAGTTATATCCAACGGGTTTCTGTGAAGTCACAGCTAAATCTGCATTTACTCATGCAATTCACCCTCTGCTCTATGTTATAGTAGAGGGTGATATTCAGTCGTGTGAGATAGGGTAATGAAGCTGATAAAGACATCACAATTGCACTTTCAGGAGGGCAATTCAGACAAAGTGTATGAAGTCGATCTCGTCGAAACAACAGCGAATACAGGGCATAAATACCTAGTGAATTTTCGTTATGGTCGCCGTGGTGGCAATCTGCGAGAAGGCACCAAAACACCAACCCCTATCTCTTTCGATCAGGCTGAAAAAATCTTCAATTCGGTCATCGTGGCTAAATGTAATAAAGGCTATTACTCAGAAGATATAGCACCTGTTACAGATACTGTACAATCAAATGCAAGTCATACTGAGCAGCTACTTCACCGGATCAAAAACGAAAAATATGATCATGCGCGATCACGACAGATCTGGCGGCTGCCACCAGCACCACATCCTGAGGCAGCAAGCTTAATTACAGGCTTTCTAGGCAGTGACATATGGCGTTATGACTACAGTATCTTATGGACACTAGGCCGGGTTGGGTCTTCTGACGATATCATAAAAGTGATACCGTACCTTCGTGATTCTAATCCGGTAATGGCCAATCTGGCGATTGAAGTGATTCTCGCATTAACTGAACCCAATCAACGCCAGGAACGCTATCAAGCACTCTGTCACGTCCCTGCTCTACTCACATCAGACATGCTTGAACAACGGGTTAACGATTTTTGTCTCGCGGCAAGTCAGCACAAACACGTTCCGGCAGAACGACACATCAATGCACTGCTCAAGCAGGCTTATTTACAATCATGGTTTGATCTTGCTCTTAAGCAAACATTAATAAATCTTTTGCCTGCAATTCCCTTTGTACCTGGTGTATTCAAAGGACTGCGTTACTTACTAAAAATGAGTGAGTTCCGCCTAGATACTGATATTCAGCCGCTAATAAATTTTCTATTAGAAACCAGTGCTCCGCATTTTATCCGTAGTTGGGATTATTATTACAGTGCGCAAGGTCGACTCAATGTGGCAAAAGAATTGGCATCGGACAATGCTCGTTTAGCTATCTCCCAACGCACTCACCGCTATTTTAGTGCTCGTTTTTCTCGGGTATTGAAACAACTAGGGGTTGCTAGTAGCCCACATTTTACCGCAATGGCAGAGAAAACATTACTGCATTATTCCGATAACAACGCCAAAGAACCACGTTGCAGCCATAGCTATCACTATAATCAACAGTCAAAGTGTTACACATCGAACAAACACCAC
The DNA here is from genome assembly GCF_050336815.1 of Photobacterium nomapromontoriensis. Lineage (NCBI taxonomy): Bacteria > Pseudomonadati > Pseudomonadota > Gammaproteobacteria > Vibrionales > Vibrionaceae > Photobacterium > Photobacterium nomapromontoriensis. The sequence goes on from NZ_JAKJSL010000018.1 coordinate 155,885, forward strand.
TATGACAGTTATGCCCACTGTACAGCGCTTAATACCCTACTGCATTCAAACGCGCCTAATTACAGCCATAATTCTCGTGGGATCTGGCTTTATGATCCCGATAAGACGTTCACAGGCCGCGGCGAGGCGTTCCCTCACCTGTGGGATAAAGCACCAGAATCACTGCTGAACATTGCACTCAATACCGACTGCCTACCTGTTGCTAATTTTAGTCTGCGTGCGTTACGTGATAATACGGCGTTCTGCCAAGCATTATCGTTCGATACACTGATTACGCTACTATTAAAACCCTTCGAGTCGTCACAGCAGTTTGCATTACAACAACTACACTCGCGCCGCTCTGATACGCCATTACCCGATCATATTATCAGTCAGCTATTTTTAAGCCCGTCAGATGACATCATTCAGTTTGCCCTTACTGAACTGGATAAAATTCGTGATTTTAATCGTTCCAGATCATTACTTGTTTCACTGCTCTGTATCAATAATTCGGCGCTTAGAGCATGGTTAAACAGCCCTCTTAATAGCACTAAATTCACTTTCATTAATCAGGACCAGTTATTAGAAGAGACACTCAACGCATGCGTGAATCCAGATACGAATGCTAACCATGGTCTTTCTGTAAAAACAGACCTGTATGATCACAATGAGTGGCTATTTAATTGGCTCATGAACCAGTGCAAGAATGCGATTAAGCGACTCGACATTAAATCCGTAGAACCCTTAATTCTGAGTCCATCCTATTCAACGAGTCTGCTGGGTTGTAAACTGCTAGATGCAATGCCTGTCAGTTATACCTATATTTCAGAATCAACGTTAAATGCGATCCACCATTCATCCTCTAAGGCCGTGCAAGCATTTAGCATCGCTTTACTGAAAAAGCTCACTCCTGAACAGCTTGCAGAAAAAACAGACTATCTAATCGAGTTGCTCCCTAAATGTGGAGAAGCCAAGCGAGCCGCCATAATAAGTGTCATCGCAACGGCGATTTCGACCCATAAGCCTTCTCGTAGCGATATTTTTAACCGTCTGATCCACCAGCTGCACAAGCGTGAACTTGAGCAGCCATTACAACAAGGGTTAATTCAATTGCTACAGAAGCATTTTAATGCCGCCCTTAACACCAACAAAGCTGATGGGCTGTGGCTACTGGCTTGTGCTCGTTCGCAAATGGCACAGTCATTAGCGGCTGAATACCTTGGCCAACATATTGATGATACTGATGCGAGTAGTCGCGCGGAACCTTCCTTGCTAACGGCTGATCAATGGTTTCCATTACTTTCAAGCCCAACACTTTCCCTAAGAAAACTGGCAAGAACCTATTTCAGTCATCAGCCAGATACGCTTCTCATGCGTATGGATGCCATTTTACAGGTGCTAGAAAGCCCTTGGCCTGATACCCAGCGCTATGGCTTTGCATTCTGCCGTGAACATATGACGAAAGATATCTGGCAACCCGATCAGATCATCGCGATCTGTGACAGTGTGGTAGAGCCTGTTCAACAATATGGACGAGAGTTAATCCAAACTTACTTTGACGAATCTGACGGCAGGCAGTATTTAATCCAACTCAGCCAGCACCCATCAGCGAATGTTGAACTATTTGTCAGCCAGTTATTACCCCAATATGCTGCTGGCGATACCAACGTCATATTGGCATTACACCCTTACTTCTTGTCCGTGTTATCACGGGTAAACACTGGCCGTATCGCGAAAGACTGTGTCATGGAATTTATTAACGAACATGCCGATACCTCGCCGCAAACCCTTGAAATGACTTGTGCCCTTCTGACTCGTCTTTCACTTACCTCGGTGCAGAAAGACAAAAGTGCCTACTTAAAATTGATGCTTGATCTGAGCAAGCGTCATCATGATAAAGATCTTGATCTGCCGATACAGATCACGCCGATCCCAACCCAAATAGCCACGACAGTACCGCGCAGGATTGAGGAATAAACATGGAAGTCTCTTACCGTTATGCCTCACAATCGCAGGTAGGTTCAAACAGCAAACGGACTGACTTGTCTTTTGCACCCGATCTTTCTCGTGCACCGACCTATTTTGTTGGTGAGTTAAAAGATAAACGCCGCTTTCGAGAAGCTATCTCATGCCTTCATGATGTGGTGATCTCTGATATGCGCTTTCAACCGAAAAATCGAGATGATTATGAACGTTGGTTAGCGGAAGAAGAGCCACGCTTACTCGCGGAATTTGCCAGTCAATCAAGCAAAGTTACAGCAGAACTCGCCAATATTCGGTCAGAATTGGCAGTAATGAGTAAAGAAGCCAATACAATCATGGGCCCTTATTATCATGCTCAACAGCAATACTTTAACTACCTGTACAAACATGACATTGATAGCTGGTATGTACTGGATCCTGTAATCACTATTCACCCTGACCAAGTGTTTTTCGAATGTTTTTCGGAAGATGAATCCAGCTATGGCAAGCTCACCTGTCGTTATGACGTCTTTGATAACGTGACGGATCAGGCATTTGGCACGACTAATATTGATTACTCCACGGGCTTGTATAATGAGTTTCAAAAAATACGCGACTACCGGACAACATTGCTAAAAATCGATCCTGACGGGTTTAATATTCAGACAACTGGCACAGAGACCTACGATGAAAAGAAAATTGATCTACCTGAAAGCTGGGTACGGGGATTTCTTCAGGTCAGCTCTGCGATGACCTTACCCATGGTTAAGTTGCGGCTGCAACCCATGGATATTCACAACCTCTGTGTTCAGTTAAAACGGAAGAAAGAGCGTGTCGGGCCCCGTTCGATGCGGTTTGAATTAGAGCCTGGACGGCCAATTCGTGTGGTCATGGAACCCTGGAATGACGTGCTGCAATTTGACCGCTCAATATACCAAGGTGACACTGCACGTACCATTCGTGTCTGGGGACGACGCCGTTTACTGATCCTTGAGCGTTTGCTGCCTATCGCCAATTATTTTGATGTGCACTTAATGGGTGATGGCTTGCCGTCATTTTTTATCGCCAACATGGATAACCTGACCTTTACTCTCGGGTTGTCTGGCTGGAGTGCTAACGATTGGTCAAAAGCCGGCAATTTCGATCTTCTTGCGCCGCGAGCAACCGTCGATCAATTTACCGCACAGGTTATTTATAATGCGCTGGCAGAAAACCATGTTGAAAGTGCTACCAGCCTAGCACATCGTCTTAATATCGACATCACCACGATTAAGTCAGCCTTGGCCCAGTACAGCCAGTTGGGGCTAGTGCTCTATGATATCGAGCTTGATGTCTACCGTTTACGCCAGCTTTACAACGCCCCGATCAATCTTGATGATATTCGCTTTACTAACGAGCGCGAGAAAAGAGCCGCTAGTTTTGTTTTGGCGAATTTGATCACTGTCGGCAAGGTTGAAACAAACCTAGCAGGCACAGCGCTCTCAGGCAGTGTGATGGATAATGGTCGCGAACATCAAGTTTACCTCAGCATCGATAATGATCAGCGCTTAACCAAAGCACAGTGCCAATGTCATTTCTGGCATCAAAATCAATTGCGCCAAGGTCCTTGCGAGCATATGTTAAGTTTGCGATTACATGTTGCTGGGGATCTGCTCAAATGACAGCAATTCCGCGACTGACTTCACTAAATATTGGCTATCAACTTGTATTTCAATACGTAATCAATACAATTTGTCACCAAGGTAGCGCGGCTATAGAACCTTGCATCGCGAATGGTGGATCGCCATTCTGGTTTACAGGCTACCCACGCGTCACTGGTGAAATCTTAACTGGGCCGCACAGTCACCCATATCGCTATTGCGGTATGACTTCAAAGAAGTCAATAAGCGATATGGGTAACGTGCGGCATCGAGTTGATTACCCCAGTACTAAGAACTCTTCGAAGGAAGATGCCGCGCTACCTACCCTTTCTTCTCGTATTTATCTAACAGGCACTCAGCGAGTGACTGACACACTCCGTCATTTTCAACTTTCGTTGTTACTAACTAGTGCGCCCTCACTCTGTTCACTCTTCTTGCCACAGGCGGTATTTAGTCATGCGTAATTCAGATCCGATATCTCAACCAAATAACAATGAGCTACCGCCTGAGCCGTCACCTAAACTGACGCGCCAAGAAATATACGATCGAGTTCGTCAATCAAGCAAAGAGGAATACATTCTCAGTGAAATGACCCGTTTAGGCTTTTGGCAGAAAGATCGTTCAAAGCCCAGTATCGCGGAACAATTTATTGAAAAACGGACCTCATTACTCACCAAACTGCGTGAATTAACTCGCTTAGATCAGTTATACCGCGATCCAGAAAAGGCCTTGCTAGCATTACACAAAGAGCGCAAACAATCAGCGCTGGATAAACGCGAACAAACCCGCATAAACCACAATTTAGCACGCTACGAAAAAGCCCTAAATTGGCACAACAAACAGAAAAAATCTTTTAGTTATTTAGGGGATGCAGGGGCTGGTGACAAAGCACTAACTGCGGCTCTACAGCATAAATCTTGCGACAAAGAACGGCTTATCAGACAAGGCTTACCTGCGTTCGAAAGTATCAAACAGCTTGCTGAAGCAATGGGGATTTCAGTCGCTGAACTACGTTTTCTTTGCTATCAAAAAGACGTATCACGCGTGAGTCATTACCAACATTTTGCCCTGAGTAAAAAAACCGGGGGAACCCGTTTAATTTCAGCCCCAATGCCTCGGATGAAGCGAGCGCAATACTGGTTACTGGATAATATTCTCAATGTATTACCGATTCACAATGCTGCTCACGGTTTTATTGCAGGGCGCAGTATTGTGAGTAATGCCAAACCACACACCAATAAGCAGGTTGTGATTAATCTCGACTTAAAAGACTTCTTCCCAACTGTCTCTTACCCTCGGGTAAAAGGACTATTTAAGCAAGCAGGATACAGCGAAGAGCTAGCCGTTACCTTTGCTTTGCTTGCCACGAAACCGGACACTCAGGCTGTCGAAATGGATGGACAAGTTTGGCATATAACAGGCAGCGAACGGGTCTTACCCCAAGGTTCACCCTGTAGTCCTGCAATTACCAATGTCCTGTGCCGCCGGCTGGATGCCCGTCTGCAAGGCATGGCACATAAACTGGGGTTTTGCTATACCCGTTATGCAGATGATCTGACCTTCTCTAGCGATGACACCGATAAAATTCAATCCTTATTGTGGCGCTGTCAACACATTGTAACGGATGAAGGATTTATTCTTCACCCTGATAAAACACGCGTTATGCGCAAGCACCAAAAACAGGCAGTGACTGGTATCGTGGTTAACGACGGATTATCGGTTGATCGCCCCACTCTAAAACGCTTCAGAGCCACCGTTCGCCAAGTCGAATTAGATGGGCCGGAAGGCAAACACTGGGGGACGGGAGAGCTATTCCAATGCCTTACGGGTTATGCCAACTTTGTCGCTATGGTTGCACCCGAAAAAGGGATCCCACTGCAAAAACAGGTGGCTCACCTCAAACGTCAATATAATATCCCGGTCGCCAAAGGCAAAATAAGCGAACTAAACAAACGCTTATTCCGAATTAAAGCGGCCAAGGGTGAAGTGCCTAGAGATAGCTGGTGGCAACCCGCAGAAAAGCCAGTCCCCGTACTGGCACTGACTCAAAAACAAATTAATGATCAAAAACAGGCTGACAAGCAACAAGCAGCCCCCCGCCAAGAGGCTGATACCCCACCAATGCAGCGCGATATCGGCTGGGATACTATAGAGCAAAATGATGCTCAACCCCCAAGCAGAAACGTCACCAATAACCAGATTGTTTGGATAACAATTATTGTGCTGATATGTATCAAAGTCTTCTTTTATTAATGGAATGTAAATTACACAATAACGCTAGGCGCCTACTAACCTATCACATTAAAAAATAACACAATAACTTTTCACTTTTATATGGATTTTATGATGAGAAAAATATTATTAACCGCTGCATTTTTACTTTCAATGCTAAGTGGATGTGCAACCGTACCCATGGCCGATAGTAAAGATGACGCCTTAGCCAAATCATTCCCGACTCCACCAGCAGGGCAATCTGGGTTATATATTTACCGTGATTCTGTTGTTGGTGCAGCACTGAAGAAAGATATTTATGTGAATGGCGAAATAATTGGTGAATCCGCACCTCAGGTTTACTTTTACAAAGTTGTACCTGCCGGTGAAAACGTATTAAGCACTGAATCTGAATTTAGTGATAATTATTTATCCATTATCACTGAACCTGAAAAAAACTACTTCATTAGAAATTATATAAAACTAGGCCTCTTTGTCGGAGGCGCTAACCTCGAACAAATTGAAGAAACTAAAGGTAAAGAGGCAGTCCTTGGGCTCAAACGAGCGAAGTAACCTGACACCAATCACCAATCAGACCATGACTGAATCGGCAATCTATTACTTTCATGATTAAAATAAAAAGCGCGGGTAACAGACCTGCGCTTTTTTATATCGATCAGTAAATTGTGATGTGATACATCATAAGTGGTTGATGAAATATCATCCCCCCTAACGAGACAGGGAGAATCGTCTGCCTAACCTCTCATATTTAAAAAAAACTTACCGAAACAGATTCTAACACTCATATAATGCGAATAACTTAGTAAGTTAAAAAAAATGATGTATTTTGTTTCAGGGACGATTCCAATGAGTACAAAAAAAACGCATTCAATACAGACGCTACTCTATTGGGGAACAGGCATTATCATGTCTTTTCTCCTCATTTTCTTTTATGCCAACAATCAGGTAGATAAAAAAGAAAACGCACTTCACCTCTTACAACTCGACATCGCTCTCTCCTCTCAGCAAATGTTAATGATGCGCAGGCATGAAAAAGATTTTCTTGCTCGCCAAGATGATAAATACATTACGAAAATGATGGATGAAGCAAACGCCATCAAGACAAGTCTGAACACTATCAATGACAGCATGAGAGCATATGCGCTTGCCACCGATTTTGATTACAAAGAAACCCTTTCTGCTATCGATGCTTACCTTGCACAATTCAATCGCTTAACCGAGACGGTTTACCTTATCCATGGCGACAGCCAGAACAAAGGGGCGATTGATGATCTCAAACAATCTACATTAGAGTTTGAACGCGTCGCTTTTATCACAAATGATGAACGGTTAACGAACCAGTTAATCGATCTGCAATCTCTACTTATCTCTTTTTTCAAAGATTTTGAGACAGCGCTTATCCCAAAGATAAATACCGCCTTACAAGCGCTTCAGCAACAAGTTAATACCCATCCTGATAACCCTCTGCTCGCCACAAAGTTCTCACTATTCTCAGACCATTACTCTCAACTCAAAAATGACTTTGAAACAGTTGGCTATAGCCATAATGAAGGGCAACTGGGTAAGTTACGCTCAACTATTCATCGCGTTGAAACTAACTTAGAAGCACTCTACGACGATATGCCTAAATTGATAGAAAGTAAGCTTTCTGCTTATATGTTTTATCACAACCTATTAGCTAGCTTACTTGGGTTTTCTATTCTAGCTGTACTCTTTTTTGTCATTCGTTCAGTTTCGAATTTGGAATCTGCACTGCTCGCTTCCAAAGAAAAAGCCACCAAAGCCAACCGCGCAAAGAGCTCTTTCTTGGCCAATATGTCTCATGAAATACGTACTCCGCTGAATGGTATTATTGGTATGACTGAAATACTGGCCGACTCCAAGTTAACAGCTATTCAAAAAGATTACCTCACCACCATAAACTCATCATCACAAACATTGCTGATGTTGATTAACGATGTCCTCGACCTTTCTAAAATTGAATCTGGTCACTTGGAAGTAAACACTCATACCTGCGATATTCGTGAAATTCTATACGATACGGCCGCACTTATCGCCCCGAAAGCGCAGCAAAAGAACGTTGATTTACGGATTAACATGGACGCTGACATTCCTGATTATGTGCGTGCTGATGAACAGAAAATCCGTCAAGTCATGATGAATCTTGCCTCGAATGCCATCAAATTTACTCAAACCGGTTCCGTCACTTTTACGCTTAATCGTGTTCAACAAGATGAACAAAGTTTTGATTTCTACTTTGCTGTCAAAGATACCGGAATCGGTATTGACAGCAGCAAGCATGACCAAGTGTTTGAAGAGTTTAAGCAAGAGAGTAATAGCACCTCGACAACATATGGCGGCACTGGGCTCGGATTAGCGATTTCATCTAAAATGATAAAAATGATGGGGGGTGAAATTCAAATTAGGTCAGAGAAAGGCCAAGGCTGTGAGTTCTACTTCACAATTCGTCTTTCCGAAGACCCTGAGAGAAAAGTGCGCAAAGGTGAACCTAAGTCCGTCATATATTGTACCCCCAAACTAGATAGCTTATTACTTCAAAATTTAAAGACGATGAACTACCCTGTTTCACTCATATCCTCACCAGAAGAAATCCGCCAAAACTTAAATAGTGATACAACAAGTAACCCGCATGCTGTGCTTATTCTTGATGTCCCCTATTTTGATAGTCAGGTCGAGACGGTCCACCAGCAATACCCTAATCTCCCCCTTCTACTATCACGCCCTAACAATGCCGATAAATTTGATTATGGTGACATCATTTCAGGTTACATCACGCTGCCGCTGCTTGGTAGTCGGTTAGATGCGCTCATTAAATCGGCAAAAGCATACAATGCAGAAACAAGCGAAACGGATCAAGAGTCAAGCAGCGATGAACTTTTTACAACAGGCACAACACTATCTTCAAACTCTAACAACATGGTATTAGTGGTTGAAGACAATATTATTAACCAAAAAGTTGTATCAATTAACCTTAAGAAACTCGGTTTCCAATATGAGATAGCAAATAATGGTGCTGAAGCGCTTGAACTTTTCAGACAACACCATAATAAAACACGTTTAATCTTAATGGATTGCATGATGCCGATTATGGATGGCTTTGAAGCGACCACTGAAATTCGAAAATTTGAACACGAAGAAAAACTCAATGAGACGCACATTATTGCTCTCACTGCGTCCATTCTCGATGATGATATTCAACGTTGTTTTGACTCAGGAATGAATGATTACTTACCCAAACCGTTTCGCCGTGAAGTGTTAATAGAAAAATTAGAAAAACATGCTGTTTGTGAAAGCGAGCATATCATGTAGTTGTCAACTAAATTTGACCACTACACTCACCGTAATCTGACGCAGGAAGCTATTGATAATACAAAGCGTCGTGTTTTATTTATATACTTGAACTAAAAAAGCGCGGATATAATATCCGCGCTTTTAATGTATCAGTCAGTCAATAGTGATGTTATACATCATAAGTGGTTGATGAAATATCACCACCCTTACCGGTCCAGTTAGTGTGGAAGAACTCACCGCGTGGCTTATCAGTACGCTCATAAGTATGCGCACCAAAGTAATCACGCTGTGCCTGAAGCATATTGGCAGGCAAGCGAGCAGTTGTGTAACCGTTAAGGAAAGTCAGTGCTGATGACATGCATGGCATTGGTAGACCCGTTTCAAACGATTTTGCTACAACCTTACGCCATGCAGGCAGACACTGCTCAAGAATGTTTTTGAAGTAAGTATCTAGACCAAGGAAAGCCAGTTCAGGGTTGGCTTCAAATGCATCACGGATGTTACCTAGGAACGCACTACGGATGATACAGCCACCACGCCACATTAGCGCCACGTTACCGTAATTCAGTGCCCAGTTGTTTTCTTCAGACGCTTCACGGATTAACATAAAGCCCTGAGCGTAAGAAATGATCTTAGACGCAAGCAGTGCCTGACGCAGCGCATCAACCCACTCAGCCTTATCACCTTCAATTGCGGTGATTGGGTTATTGAACAGTTTCTCGGCTTCTATACGCTGATCTTTCAGTGAAGAAAGGCAACGAGCAAATACAGCGTCAGTGATTAGCGTCAATGGGATACCATGATCAAGGGCATTGATACCTGTCCACTTACCGGTACCTTTTTGACCCGCAGTATCAAGAATTTTCTCAACCAGTGCTTCACCGTCTTCGTCCTTATAACCAAGGATATCAGCGGTGATCTCAACCAAATAACTATTAAGCTCAGTCTTGTCCCATTCAGTGAAAATAGCCTGCATCTCGTCAGCAGACAGTCCAAGACCCTCTTTCATGAAATGATATGCTTCACTGATCAGCTGCATATCACCGTATTCGATACCATTGTGAACCATCTTCACAAAGTGGCCAGCGCCTTCATTGCCTACCCAATCACAACACGCTTCACCATCTTCGGTTTTCGCTGCAATCGCTTGGAAAATCGGCTTCACATATGGCCATGCTTCAGGATCACCACCTGGCATGATCGACGGTCCGAAACGTGCACCTTCTTCACCACCTGAAACACCGGCACCGACAAAGCGAATACCTTTTTCACGTAGCGCAGCAACACGGCGGTTAGTATCAGGGTAATTCGTATTACCACCATCAATGATGATATCGCCTTCATCTAGCAATGGAACAAGGCTGTCAATGAACTGATCCACCACATCACCAGCACGCACCATCAGCATGATTTTGCGTGGGCTTTCCAATTGGTCTACCAAGTTCTGAAGAGAAGTTGCACCGACAATGTTTGTGCCTTTTGCTGGGCCATTGAGGAACTCGTCGACTTTCTCGACGGTACGGTTAAAGGCAACAACGTTAAAACCGTTATCATTCATATTCAGGATCAGGTTCTGACCCATTACTGCTAATCCGATAACACCGATATCAGCTTTCATTTACTTCTCCTTATGCCAGCTCTGAAGCTGCTTCTGAATCTAGATACCACTCAGTAATGCCATGTTTGGCACAGACTTTCGCAGCTGGATATTGTTCTGCCGCAGGCATTTGCTCGGCAATGTCCTTCAATATTGATGCCTTGCTTGCGCCAAGGACCAAATAGGTAATACGTTTAGCATTCGCCAACAGGTGCGCCGTTTTTGATACACGGATCTGACGTGTTTCCGGATGCGCGGCAATCGTTGCAATCGCCGTGGTTTGATAATCAGTCTGACCCGGGAACAACGATGCAGTATGACCATCTGTGCCCATACCGAGCATGATCCAATCAAACACAGGCACACCATCCTGCATTGGGATCAAATCACACATTTCCTGAGTAAAGCGAGACACTTCCATCGCGGCAAATTCTTCACCGCGAATACGGTGAATATTTTCAGCAGGGATCTCTATATGATCAAATAACAATGCTTTAGCCTGACCATAGTTACTTTGTTCATGTTCAGGAGCAACACAACGTTCATCCCCCCACCAAAAGTGCAGGTTTGCCCATTGAATATCCGTCGCATAGGCTGAATTGGCTAAATATACAAACAGCTGTGACGGCGTACTGCCTCCCGAGAGCGAGATATGAACAGGTTGACCTTGCTGGCTGTACTCAAGCAATGATTTTGCCAGCGCTTCAACCACCAGCTCTGAACTGTCAAATACGTGGTAGTTCATCTTATTCATAGTTCGCAATAATCCGTACTGGCTAGGTTTTTACACGGATATCGCCATTCACGGTTATCACGAGACAGAAGCTCATCAGCTTCTTTCGGCCCCCACGTACCAGCGGCATAGCCATAAAGGTGCTCAGGATCTTCTTTGTAGTCCAAAATAGGTTGAACAAAACTCCAACACGCCTTCACTGCATCAGTACGGGCAAACAAGGTTGCATCGCCTTTCATTGAATCCAGCAACAAACGCTCATAAGCGGTCAGCATATGGGTTTCTTCCAGACTTTCATAATGAAAGTCCATGGTCACTTCTTTCGCTTCAAAGCCTGCACCCGGCTTTTTCAAACCGAAACTCATCAGGATACCTTCATCGGGTTGAATTCGAATTACAAGCTTATTTTCTGGTGCGCTAGCGCCAAACACGGGATGTGGAGTTTTCTTGAAGTGAATAACCACTTCGGTGACACGGGTTGGTAAACGCTTACCCGTACGAACATAAAAAGGTACACCATTCCAACGCCAGTTATCGATAAACATCTTCAAACCGACATAAGTTTCTGTGCGTGAATCTTGGGCGACACCCGATTCTTCGCGGTAACCCGCTAAGTGACTGCCGCGTACATCTGACTCGGTGTACTGGCCAAGCACTAAGTTGTGTTTAAGATCATTTTCAGATAGTGGCTGTAGGCTTTGAAACACCTTAACGACTTCATCACGCATGGTGTTCGCGTTAATAGCCGCTGGTGGCTCCATGGCGACCATTGCTAATACTTGTAGCAAATGATTTTGGAACATATCGCGCATTGCACCAGAACCGTCATAGTAACCACCACGCTCCTCAACCCCGAGGGATTCAGCGGCTGTGATTTCTACGTAATCAATAAAATTACGGTTCCATAATGGCTCAAACAGACCGTTGGCAAAACGGAACACTAACAGGTTCTGAACCGTCTCTTTACCGAGGTAGTGATCAATGCGGTAAATCTGATGTTCTTGGAAGTGGTTATGTAGATCAGCATCAAGCTGCTCGGCGGTTGCCAAATCATAACCGAATGGCTTTTCGACAATCAGCCGTTTCCAACCACAGGCTTCGCTATTTAAGCCGTATGCAGCAAGGCACTCTGGGATAACACTGTAAAGGCTTGGCGGCGTAGCCAAATAGAACGTGGTATTACCATTGGTCTGATAAATCTGTTCAATGTCATCAAGACGGGCTTTCAACTTAGCGTAATCGTTGACATCTTTAGTATCAATCGCTTGATAATGCAAACGTTGACAGAATGCCTCTAATGTCTGCGGGTCAGTTTTTTCATTTGCCGTTAATGACTCTTTCAGCTTTTGCTGGAATTCTTCATCCGAGAAGTGCGTTCGACTTACCCCGAGAATGGCAAACTCTTCAGACAATAAGCCATTGGCAAAGAGATGGTAAAAGGCAGGGATCAACTTGCGATGGGTCAAATCACCCGATGCCCCGAAGATGACGATACAATTATTTTCAGGCTTAACCATAATGCTTTCCCACTCGCCTGACGCCGTCAGAACAAGCTATTCATTTTATTAGTGTCGCGATGTTATCACCAAGAACAAAAACTAACAGCAGGTTTTACCTATAAAACCAATAGGAAAAACCGTTCTTGCTGAAATTTTAGTCAAAAGTAGGATTTATGCTCAATTAAGAGTGAGGATGTTCTATTCAGAAGATGCGCACTGTTGCATTTTAGTTAAACCGCTGATAGTGAAACTAAGCGCTGTGTATAGGCTTGCTCTGGTGACCGAAACAGGCTATCGGTTTCCCCTTGCTCCACAACCTGCCCCTCTCTAAGTACAAGGGTATAATGGCAAAGCGACTTCACTACACTCAGATCATGACTAATAAATAAGTAGCTTAACCCATATTTTTGCTGTAACGATTTCAGTAGGGTTAACACCTGAAATTGTACGGTTCTATCAAGCGATGATGTCGGTTCATCAAGTAAAATAAACGCAGGCTTTAGCACTAAAGCACGGGCAATAGCGATACGCTGCCGTTGCCCGCCAGAAAACTCATTGGGATAACGGTGCCGGGTGTCAGGATCAAGCTCCACCTCTCGCATCGCATTACAGATGATCTGATCCTGCTCTTCCTGCGAATAGTGCCGGTGGACGGTTAACCCCTCGCCAATAATCTGCGCAACGGACATACGAGGGTTAAGGGCTGAGAACGGGTCTTGAAATACAACTTGAAGTTGGCTGCGATACGGCAGCATTGCTTTGCGACCTAGTTGTGAAATATCGAAACCTTCAAATTTGATCACTCCCTCACTGTCGAGAAGCTTAAGGATCGCCATACCTATCGTCGACTTGCCCGACCCACTCTCCCCAACCAAACCGACACTGTGTCCGGTACGCAGCAGAAAGCTCACATCAGTGACTGCTTTGATATGATCTTTCACTCGCTTAAGCAATCCCCCTTTAATGGGGAACCACACCCTGAGGTTTTCGATCTCAAACATAGGTGTAGCGTTTACATCAACAGGGACAGGCTGACCAGAAGGATTGGAGTTAATCAACTTAACAGTGTACGGGTCCTGCGGATGATTAAAGATTTCATCTTTCGTATTGGTTTCGACTAGCTGTCCTAGCTGCATCACCGCCACACGATCGGCAATTTTATGCACAATACTCAAATCATGGGTGATAAACAGCATGGCCATGCCCAGCTCCTGCTGTAGCGCTTTCAGTAAATCCAAGATTTGCGCTTGTACTGAAACATCCAACGCTGTTGTTGGTTCATCGGCAATCAACAGCTCAGGTTCATTAATTAATGCCATCGCAATCATGACTCGTTGGCGCTCTCCACCCGACAATTCATGAGGATAAGATTCAAGCCGCTTTTCAGGTTCGCGTAATCCGACTTTTTTCAGCCACTCCAATGCCCGCTTTTCAGCCTCACGCTGGCGCGTTCCACGGTGGATAGCCAACACTTCGCATAATTGACGACCAATTTTATGAAGCGGATTGAGCGACATCATCGGCTCTTGAAAGATCATGCCGATACGGTCTCCTCGCATACGCCTCATCTCCCGATCACTGCACCGCATCATATCAATACCGTCATACAGGATGTGGCCGCCAAGATACCGCGTTGAAGATTTAGGTAACAACCGTAGAATGGCATTGGCCGTCACCGATTTACCGGAACCACTCTCCCCCACCAGCGCCAGAGTTTCCCCCTGACGGATGGACAAACTGACCTCTTGAGTCACTTGGTGTACTGCAGAGCCACTCTGAAAGCCTATCGACAGTTTTTCGATTGTTAAAATTGGTTTGCTCATCGCTTATCTCTGATGGTGAGGGTCAAAGGCATCACGCACGGCCTCACCAACAAACACCAGCAAGCTCAGCATGAGGGACAATACAACAAAAGCCGACAACCCAAGCCAAGGGGCTTGTAAGTTGGTTTTCCCTTGCGCCAGCAATTCACCTAATGACGGCGAACCAGCAGGAAGGCCAAAACCGAGGAAATCCAGTGATGTCAGTGTCGTGACAGAACCACTAAGAATAAAAGGCATCATGGTCAATGACGCTACCATGGCATTAGGCAACATATGGCGGAGCATAATACGACCATCTCCGACCCCTAACGCCTGTGCCGCCCGTACATAGTCAAAGTTACGACAGCGTAAAAACTCAGCCCGTACAACACCGACAAGGCCCATCCAGCTAAATAGCACCATGATCCCCAGTAACCACCAGAAATTAGGTTCCACAAAGCTCGACAAAATGATCAGTAAAAACAGTGTTGGCATCCCTGACCAGACCTCAATAAATCGCTGCCCAAAGAGATCAACCCAACCACCGTAATATCCTTGGCATGCACCGACAATGACACCAATCACTGTCGATATAATCGTCAAGGCAAAACCGAATAGCACTGATATACGAAAACCATAAATGATCCGAGCCAGCACATCTCGCCCTTTATCATCGGTCCCCAACCAGTTAACCCGATCTGGGGGCGATGGCGCCGGACCGGGTAAATTATAATTGATGGTGTCATAGCTAAAGCGGATGATCGGCCAGATCATGTAACCGTGTTCATTGATAAGTTCAACCACGTAGGGGTCGGTATAATCGGCCTCTGCATCAAACTCACCACCAAACTGGGTTTCAGAATATTGTTCGATAATCGGGAAATACCAGCCTGATTTATAATGGATCAATAATGGCTTATCGTTGGCAATAAACTCAGCAAACAAGCTGATCATAAACAGGATTGAAAAGATCCACAGCGACCAGTAACCTCGCTTATGTACGCGAAATCGAGCCCAACGTTCCTTCGTTAACGGGTTTAGTTTCACTAGCGCGCCTCAAAGTCTATCCGTGGATCCACCCAAGTGTAGGTAATATCAGAAATGATGTTCAGTAACAGCCCCAATAAGGTCATGATATACAGCGAACTAAATACAACAGGATAATCACGCTGTATTGTGGACTCAAACCCCAGCAATCCAATCCCTTCCAAAGAAAACATCACTTCGATCAGCATGGCTCCGGTAAAGAAAATACTGATAAAAGCGGCAGGAAAGCCGGCAATAATGATCAACATGGCATTACGAAATACATGACGATAAAGAATATCCCTATCATCCAGCCCCTTAGCCCGAGCGGTAACAACATACTGCTTATTGATTTCATCAAGAAACGAGTTTTTCGTCAGCATGGTCAAAGTGGCAAATCCCCCGACGACCATGGCAATAATCGGTAGTGTCAGGTGCCAGAAGTAATCTAGGATCTGCTGATACCAGGCCAGTTGATCAAAATTCGATGAGACTAAGCCGCGAAGCGGAAACCAGCTAACGTAATTGCCACTGGCAAAGAAGATGATAAGCAGGATTGCAAACAAGAAGCCCGGTATCGCGTAGCCGATGATCACCACCGCACTACTCCAAATATCAAAACGTGTGCCGTGTTTGATTGCCTTGGCGATCCCCAATGGAATTGAGACCAGATAAATGATCAACGTACTCCATAACCCTAACGATATGGATACTGGCAACCTTTCAATGATCAGATCGATGACATTTCCACCCTTGAACAAACTTTCCCCAAAATTAAAGGTGGCGTAGTCGGTTAGCATATCCAGATAACGCTCAAGCAAGGGTTTATCAAAGCCAAACTGTTTTTTTATCGCCTCAACCACTTCAGGATCAAGTCCGCGGGAACCACGGTAACCACTGCCACTTTCAGCCACGTCAAGGCTGCTGACTTCCTGCCCTCCACCAGTAAAACGCTCCATGATCCCAGAACCATGCCCTTCGAGCTGTGCCACTGCCTGCTCCACTGGCCCACCTGGTGCAATTTGAATCACAAAAAAATTAATTGTGATAATGGCCCACAGTGTCGGAATAACCAGTAGTAAACGACGAAGAATATAGGCAGCCATAAGTTAACGCCGCTTCTCAGGCAATTTTGCTGCCTTAACAGGGTCCATCCACCAGGTATCTTTCCCCAACGAATATTTTGGTCGCTGTGCCGGACGAGAAAATTTATCCCAGCTGGCTACCCGGAACTTACTGATATGCCACTGCGGGATCACATAAAAATTCCACTGCAGTACCCGATCAAGTGCACGCCCCAAACTGAGCAATTTTTCTGGGTTTTCCTGATTCTTAGCAATTTGCTCTGTGAGGTAATCAATCGCAGGTTCATTCACACCCGCGGTGTTATAAGTGCTGTCGATAAACTGACTATTCCATACAATCAGTAAATTTGGACTTGGATAAGGGTTAGCACCGTAACCGGAGGAGACCATATCAAAATCACGGTCTCGAAGACGCTTGATATATTGCGTGGTATCCACAGTTCGGAGCTTCATGTCAATCCCAAGCAGTTTGAGGTTTTTCTGTACCGGAATGGCAATACGTTCTGTGGTGGGGCTGTACATCAGCAATTCAAACACAAACGGCTTGCCGGTTTCGACGTGTGTCATGACTTTGTTTTTAACTTCCCACCCTGCATCTTTCATCAAAGCCAGCGCTTTTCGAAGTTGGGTACGTATTCGACCCGTGCCATCCGTGACTGACGGTTGATACTCTTGGGTAAATACCCTGGGTGATACCTTGCTTTTTATCGGTTCAAGAACAGCGAGCTCTTCCTTTGATGGCAGCCCCGTTGCTTCATAGTCGGTATTTTGGAAGTAACTTCGGCTTCGACTGTACTGGCTATAAAACAAGCGTTTATTCATCCATTCGAAGTCCATCGTAAGAGACAGCGCCTCTCGAACCTTTGGATCGGAAAAGTAAGTACTCTGGGTGTTATAAACAAATGCTTGCATTGTCTGTGGGATATGATGCGCGATTTCTTCTTTGACGATATACCCTTTATCAAAATTCGCGCCTTGATACATAGTGGCCCAAAACTTTGCGACATTTTCTTCACGGACATCGTATTCACCTGCCTTGAATGCTTCAAGCGTCACCGTCTCATCACGGTAATAGTCATATTTAATCAGCTTGAAGTTATGCCGGCCTACATTAACGGGCAAGTCCTTAGCCCAATAGTCATCAACAAGCGCATAGGTCACACTTTGTCCGGACTTATAATCCACCACTTTATAGGCGCTACTGCCGACTGGAGGCGTACTTAATGGTTCACTGAGATTTTTATCTTTCCAGAAGTGTTCTGGTAATACACTCATACCTTGAACTAAAGCCAGCAAAACTTCACGGTTTGGCTTCACCATATCAACTCGAGCGGTAAGTAATGATGTCGCGGTAACGGATTTGACATCCTTAAAGTACACCTTATATTGCGCCACCCCTTCTTTCATGAATTTATCAAAGGTAAACGCCACATCCGCCGCGGTAATAGGCTTGCCATCATGGAACCTTGCGTTTGGGTTAAGATCAACATCCATCCAAGTGTAGTCGGCGGCATACCTGACTTTTTCCGCAATCAATGGGTAGTAGCTGTCAATCTCATCATCCGATGACACAAATAAGGTGTCATAGATAGTATCGCTTCCCGCAGCAGACACACCTCGGGAAGCATAACGATTGAAGCTATCAAATGTCCCCACTTGGGCATAAGTTACCGTCCCGCCCTTCGGTGCATCAGGATTGACATAATCAAAGTGAGTAAAGTCATCTGAATATTTGGCTTCACCGAACCCGACTAACGATCTCGTTTCGATAATTTGCTGTGCCTGTACGGAAACAGTCAGCAGTGCCATCAGTAAAGCGAAGAAGATACGCGTCATCAATATTGCCTCCATGCAAACAATGTCACCCCAAATTATTCAGTCAATATTGAAGTATCTCCCTAATTGGAAAAGACAAATTTTAACTGGATATATAACTACGATAGGACAGGAATAATAAATCAGCAACTACACAATAAAGCGAGGTAAATGCGGTGACCACTTGCGAGATGCTCAGTTAGCCGCTAATATCGCCGCCTTTCGCACCAGCGAATCATCTATCCATTTACTTCGCGAGACCAGATCACCTATGTCTAAGTTTTTTTATAAAGGCCGCATTGAAAAGAAACCTAAGCATGAAAGCTTTGGCTATAACACTAAGCGTGCTCAAAAGCTGGGGACGGAAATCAACCCGCTGCCATTGATCGTCACCAGCGAAGAGAAAAAAGCAGAAATTGAAGTCTTGCTAACCGAACACCAGCTATTTGCAACCATCACGGTTGATAGCCAAGCAACCGAAAATCTGGCTGAACTTGATGTCCTAATCAACAAGCCAAAAACAACCGTATTTGATAAAACACCTAACCGTAATGACCCATGTTCATGCGGTAGTGGTAAAAAATACAAAAAATGCTGTGCCTAGCATCGCTGTTAAAGCATATTTCGTCATGCTTTAGCAACAGCTAACCAGCAGATATCACTTGCTGGTTAGCCTTTTATACCCAGCTCCCTCCACTTTTAATTCAAAATCCGTATAATCCCGACTTGTTATAAATTTCGAAGATATAAGTATTATGAGCAAAGGTTACTCCTGTGTCGGATTATTCAATCCAAAGACCCCTGAAAATGTTGGCTCTGTCATGCGTGCCGCTGGCTGCTATGGTGTAAATAGCGTGTTCTACACGGGTACTCGTTATGACCTTGCTATGAAGTTCTGTACAGATACTAAAAATATTGTGGGTAGCATCCCATTGATTGGTGTCGAAGATCTTAAAGCGATCATCCCTCACGATTGTGTCCCTGTTGCTGTTGACCTCATTGAAGGCGCTAAACCGCTTCCTGAGTATAAGCACCCAGAACGTGCATTTTATATTTTTGGACCAGAAGACGGCACCTTGAAAAAAGACATTACAGAATTTTGCCGGGAAACCATTTATGTACCAACTAATGGCTGCATGAACTTGGCGGCAGCGGTCAATGTCATACTCTATGATCGCATGGCTAAAGGCGAAAGCTTCTCAAATCATTAATGATTAAGCCTCAGGCAGTTTAGGTATAGGCTTGTTAAGCTAACCGATTGATTGTATATAGAGGAAGCCAAGTATTAATCTGAAATACCCTTCAGGAACTTGGTTTTCTCAATACGACTGGATTAGCTATTTAGCCATGAAAAAAAATCAATTACTCCTTCTAAGCTTACTACTGAGTTCCCCTTCTTTTGCCGACATACCAAAGGGTGATGCCAACGCCGGCAAAATTAAAGCATTCTCTTGTCAGTTCTGCCACGGACAAGCTGGCGTCGCTAGCCAAGATGGTTACCCTCACGTCAATGGTCAAAACCCACTCTATTTATTTAATGCCATGAAGGCATATCAAAATAGTGAACGTCAAGGTAACTATGCAGACATGATGAAACAACAACTTTCCGTGTTCAATAATCAAGATCTTGCTGATATAGCCAGCTTTTATTCCCAGTTACCTTAATACTTACAATCACCTTCTCGCATTCATGCGTTTGTCATGCAATCACTCACCTTATTCATATAGCGACAAAGCCTGCAATATATTTTCCTGCACCACTGGTAGGCTGTTTCGATTACGACTAGAATTAACCCGATTTGATGGCTTTGAGCCATTTAAACCATTCTGATTTGCACGACAAACGGAATTTACAGGCAGTAGAATCATAGATTCGGTTTCGGAATGTATGTAATCAAGAGGCTTGGTTACACACGTTTGCGGGACAGATTATGTTATAACACGTACCTCTTGTGGGTTTATTGAGCGTTTGAGCCATGAATCCCTAAAAGACGAAGCAAAAACAAGCAAATGTTCATTTTATCGTAAATGAACTATGTAATATTTGTCTAAATCAGTGATATACTCCCCCACCGAATAGTGACAGTAATTGTTTATAGAGAAAAACAATGACAGATTTATCTAAATACAGAAACATTGGTATTTTCGCGCACGTTGATGCGGGTAAAACCACAACTACAGAACGTATCCTTAAGCTTACTGGTAAAATCCACAAGATCGGTGATACGCACGACGGTTCTACTACAACTGACTTCATGGAGCAGGAAGCTGAGCGTGGTATTACAATCCAGTCTGCAGCAGTTAGCTGTTTCTGGAAAGATCACCGTCTAAACGTTATCGATACTCCTGGACACGTTGACTTCACAGTTGAAGTTTACCGTTCTCTTAAAGTACTTGATGGCGGCATCGGTGTATTCTGTGGTTCTGGTGGTGTTGAGCCTCAGTCAGAAACTAACTGGCGTTACGCGAACGATTCAGAAGTATCTCGTCTGATCTTCGTTAACAAACTAGACCGTATGGGTGCAGATTTCTACAACGTTGTTGACCAAGTTAAGAACGTTCTAGGTGCAACTCCTCTAGTTATGACTCTACCAATCGGCCGCGAAGAAGACTTCGTGGGTGTTGTAGACGTTCTAACTCGTCAAGCTTACGTTTGGGATGACACTGGTCTTCCAGAAAACTACGAAATCCAAGACGTTCCAGCTGACATGGTTGATGATGTTGAAGCTTACCGTGAAGAGATGATCGAAACTGCTGTTGAGCAAGACGATGACCTAATGGAAGCTTACATGGAAGGTGAAGAGCCTTCTATCGAAGACATCAAGCGTTGTATCCGTAAGGGTACTCGTGACCTTGCTTTCTTCCCAACTTTCTGTGGTTCTGCATACAAGAACAAAGGTGTTCAGAACGTACTAGACGCAGTTGTAGATTACCTACCTGCTCCAGATGAAGTTGAGCCACAACCTCTAACTGATCCAGACACTGGTGAAGAGACTGGTGAAGTAGCTACAGTATCTGCAGACGAACCATTCCGCGCGCTTGCATTTAAGATCATGGACGACCGTTTCGGCGCCCTGACTTTCGTTCGTATCTACTCTGGTAAGCTAAACAAGGGTGACACCATCCTTAACGCTGCTACTGGTAAAACTGAGCGTATCGGCCGTATGGTTGAGATGCAGGCTGACGAGCGTAACGAACTGACTTCAGCACAAGCTGGTGACATCATCGCTATCGTTGGTATGAAGAACGTTCAAACTGGTCACACTCTATGTGATGTTAAGCACGAGTGTACTCTTGAGCCAATGATCTTCCCAGTTCCAGTAATCTCTATCGCTGTTGCTCCTAAGGACAAAGGCGGTTCTGAGAAAATGGGTATCGCTATCGGTAAGATGGTTGCAGAAGATCCATCATTCCAGGTTGAGACTGACGAAGAAACTGGCGAAACTATCCTGAAAGGTATGGGTGAACTTCACCTAGACATCAAGGTAGATATCCTTAAGCGTACTTACGGCGTAGATCTAGTTGTTGGTCAGCCTCAGGTTGCTTACCGTGAAACTATCACTCAACCTGTTGAAGATAGCTACACGCACAAGAAGCAGTCTGGTGGTTCAGGTCAGTTTGGTAAGATCGACTACCGTATCAAGCCTGGCGAACAAGGTTCTGGCTTCAAGTTCTCATCAGTAGTTGTTGGTGGTAACGTTCCTAAGGAATTCTGGCCTGCAATCGACAAAGGTTTCGCATCTATGATGCAAACTGGTCCTCTAGCTGGTTTCCCTGTTCTTGATGTTGAAGTTGAACTATTCGACGGTGGCTTCCACGCAGTTGACTCATCTGCAATCGCATTTGAAATCGCAGCGAAAGGCGCATTCCGTCAGTCAATGCCTAAAGCAGGTCCTCAGCTTCTTGAGCCAATCATGCACGTTGACGTGTTCACTCCAGAAGACCACGTTGGTGACGTAATTGGTGACCTTAACCGTCGTCGCGGCATGATCAAAGATCAGCAAGCTGGCGTTACTGGCGTACGTATCAAGGGTGATGTACCTCTTTCAGAAATGTTTGGTTACATCGGTACTCTACGTACTATGACTTCTGGCCGTGGTCAGTTCTCAATGGAATTCGCACACTACGCACCGTGTCCGAACAACGTTGCTGAAAAAGTAATCGCTGAGCAGAAAGAAAAGAACGCTAAGAAGTAATTTTTAAATTACCCTAAGTGTTTAAAAACCCGGTTGCTTCGGCAGCCGGGTTTTCTTTTACCTGCTACAAACCGTTAAGTATTTCATCAAGCCAAACTGTTGCAGCCACGCTAGCTGCTCTTTGCGCTTCACTAAGAAACGTCCGCTGTAATTCAAACCATTCGCAAAGATACCTTCCACATTATTTGTACTTCTTGGCACGATCAACATCCACTTTGCCGTCAGCAAAATATTATGCGGATAACAGTGAATACCATCATTTTTTATTAACTCAAGCTGCTGCAAGGCATCCATATAACCCTGATATAGACGATCAGCCTGTAAGCTCTCAAACTCATAAAGAAAAGACTCAAACGGTAATTGTCTGTGACAAATGACATCATTGAGCGGTATCGATGTTCTCACCAACTGCATATGACGATGGGCTTGGCTGGCACCAGCAATAGGACCGCTATTGTAAAAACCCAGTACATCATCTCGATCAAATCCTAACAGCCATGCTTCAAAGTCACTGTTAGCAAGGAGTGTCGATTGAGAAATAAAGTCTTTTGAGCAAATAAGTAGATGAGGTGACAATACTGGAAACTTGTTTAACAGACAGACATGCTGTGCACCAGCATCACCAACGTACAGCATTGCTTCATAAGGCTTAAAGGGGTTCGCCTGTACTGTTGTCGCTGCAAGTTTCTTTCCGGCATTAGCCGTTGCGATATGAACAAAATACGTTACACCCCCTTCTGTAATTTGTAGCGCTTTCGTCGCTATTGGCATCAATTCCCCTGATGATAATGCCCTCTCACTCACCTTTTGAGCTTCACTCCAATACATACCGACCCCCGACTTCATGCCTTTCAGATCACGCCACCTTTCAAGATTAAACTATACCGCTAAGGGCTCCTCTCTCTTTTTATTTAATCCGTAATATTAGCAACATCGATACCTATACCCGCAATGAAGAATACTAGCTGTAATCTTTAGTTTACACATATTGTGGATTTGCCACTTTACAGCGTTTCGTTAGGGTATAGCTCACTACGATGAAAGTTTGTATTATGAATGCCATTAGAAAACACTGCTTTATCCTACGTATTCAGTACTCCAAAAAGCAGTGTGAAGTTTTTGTTTGGTCACTAAAACTTCCAAATGACTATTTTGTTTGGTCACAAATTGTCATTCTCGTGTTTGATACCCAGGTTGCCTCATGGTGCTTAGGTATAGATATAAAAAAGGCGTTTACCTTAGGTAAACGCCTTTTCACGTTGTCTCTGCTTAATTACGTATCGTATTAAATCAGCTCTGCGGTCAGTAAGAAACAGCCAAACAAGAAACTCAATCCCATCGCAGTCTGACCGCCTGACACTTTATAAACCGTGCCCGATGAATCAGCCTCGAACTGTGTATCATCTTCACGGCGCAACTTGACCGTCATTGCCATCGGTATAAATACCGCAAGAAAGACCAAAATGATACCAGCGTATCCCAATACAGCTAAGAACTTATCCGCAGCAGCCAAAGCACCGACTAATGGTAATACAAACGTCAATACATAAGTCACCACACGATTCTGACGAAATGCATCGGCATTTTGATCAAACAATGCCATTGCGACACCAAGGAAAGAAGTGAGCAAAGCAAGGCCAGTGAATATAGACAATACAACATTGATCATACTGTGATTAGCGCCTAAGGCTGCAATCAACTCAGAGACATTGGTAAATTTCACCATTTGATCTGCATTCAAGTTACCCATTGCAGCGTACAACCACAGTAAGTAACTGACCAGTGGGATCAATGAACCACATACCACCATATTGCGTAATTGCTTATGGGTCGCTTCTTTATTGTACGTAACCAGTGATGGGATAACGACCATGAAGCCAAAGCTCGTAAATAGTACCGAACTTGTTTTGATCAAAGCGATCTTGCTATCACTGGTCGCAACCAATAAGTTGTCCAGTGAAATAGTTGGAACCAATGACATCAGCGTCAACACCAGCATTACAATCATGACAGCAAATAACACACGGTTCAGCTTATCAATAACGGCCGTACCTGCTGCAACAACAGCCCCCGCGAGCAAGGTGAAGATGATCTGGGTTTGCATCATTGAGATATCTAGCCCTATTCCTGACAGCAGTTTCTTCAACAAATCACCGGCGCCAATAATATAAGCCATTAATAGACAAACAAGTAACGCATAGAGAAGACCGTTAGTTACTAACTGGCCACCTTTGCCTAATGTCTTACGTGCGATGGTATTCATTCCTAGACCGCCGCCAGCCTTGATGCTCGCCTCAAGCAAGAGTAAAGCGGCATACGTTGTTCCAAGCCAGATAACTGACATCAGAGCCGTACCCCAGAATAGGCCAAACTGAGCCAATACCATCGGGATAGCCAACATACCGGCACCTAGCGCCGTACCTGCAATAATAAGAGAACTTCCTAGTAGTTTTAAATTCACAATTTTGTCTCAAAAGTCGTATCAGCGTATCGCGCTACAGAAAGCGATACAGCAGAAAAATTAGATTAGGATTGATCGTGGTTATATTTCCCTGTCTTAGATGACAGGTGAGAAAAACATAGATCTAATGACTAAATCGGAACTCGGCTAAATAACCGTTAAACTGAAAGTTCGAGGCAGGCTGATTTGAGAGGTGTGCTATTTTTGTTGAAAGCATAGAGCCTTCCCGCATGGGATGGCTGTTTCGCCCATCTGGTTGAATCTTCATTTATCGTACTCCAAATAACGATATGTTGCGGTTTACAAGGCAAGTATTACAGATTGCCTTCTTTTGTTTGGTCAATTAGCAACTTATATGGCTAATCAAACCGCCGCAATAATCATTTATGGGATCTTAAATTCCAATAATAACAGGGTTAAGTTTCAGATATTCCGTATATTTCGATATAAATCATGCTGAGGAGTGCAGCTATGCTATTTATTTGACTCAGCAGCAACTCCGTCCCGCATTCCGTCGGTACGTTTCACCACTAACCACATTCCTAGCAACATAAAAACAAAAAACACCCATATTGCCGGATTAAGACCCGATAACGAGATTACGGCTGGCCCTGGACAGATACCGGCAATCCCCCAACCAAGACCAAACAAAGTTGCGCCAACAACCAGCCGTCGATCAATATCTTGATTCGTACTTAATTTAAACTCCTTGCTGCAAACGGGAGTTACCCGTTTTTTTATCACCAGAAGGTACATAGGAATAAAGACCAGCAATGCTCCTCCCATGACAAATGCCAAACTCGGATCCCAATGCCCGGCAATATCGAGAAAGCCTATCACTTTATTCGGATCTACCATGCCAGACACCATCATGCCAAGCCCAAAAAGTAAGCCTGCGATCAGGGCTATTACTTGCGAGAACAGTTTCATGTATCTTCTCCAGTTATAGTATGTGAAGGCGGATAAAGACGGTAACTATCGCGACGGCCATAAAAATACCAGTCGCAACAATCGAACGACGGGATAACCGCCCTAACCCACAGATCCCGTGGCCACTGGTGCAACCATTCCCTAGTTTCGTTCCAATCCCTACCAACAATCCAGCAACAGCAGCCCAAAACAGTGAAGAGACAGGTAATGATTCGGGCAAATTAAAGCCAAGCAATGGCGCAAGCGCACCACTGATTACCATTCCAGCCAGAAACAGAACTCGCCAAGATAGCTCGCCTTTCACGGGCTTAAGCACCCCTGAAACAATACCGCTGATCCCTGCAATCCGGCCATTCATCAACAACAATAATCCCGCAGCTAAGCCTAATAACATCCCACCGGCCAATGCTGGCCATATGAATTCAATGATCATATTTACCCTCCGATAATCTTTTTAATTATGGTTGCTTAACCACAAGAGTTAGTCAATGCTAATTTAGCTATCTATAAATTAGCCATTACTAAAATTAGCATTTGTAGTAGAGTTTGATTAGTCATATTATTCAATACATTATTTTTGTCCCTTTCATACAGGACGATGGAGAGTTCGATGACCAAGATTCTAATTGTGGGTGGTGTTGCTGGTGGTGCATCTGCAGCTGCACGTGCTCGCCGTCTCAGCGAAGACGCTGAAATCATTATGTTTGAACGTGGCGAGTTCGTATCATTCGCTAATTGTGGTTTAGCGTATCGCATTGGCGGTGACATTAAAGATCGCAGTAAGCTTCTCCTTCAAACGCCAGAAAGCTTCTTAGCTCGCTTTAACGTTGATGTTCGCGTGATGAACGAAATCATTAGCATCAATCGTTCTGAAAAAACGGTTACCGTTCGCAACACGCTAGACAACAGTGAATACATCGAAGGTTACGACTTCTTGCTACTAAGTCCAGGCGCGGCACCTATCGTTCCATCAATTCCAGGCATTGATAATCCGCTTACCCATTCTCTGCGTAATATTCCAGACATGGATAAGATCATCAAGACTATCGAGATGAACAAGCCTGAACATGCAACAGTTGTTGGTGGTGGTTTTATCGGTCTGGAAATGATGGAAGCCTTCCACCAATTAGGCATCAAAACATCGCTGATTGAAATGGCCGATCAGGTAATGACGCCTGTTGATCAGGAGATGGCAGGCATTGCACATCAAGAAATTCGTAGTAAAGGCATCGACCTGCACTTAGGTGTAGCGCTTGAGTCTATTGAGTATAAGCCTAGCGACTCTGCCGCCAAGGAAGATGTAAGTGACAATCCAGAGCATCCACACATTAACGGCAAATTAATTTTATCATTAAGTAATGGTGAAACACTTACCACCGATATTCTTATCATGGCGATCGGTGTACGTCCAGAAACAACACTGGCCGCTGAAGCAGGCTTAAAAATTGGTGAGTTAGGTGGTATCTGGACAACGCCGTCAATGCAAACCAGTGACCCATCAATTTATGCCGTTGGTGATGCCATTGAAGAAACTGATTTCGTAACGGGTCAGCCAACGTTAGTGCCGCTTGCCGGCCCTGCTAACCGTCAAGGCCGTATGGCTGCTGACAACATGCTCGGTCGCAACGAAATCTACCAAGGTACACAAGGTACAGCGATTTGTAAGATCTTCGATTTAGCGATCGCATCAACGGGTAAAAATGAAAAGTCGCTTAAGCGTGATAGTATCCACTACGAAAAAGTGTATGTTCATACCGCAAGCCACGCGAGCTACTACCCTGGTGCCGAAATTGTTTCGTTCAAAATGCTGTTTGACCCTGAAACAGGCAAGATCCTGGGTGCACAAGCGGCAGGTAAAGACGGTGTTGATAAACGTATCGATATCATGGCCGTGGCACAGCGCGCTGGTATGACTGTAGAGCAATTACAGCATCTTGAACTCACGTATGCGCCACCTTATGGCAGTGCGAAAGACGTCATCAACCAAGCTGCATTTGTTGCTAGCAATATCATCAAAGGCGATTTGGTTCCTATTCACTTTGATGAAATTGATGCACTGACTGAAGAGCAACTATTGCTCGATGTGCGTAACCCAGGAGAGCTGGAAGCAGTCGGTTATCTTGACGGGGCAATCAATATACCTGTTGATCAGCTACGTCAACGTATGAGCGAACTGCCAAAAGACAAAGAAATAATCGTTTACTGTCAGGTCGGACTCAGAGGTAATGTCGCTTACCGTCAGCTGGTAAATAATGGCTATAAGGCTCGCAACCTGATTGGTGGTTACCGCACTTGGAAGGCTGCACAGAACCACTAACCTCCATCTGGATATGTAACATTCCATATAAAAAAGCCGGAAGATATACCTTCCGGCTTACCGTTAGCGCTATCTTCATGACGCTAATATCTTGATGAATCAGATGTACCAGCGCGAGACCCAGAAGAACTGCGATGACCATCATATCGATCATCTTGATAATGATGATGACGATACCAATTGTATTGATAAGGCCATTTGTATTGCATTTTCTCTAGATCAATCACAAATAGACAGTCAAAAAACATAGGATCACCCACATTGCCTGCAAAACCGGATAAATCAACCATCCCAGACAACCGTGCAGTTCCTTGATAGCCTCTAAATTCACCGTATGCCTTCAATACACCGCTTTCATCACTGGATGCCCCAGTAATATGACTGATACTGTTTCCATCAGGTGTTGTCGTTTCCTGTAAAACAGGGTGTACCGTTGTCAAACCTCTGGTTACAATCAGCCCATTCGGTAAGTTAAAGAAAGTGGTACCAATAAGCTTTAATCCACCATCTTGCGCTGTTATTTCTGACAAGCAGTCTGTTGCCGTTCCAATGAGCTGACCATCTGCAATATTTTTTAACTCAACGTCAAAACATATCGCAGGATCAGGATAATTATCACCATCAATATCAGGGACTTCATCTTCATACATGTAGCCAGTACCCACCAAATTTAGTGCAAGGCGTTCTTTATCCCCATCGTTGTGACCATCGCGACCCTTATCGCTATAAAAGTGATCATCAGTATAACCGTTAGAACTCCGGTTATAATTTTTCGATGGATAGTGGTTACTTGATGGATACTGTTTGCTATGTGACTGACTATCATGATATGAACCCGATGATGAGTCATCATCATATTCATACTTTCCTGAAGCTAGGCTCTGTCCTGACAGAATAATACATACTGCCATTATCGAGAGCGTTATCTTGTTTATTCTCATCATGTTACTCCACGAACGTCTGTGGCATCACTTGAACTTTATCATCGCCAACTGTTTAACACTCTTTATTCTATGCTGGTAAATCCGCAAAAAACAAAGCAACGCACTAAGTGTAGATGAAACAAGGCAATGTTTCGGGTATGGGAATGATAATAATAAAAAGGCTATAGCATGCTATTCATGGAAGCGGGGAGATACACATTACTCATCAGGTACTGGTGCGAAACTTCGTCGCTGTATCGCTTTCACTCCCGTATTTTCAGCTCTGTCTAAAATTCCCCTTGGCAGTATACCAATCATAATTTCAGGTTCAGCATGCTCAGGGACTAATCCCGCGCTGGCTTCCAATGATAAGGAAGGTAAAACAGAAACATTTTCCTCTTCAAAGTCTAATGGTTCAATTGCCGCCGATATCACCGTCGATTCAAGATTATCCTTAACTGAAGTGGCCTTAATTATCTCTGTTGATGATACGGCCGTTTGAGGTAATGTCGTTGAGCTGTGATGGTCAGATACAGGAGATACCTCACCGTGATTTGGAACAAATTGTTGCTCTTGACTAAAGTCACTCTTCAACCCACTGAGTTTCTTTCCGTACGGTGAACCTTGCCCACGACGTCCCTGCCGTTTAGATTCATCCGTTATATTGTCTTGCGTATAAAACGAACGATCTTCAACCATACCCAGTTTAGGGCTAGCGAAACTAAACATGGCCAGTTTTTCATTCCATACCTGCAATATATTCAGTTCTTGCTGCCATTGGATATCTACGCTCGCAACAACATCAGCAATCTGCAGTTGCGATGATAATTGCGTATTGGCTAATTCAAAACGGCGATGTAATTTTTTTTTCATCAGCATCCAATTTGTTCCCCCTGTCATCAGATAACGCGTACTGTCCGCCCAATATTGATAAGCTGATACTTTATTGGCTTTATCTGCCGCCATTGCAGCAAGTGCTTCAGACAAACCAGCATATTGCCACATGTGCCTCTGCCCTAAACGTGCTTCAGAACTCAAAAAAGCAATGGTTAATCGATGCCATTGCTCTGCCGCTTGTTCATAACGTCCTTGATTAACTAGGTGATTCACTTTAGAAAAATAAGCGAGCTCAATATCAATAGTGGCCGCATCGACACCCTGTCCACTGAATACATTGAGAAAAATTATTACCCATATTTTCCTAAGTGCCTTCATCTGAATTTCTCCACCAAACACTTACCTGGATGATAAAAGCGCGAATTAAACTGTACATCACGAAATTCTTTTTCAGAGTGTGACTGAAACAATTTTCCGTTTGCCTTATACAACAGAGCTTCTAATACACCAGCATTCGTCTGCAAAGTAATGGATTTTTCATAGCTACTTGTTAACTCATATCTCCCTTCATACCATCCCCGATCTGGGTCATAGAGCTCTTGAACCAGCGTCATTAAGCGTTTGCTATAATCTGTTTTCCATAATGCCCAAATTTGAAATGCAACTCGCGTTGAAACCAATGCTTTCTCATCATGATCACTGCCATCTTCAGCGACGCTGATCCACGGTGTACCTAAAGCATAGATACTGTCATAAACAAAATAAGGCTCACCTGAAACAACATGATCCCCTCTGGCGGTATATATACGATCATGTTCCCAGCGAGACTCTTGTATTCGATAAATTGAATCAGCCATTGCAGCCAATACATCATTTGAGTGAACGGCATCACTAGAGCTATTGTCGTCAATATAATCCCAATTAAACTCCATCCCAAGCAATAAGTATGGAGTACTATAAACGGGTCGTAAAACATCATAATGGCGTGGGTCCCGGCCATCAAAAAGAAGATCAATATTATTAATAGTGACAACTTCATAAGGTGCTAACAGCATGGCTTTTTTCGGTACTACCTGCCAATCTAGGTAACCATAAGCTGTATATTCTTCAACCCCTAAACGGCCTTCTTTATACCTGTGTACTTGTCCGTTATTAATAGCCCCGCCATAAAGCTCTCCGTCAATACTCACTAATTCACAAAAGTTCCAGCGCAATACGGCTTTATCTATATATTCTGAAAATTCTGGATTTCTTTGCTTTGTGATCGCTAATACAATTAATAACCGACCAATATCGATTGCAGACCATCCCAACTCTCCAGGCTGATTCGCATAATCAACCATTTGAGCATTACCTGTACTGTAAACTTTGTTTGGTACACCTGTTAGACCTAGAGGCATTTCATTCAAAAACGTCAACACTAATGTTAACCGTTCATCATGCTCTTTACTTGATACAAAACCAAATTCACGAGCAGCCATTAAAGCCATTAGATAATCTGCAAGATGAGACAAATTAGTTGTTGGATAGTTGTCTATCGAATTCACCAACCCCGTCGTTAAGTTCGTGTTGTTCTCGACATATTTCCACGCCGTTTCTGCCCACTGTAATTCTTGCTCCGTCAACTCTCCATAGCGACCTTGCCGAATTATTTGAGATTCACTAATGGATGTAATACCACCTTGCACACTATTATATACCACCCCACAAGCGGTAAGATAACATGCAGAAAAAGCAATAATCACATACCTCAACATGCTATCTACCCCACACCAACAACCAATCACTACAATTGTGGTTTCTTACGCGGCAAGCACTGTCCTTCATAACCAAATGGAGACTCCAATGCTTTTTCCCATAAACTCGGTGCAATATTATCCTTGTACTGTAATAGTTTCCCCTGCTGCTTATATAATAATATTTCTAATGTAATTCCGTTATTATTTGATGTAAATGTATTAATTAAACCTGTTCCATTTTCAAAAATACCTTCATAAAACCCTTTTTCTCGATCGTATGTATGTGCAATGTGATCAAATAAAAGATCGGTATACTCAGTGTCCCATAATGCCCACATCCCCATTGCACCTTTAATTGCAACTGCTGAAAATTGTGGTAAAAATGTGCCAACCTCAGAAATAGTATTCCAAGCAAAACCATCTGTATATATTGTGTCATAGACGAAATAGGGAGGACCTGCGAGTTGATGCTCTGTACGGGCGGTAATTATCCCAGTCTGCCGATAACGCTCTTCCTGTACACGATAAATTTGCAGAGCAAACTCTGCCATCCATTTATTTGAATATCGATTATCATGGGGCGATCGGTCTTCAATAACATCCCAACCTAATTCAATACCATCCAGTACATAACTCTCTGTTACAACATAACTATGCGCTTTTAGTTTACGCGGATCCCGTGTGTCATAAGGTACATCATAACCATATAAATTAATGGTGCTGTAAGGCTCTGGCATTAAGGCCTGCGATACATCAAATCCCCATAACTGAAACCCTTTGGCTGCATATTCTTCATACCCTAACCGGCCTTCCTGCAAGTACTGTACCGGTTTATCTTTTTCCAGCAAGGCACCAAACATTGTGCCATTGTCATCAACGACATTACAAAAATTCCAGCGTAAGACAGCAGAGTCTATACTCGTCGTATATTCGGGATAACGATGTTTAATAATATAAAGCCATATCAATAAACGTCCTAAATCTAGTGCTGAATAGCCGATTTCACCAGGCTGGTTTGCATAGTCGACCTTCGCTGCAGTTTGTGTATTATAAGCTTTATTCGGCAACTCGCCATAAAAAAGGTCCAACGTATTTAATGTTGTCAATATACGAATAAAACGACGGTCAAATTCTTCTTTATCAATAATTCCTAATTCATATGCACTCACCATACCGGCCATGTATGACGCGGCATCCCACCACGTTACAGAAGGGTAATTATTAACTGCATTGACCAATCCTGTGGACTCTTGGTAGTTATTTTCAAAATACTTCCAAGCTATTTTCGCCATCTCCATTTCTTTTTCCGTCAATGGCCCATGACGTGGTTTAGGTATTGACCAATGGTTTTTCCTTTCAACGACATCGTCAGAAAAACTGCTGTACTTATTACCACATCCGGTGGTTAATATCCCTAAAAGGCAAACCATTAAATAGCGCATCTTATACTCCCTATAAAAGCTGCGGATTACTGCATACCCACACTCAAAAGCGCACCATTTTCAATATATGCTAAAGATTCAAGCACAATACCATTCGTATTCGCTGTCATAGCCTTATTAATACGGCCATCGTTCTCATAACGCCCCGAATACCAACCTTTTTTATCCAGATACAATTCATCTGCATCATCAATGAGCTTCTTTGTATAAGATGTATCATATAATGCATACCATCCAAAAGCTGCTTTTGTCGACAATGTTTTAAGATGTGAAGCATCCTCCCCTTTATCGGTTATTGCGTTCCATTCTTTACCGTCAGAAAATACTGTGTTGTAAACAAAATAAGGTGCCTCATCGACATTATCTTCGCTCACAGCAGTTAATATACCAGTACGCTTAAATCTGTTTTCTTGTGCTTTATACACCCTATGAGCAAAAATTTTCGACACGCTATCTGCACCAAATTCTAAGCTATCAAGTATATAAGATTCACTGACCACATAGTTGTGTGCATGATATTTTGCTGGATCTCGTAAATCGGTTGGGATCTCAACACCATCAATTATGCGCATTTCTAGATAATCTATATACTTCATTGCATTAAAAACATCTCGACCCATTAAAGACATCGCTTTAGATGCATACTCTTCATATCCGATTCGGCCCTCTTGAACCAGTTCCATCCCATCACCACGATTACTGGGCCTTGATCCATAAAGATAACCGTCAATGATCATCGCACTAACATCCCAGTGATTTAATATATCATTAACATGTTTATTGAACTGAGGATATTGCCAAACCATAATATTGATTGGAACTAAAATACGACCGACATCGATAGCTGACCATCCAATACCTTCTTTTACAGGTTTATTTGAATAATCCACCATTTCCAACGTTTGAGTGTTATATGCTTTATTAGGTAGCTTCCCATCGATCAATGGTAACTTGGCTAAGGTATGAAGGACTTTCTCCATGCGTAATTCAAACTGCGTCTGGCTTATAATATTCAGTTTCTCTGCAGCAATAAGCCCCATTAGATAGGAGGCTGTATCCCACATTGTCGTTGACGGATAGCCATCAACTGAATTTACCAACCCAGTATTTATTTGCACATTATTTTCAAAATATTGCCATGCTATATTTGCCCACTTAATCTCTTCTTCTGTCAATACTCTAGCATCTCGAGTCGGTATTTCTTCTGTGGCTTCAAATGTAATATTACCGAGTATTTGTTGATAGTCTCTTGTCTCTACATTGAAAGCAACAATCAATGCAGTACAAAGCCCTAATATAAATACAATATGATGCCGAGCATTAACCATCGCCTGCTTAAATTCCATATTCTAATTCCTCAGATTCCTGTCCTTGTTCGTTCTCTGATGGAGACGGTGTCCAGTATGCCGCAGCAATCATTCCCCACATAGCCATCATATTATTCATGGTCCAAAAACTATTAAAAATTAACCCACCTAATGAATAATTACCAAATACTCCTGTAAAATAAGCCCACCACGCAAAAATCATACTCACTAAGCTTAAAACAAATACAGCGATCTGTGGGATAACTAATTTGCCAAATGTACCACTTTGACGTTCCTTGGGTGTAGTTGGGAAACTAATCTTACGCCCTTTTAAGACCGTCCATAATGCTCGTAAATTAACAGGGAAAAACGACAAGAAATTTGTTTTACCTTTATAGCCTGCAACCCCCCACGTTCCCACCATCATAGCCAGTTCAGCAGTTAACACAAACGGAATAAAATGCATATAAAATGTCACATCAAACGCGCTAACAGGCGCAATGCTTGTCAAAAAATAAATGATCGGGCAAGCTAAAAATATAATATTCCATATTGCCGATAAATTTGACCAAAAACTTGCTGCATACATGAGCTTTTGCTTAATAGTCATTCCTTTTCGAAATAGCGGGTTGTCATTCATGAAAATATCAATAGACCCACCAGAATACTTAAACCGCTGTACCGTCCATGTTTGCAAATCTTGCGGTGAGAGCATCTTACTTTCAACCTCAGGGTGCAATACAGACCGCCAAGTTCTCGCAGTATCTGAATGCAAAACGATCGAAGTATAAATATCTTCTGACACGTGAAACTTATATGGCGTAAACTCCGTATCAAAAATTAACTCTTGTCTGAGATTCTCAGAAACATCGGCATCAACATGCTTTTCTTTGGTTATTTTACGGATCTGCATTTCAACTTCGCGGTGCTCTTTTGTGATCTGCTCACCATAGCTACGCAGTGCCGCTTCCATGACAGCTTCACGACGGTGTATTGATCCAGCACCACAGCAAAATGACGCATTAGCCCAATTTCGCCTACGTTGAATTACATCATAAAACATCTGAGGATCATTAACATAAGGGTCTTCCCCTATTGTGACAGGCCCATAGCAACGCTCGAGCCCTCGACCAAATATTTTACCCCATTTACCGACTTTTCTATTTAACCAACGAGGAAGTCGTTCACCTTCTGGTAAGTCAAAAAACCATTGCGGCGTTTGTACCCACGCCACATCAGGATCACGAAAATATCCCATCGTATGCTCTAGGATAGTTGGAAATGGACGGGTATCCGCATCACAGATAACGATAAAATCACCATATGTTTGCTCAAGGGCATTCCGTAAATTTCCTGCCTTAAAGCCAACATTATTTTCACGAGTGATGTACTCTACCCCCATTTCATTAGCTAATGCCTCCATGGCAGGCCGTTTACCATCATCTAAAATGAAGATCTTCATTTCAATATCATGTGGGTAACGAATCTTCTGGGCATCACGAATACTTAATCTGACCAGCTCGGGTTCTTCATCATAAGTAGGAAAAAAAACATCGATACTGATCGGGCGAGAATCACCGGCTTCTGGACCGTCTTGTGAGACACACTCATCGAGTGTATGTGGCGGGGATTTTCTCGGCTCATCCTTCGTTTTCCACAAATTGAATGTAAATAAGATAGAGCCAATGAAAGCGCATGACTCAGCAAACGCGAGCGGGAACGAGAACCACATTGCGTCATAATTTAACGCATACGTCCAACGCCACCATAAGTACCAAATCCCGAACGTCAGATTACAAGTTGCCAAGTACTGATACAGTAGTTCTCTGGACAGACTATACGGTACAGGCTTTGGCGGTTTTCGATGCTCAAACTCTTTAAAATAAAAATCCATCTACCTTACCTTTATCCTTATTAAAGCGTTAAAGTACATTCACAACGATGACCCATATAACCTCTTCCTGCCTAATGATTGACTCTTAGGTCTTCAGAGCGGTACCTGTTTTGACTAATCACTTCGCCCTCCTTATCGTAAATTTCTATTGAAAAATACGACGCTATACCACCAATCACCTTATCGTTGAACAAGGTGATTTGTTCGTTAGCTGGAATACTTATATTCTTAAATGTCCACTGCCCGTTACCATAATTATTAAAAATCCGTACTGTGACATCGTCATAATGGGAAAGAGTGTCATTCACAATCACAACTGTCATCAGTGGTTGTGGATTGGTAAGGTCTAGCTGCGCAGTGACCAACAACGGCTGATAAGCCAGCTTCAACGCCTCATAGGCAGGCTTTGCGATACGATCAACGTCAAGGATTGACCATGTCACTGACGGCCAGCTATCTACAAACATAAATTGATAAATAGCCGCAACCCCTTTCCCTTTATTCAACCTTAGTTGCTCAGCGGAGAATTTGGTCACTAACCGTTGATATTCCTGAGAATTATTCCAAAATTGTGATAGGGATTCACCTTGTTGTATTTTTGCTATATTGAGTGTTTCATGCGGTTGGTAATTATGATATTTAAGCAGTTCTACCGTCGCATTATCTAGTGGCCAACGGCCTTCATCTTGAATGATATCCGTTACCATTAACCAACTTGGCATCGCTTGTGCGCCAAATTCACTGACAATCATCGGCGGTGTAAATGTCTTATAGTCTGTATAACTGCCTGAATACCAGCCTAACCATGGATGTTCATAGGTATAAGATGCCTTGCGAACAACTCTTCCATCATCAGCTGCTAACAACGTCTGATATACGGCTTCAGTTAATGCGACATTTTGGGTCGGTTTATACGTTTTATATTTATATTGCATCCATGTTGCATCCCAAGGCGGTTCATTATGCCCACTCCAAAATACAATCGATGGATGCGAATTTAACATTGAAACCATTGAGTTAGCTTGCCGAATCGCTTCATTTTTAAATGAGATCGTGTCGCTATAGCCCCATTGTAACGGGAAATCTTGCCACACGATAAAACCCATCTTATCAGCTAGCTGATAAAATGCAGGTCCTGCTACATGGGCATGTACTCGGATGCTATTGATATTAGCCTCTTTCATTAAAGAGAGATCATATTGATAGTCATCAATCGAAAACTCACCCAGCCATTGGCTTGCAATATAGTTAGTACCACGGACAAAATAAGGTCTATCATTAATAAATAGCTGTTTCTCATTAGAATCTAATTTTACTCGTCGAAAACCGACTTGTTGATTCAACGTATCTGAGCGTTTACCGTTCATATCGACAGATACTGTGATATCAAATAAATTCGCTTTTCCCCAATCCCATGGCCACCAAAGAGCACGCTTCTTTTCAGGTAATACGTATGTTATCTGTTCTGTTCCTGAATCCAATTCACGCAAAATTTGGTATGTTTCACTTTCATTATTCTGTGATGATTTAACCATTATCTTAATATTAGCGCGTGTTTTTACTCGGCTATCCAACGTGAAGGTCACTCTCGCCTCAGTGATTTCACGTTCAACATCAACGACCGTTGTTTTGACCCTCATGTCTCTAATTGCAATCGGTCCTGTTTGGGCAATATAAACATCCCCCCAAACACCACCGGAATTCCAATCCTGACCATACTCAGACCAAGCACCGCCAGGCCGCGTATCATGATGACTAAGCACCCCTTTGATCAACGTTTTATGGAGCGACCAATCAACTGCATTTGATTCATTATGGCTAGTAACATGTATATTGAGTGTATTTTCGCCTCTCTTAACAATATCCGTGAACTCAGTGTGCTGAGGTAAGAAATACCCCTCTTGACGCGAGATATTCTTATCATTCAGTGATACAACCGACGCATAATCGACAGCATCAACATATAGCCAATAACGAGTTTGAGGTGACACTCTATCAATGGTAAAAACGTGTTGATACGTCGCCTCTCCGGCATAATTGATACCCGCACTTTTCCAATGACCAGGTACCAATACGGATAATTGCCGTGCACGTCCATGTTCTTCATCAATTATCTCAAGCTGCCACTCTCCATTTAATGATTGCTTATTGATATCCCAACCATTATCTGCACTAAATCGCACGCATGAAGATAATGAGAATAACATCAATAACAGTATTATTCTCATACTACCCATTTCAACAACTCGCTCTAACTCATTGATCTTTTGAATAATTTAAAAGTGTTTTTATCACCAGCTTGATGATATTCCAATCCATCGGATAACTGCACAACAATAATAAATCCACGTCCAGAAGTTGTCCATGTATCAGGATCATTAGGATCAGGCTCGATAAATTCACTATTTATCGCTTGCTTAAACTCGTCTTGAGTCATCGAATTACCGTAATCGGATACTTCTATTACGAGCTCATTATCTGAATTAATAAAACAAGAAAACTCAATAGGTAACTCATCTGAATACTGATAAGCATGCTCATAAGCATTGTTGACAACTTCAACTACACACAATTCGACCTGATCAACGATTTCCTGAGATACATGATTATTACACAGATACTTTTGCATATCTGCTGCGATATAACGCGATACTTCCGATGAACTTTTATATTGTTTGCTAAATCGCTCACTGATCATTTCCATCGGTAAAACTCCTATTTTGTTAAAATGGTTTCCTTAATACTGTCAGGAATAGATGATACAAAGGCAGGAAGACTACCTATACTTCCAATAAGAGGTTGTACTTGTCGTCTATCATTTAGCATATGAACCGCATCAAGTTCCGTAAGAGACTGTGTATAACCATCATGACTAATGAAGTAATCACCAAAAACGGTTTTATTATCAACATAAGCACTAGATGCAATATGGATGTAATCGCTCACCAGACTTTGCTTTACTATGGCATCCGATTCTATTTTACAATTTGCACCAATAACTGCAGGCCCCTCGATGGTAGCGCCTGATTGAATTTCACTACCACTACTAATAATGACGGGGGGGATAATATTACATTCTTTATAATTAAAAACGGTGTTAATCCCGACCCAAATACCTGGTTTTACCTGAGTTCCAGGAATTGGATAACCTGGCACTTTACCTTGTAAAATTTCACTGGTAACTGTCCAAATATCACTAACATTACCCACATCTAACCACTGAAATTCCATACTTGTCGCATAAAAATTGATGCCTTTCTCAACGAGATCTGGAAACAATTCACTGCCAATATCGTATTCTTGACCTTCAGGAATTAAATCAAAGATCGCAGGTTCAAATATATATATTCCCGTATTTATCTGAGTTGACAACGCCTCTGCGACAGCTGGCTTCTCTTGAAAACTAATCACTTTTCCGTAGCTATCGGTTACTACGACACCGTATTTTGTCACATCCTGAAGATCGACATCACGTGTCACTATCGTTGCAATTCCACCTTTTTCCTTATGTCGGCGTACAGCTTCTGTCAAATCAAGGTCAATCCATGCATCACCGCACACAACAACAAATGTGTCATCAAAGAAACCTGAGAAATCTTGAATTTTACGCATGCCTCCCGCGGAACCTAGCGCTTTACTGACAAATTTACCATCAAGCATTTCGCCTTCATAAGAATACGAAAGCTGGACATTAAAATGGTGTCCATCACTAAAATAATTTTCAATAACTTCAGCTAAATGGCTTGTATTAATCACTATTTTATCAATGCCGTGAGAAGCGAATAACTGAATCATCGACTCCATAACCGGTTTACCCAATATTGGAATCATTGGCTTTGGGATCGTATGCGTGATTGGTTTAACGCGCGTTCCTTTTCCAGCTGCTAGGATCATGCCTTTCATTACAGACTCCTCACTACGCTAAAGTTGCTATGGCATCTTCAATGCTGTCATAGCTTGTGATTAATTTATCCATCCTAGTTAGTTTTAATAGCTCTTTTACTGCCCGCTGAGGGTTAACAACGCTGATTTTTTTCCCCCGCAACATTTTATAGACAGCCATAACAGCACCTAGGCCACTGCTATCCATAAAGCGAACCTGTGATAGATCAAGCACTAGATGATTACCTATTGAATCTGTGAGTTGTTCTATTTCATGACGAAAATCAGTTGCTAATTTGGCGTCAAAACGTTCTTCTGCTATTTGAAGAACTGTGCATTGACCTTGGTTGATAATCTCATATTGCATGATTGTTCTCCTTTAGGGTATCCCGTCCACTCAACAGCAAGTACACTTACATCATCATTAAAATTGTCAGTTTGCTGCCAGTCTCTTACATGATTAACCAATATTTCGGTCTGCGTCGATGTTGGGTAATCCGTTAATTTCACGACCATTTCTTTTAAACCTTGCTCAGAAAATTGAATATTGCCCCTTTCAGCTTCAGTGATCCCATCAGAATAAATCCAGATTTTATCTCCCGGCTCTAGCTGAATATGAAAAGTGTCATATTCAGCAAAATCAAAAGCTCCAACAACAAAACTATCAACGCCGATAAATTCAGCTTGACCAATGCTGCTATGTAACCAAATCAATGGCGGGTGTCCGGCGATTGAATAGGCTAATTCTCCTGTTTTTACATTCAAAATGGCATACGCCATTGTAAAATACAGTAGATTATCATTATCACTTAAATACAGTTCGTTTAAACGTTTTAGTACTTCATGAGGCTTATTTAGTTGATAATACGGTTTTTCATGTAATACCGATTTTACGACTGAACCTTTCTCTGAGTTCACAGATAAACTTTGTTGTACTGAAAACGACATTAATGCAGATGAAACGCCATGACCTGCAACATCCAATAAGTAAAAACCGACGTGATCTTCATCAAGCTGCATGTAACCCAACATATCGCCACCAATTTGAGCGCTAGGAATTGAGACATAACTCAATTCAACACCACTAAACCGCTTACTTGACGGTAATAAACGTTTTAATAAATCTCCTGCTGAGTCTAAATCCTTTTTGATTGTTGCATAGGCACAATCAAGCTGTTCATTTTTACTGGTAATTTCATTATGTAATGCCAAGGTACGAAAGCCTGCTTGAATTCGTGCCACCAGCTCATCAACATGGGTATCTTTTACAACAAAATCGTCAGCTCCTGCATTGATACCATTGATAATCGACTCTTGATCATCCTTGCCGGAAAGCAGCACAAAAAATAGGTATCGAGCATAATCAGACGATTTAACACGCCTACATAATTCAATTCCATCAATACCAGGCATCATCCAATCACTGAGTACAAACTGTATTTCTGGGCTTTCATGCAAAATGTCAAGTGCATGTGCACCATCATTTGCCGTCGTAACCGCATATCCTCTTTTGGTAAGTGCTTTTTGCATAAAGAGCAACATGGTACGATTATCATCTACCAGCAGGATTTTCTTCATCCTTTGCTCCTTTAACGCATCCTTTACAAACATACTCAACATACTGCATACAAATTAGTAACCTGTCAATTTTACAATCAGTCATTTCTTTATATTTGTTTGTCTAGTAACATTTACTTCTACATACATAAAGTTAGGCTTCTTTTAACACCATTGCTGACAAAATCAATGCAATGAGATCTAATTCACAAATCAATGGCTAATTTCATACATAGAAGGATCTAAAGTGAGATTAATTAGGTGGAAATTCATATTATTAATGCTTTTCACTGTCCCGTGTTTCTCGGATGAATATCTAACTGAAACACGTAAAATGGCCCCATATCCTCAATCTCGCTCTCTTACTGATCCCGTAAAATTAAATGACCTTAATCAGAATGTAGAAGATGTAAAGGAATCCACTCTGATATGGAAAGGGGTTTCCAGTTCATTTTCGTTACCTTTTAAGCAATGGGAGGAAAATGCTAATAAGTCATTATTGCATAATGTTAGTGGTAATCTAGGGCTTGGTTACCCGCTGCTGCAAACACCAGCAGCCAACATACCGGCTAATGCGACAAGTGGCCCCACGAATACCAATATCACTACTACCCTGTCACTAAAGTACACCTTACTCGGTAATTGGTTTGTATCCGGCACTCTGTATTATTATTTCAATAGTGACCAACAACAGCCTTGGAATCCTGATTTTACTTATGTATTTGGCTACAGCGATTGGCGACCTTATACATTGAGTCTGATGTATGCAAACTACGGAGGAAATCGCTTTAAGGCAACGGATTCACAACCCATCACAAACTTTAATCAAGGTACCTGGTCGCTAGGATGGAAATTTCCAATCGTCGAACCCGCTATAGATTGGTTCTCTTTCACTGATCAGGGAGTCATGGGCTGCCAACTTAATTTCAATTTCACACCTGAATATTTTGATCTTGCCTCAACAAGCTATATGCAAGGCCACAAAACCCTCAGCCTTGGCTGTAAATATTCCATCATTGGAAATTGGTATATTAATGGTACCGCTTTTTACTATTTTGATAGCGACCAAAAACAGCCATGGAATCCTGACTTTACCTATGGATTTGGCTATTTTGACTGGCACCCTGGTACGATCACCATTCAATATAATAATTATTCAGGTAATCGTTGGCATCCATCACAACGGGGGGAAGGCACTGGACGCTTTAAAGATGGTGCGATTACTCTCGCTTACT
This sequence comes from Photobacterium nomapromontoriensis, assembly GCF_050336815.1. Lineage (NCBI taxonomy): Bacteria > Pseudomonadati > Pseudomonadota > Gammaproteobacteria > Vibrionales > Vibrionaceae > Photobacterium > Photobacterium nomapromontoriensis. The sequence goes on from NZ_JAKJSL010000018.1 coordinate 199,287, forward strand.
CCCTTTCATTTTAATAATACCATCCTTAAATAATGCATTTTTGTTCGCATTATAAAAACATACATCACTGCCTACTTTTTCGTCTATCTTTATTGCACAACCATAATCATCAGTAAGCATAAGGACTCGATTCAAATTCCACGGAATTTTTGGCAACTGACACATGATAATACGACTCACTTATGCAACTAAATCACTTTGGCATATCTCATGCATATAAAACTAAGTGAGTATAATGCGACCATCAGGCGAGGTTTGATATGGAAGGAACAAAAAACAACGATAGCGTCATTGGCACCGAGAACGATGATGACATTAATGTGTTATCCGGTAGTGATGACGTTGAGGCGCAAGGAGGCGATGATTTTGTTGTCGGTGGTGAAGGCAGCGATACATTAGCTGGTAATGGCGGGGCAGACACTATCTTCGGTGATCTTCAATATAACGAAGCCCCTCCTGCCGAACCGTCTTCTGGAGATACTTGGGGTAACACACAGTCAGTATACGAATACACAGCCCCAGCCGAAGAAACTGAAAATGTTAGCCATAGTGCCAGGCTTGGTCATTACCTAGTCGATAACAGTGGCTCTATCAATGCCAAATTTATCACTACTGCAACTTATGACGCTGTCATGGTAGAGCTTATCGATACCACAGGGAATATCGTCGATACGGTTCCTGCCACTATTAACATGGATGGCTCTATTTCCCTTGATTATACCTATAGTCGAGATCAATTCAGTGGTAATGATGAAATTTCGTTTCAACTCGTTGAAGCGAATAATGCCCCTATTAACGATATTCAAAGTGTAAGCATCGTCGCTAACAATATCTATGATGACACCATTACGGGAGGCGAAGGTGACGACACTCTCTTTGGCCAGCAGGGTGATGACAGTCTCTACGGAGGCGAAGGCAACGACTTTCTCGATGGTGACATTAACAATGATGCGCTACATGGGGGAAGCGGTGACGATATCCTTATTGGTGGTAATGGCAGTGACTTACTCTATGGCGATAGTGGCTCTGACACCTTATTGGGAAGCGATGGTAATGACACCCTCTATGGTGGTGATGGTGATGACATATTACTCGGTGAATTAGGTAACGATACCCTGATCGGTGGTGCTGGCTCTGATATTTTAATTGGTGATGATGGAAATGATAATCTTTCCGGTGGCACTGGTGATGACAAACTGTTCGGTGGCCTAGGTCAAGATACCGTCAGTGGTGGAGAAGGTGTCGATGAAATCCACGGTGATGCGGGTAATGACAATCTCATCGGTGATGCAGGTAACGACTTCATCATGGGAGGAGCAGGCAACGATGCTATTGATGGGGGCACTGATGACGATTTACTCCTCGGTGGTGACGATAACGACAATGTTTCGGGTGGTGACGGAAATGATCAGGTTTTCGGTGAACACGGCGACGACATACTTGACGGTGGTGCCGGTGATGATGTTGTCTACGGTGGTGTGGGTAACGACACACTGACTGGTGGGACTGGACATGACACACTCTTTGGCGGCGGAGGTATTGATAGCCTTAATGGCGGTGAGGGAAATGATCATCTTCATGCCAATGAAGGTGATGATCACATCACAGCAGGTGGTGGTGATGACTTTATCTACGCCGGAGATGGCGATGATGTAATCGATGGTGGTGAGGGTCACGATACTATTTTTGGTGAAACAGGTAATAACACAATTAGTGCCGGGGCTGGAAACGATACCGTTTATGCTGACTCAGGCAGTGACATTATCGACTTAGGCAATGGTGATGATACGGTGTTTGCAGGTAGCGGTGATAACCAAATTACTACAGGAACGGGCCATGACACGGTCTATGCAGAATCCGGTGATGATACTATTCACGCCCTTTCAGGTAACAACACCCTATATGCGGGTGATGGAAACAATACCGTCATCGTTGGTACCGGTGATGATCTTATTTTTTCCGGCATTGATCATGACAATATCCAAGCCGGCTCTGGTGACGATACTGTATTTGCAGGGGCTGGTAATGACATTCTGGATGCCGGGGCTGGCAATGACCACATATATGCCGGTGTGGGTGATGACGTTATAACGGGTGTCTCCGGGAATAATCAGCTATTCGGTGAAGACGGCAATGACACCATTGATTCCGGTGAGAATGCCTCAAATCTTTATGGGGGTAGCGGCAATGACACATTATTAAGTGGTGATGAAGACGATCTTCTTAGTGGCGGGAGTGGCAATGACACTCTTACCTCTAATGCAGGTGCCGATACTCTCTTTGCCGGTGAAGGCAATGATACCATCCATGCTGGTGCTGGCAACGATACCATCTTCGGTGACGCCGGATTAAATACCATTGATGCCGGTGACGGCGACGACATGGTATATGGTGGTATAGATGCCGATACTGTCACAACCGGAGCAGGTAATGATCAAGTCTATTCAGGATCTGGCGACGATATTGTTAATACTGGTAGTGGTGCTGATCATATTGATGCAGGTGTCGGTAACGATATCATTGACGGTGGCGATGGCGATGATGCTCTATTTGGTGGTGCGGGTAACGATATTTTAATTGGCGGTGCTGGTGCAGACTTCCTGGCAGGAGGCGGTGGCGATGATCAAATCACAGATGATGGATCTGACATTCTACTCGGTGAGGCTGGCAATGATACCCTCACTGCTGCTGCAACAGGAAGCCATCAAATTTATGGTGGTGAAGGTGACGATACTCTGATTGGAGGGGACGCAGCAGATACACTTTATGGTGGAGAAGATAATGATTCCATTACTGGTGGGAGCGGCGCTGATACCTTATACGCAGGCGAAGGGCAAGATCTGGTAAATGCGGGCGATGGGGATGATATCGTTTTTGGTGGTGCTGGTAATGATACGCTAATTGGTGGCGCTGGTGCTGATTACCTCGCAGGTGGTGACGGTGATGATCAAATTACAGATGATGGCTCAGATACCATATTAGGTGAGGCCGGTAACGATACTCTCACTGCCGCTGTAACAGGGAGCCATCAAATTTACGGCGGTGAAGGTGACGATACTATCATTGGTAGTAATGCGGCAGATACCTTATACGGCGGCGATGACAATGACACCATATCTGGAGGTGGTGGTGACAATACACTTTATGCTGGTGACGGAAACGATAATATAACTGCTGGAGAGGGTGATGATACCGTCTATGGTGAGAGTGGTAATAATACCATTGAGCTTGGCGACGGTAACAACACGCTCTTCGGTGGAACAGGAAATGATACAGCTATCGCAGGTAGTGGGTCCGATACACTCTATGGGGCCTCCGGAAATGATAATTTAAATGGTGGTGCGGGTAGCGATCTTATTGATGGGGGGGCAGACAACGATACACTATCAGGTGCAGCCGGTGATGATGTTCTGCTTGGTGGTGATGGTAATGATTCACTATCTGGCGATGAGGGCAACGATAAGCTTTTTGCTGGTGACGGTGATGATACCCTTGCAGGTGGAGAGGGTGATGACGAACTCCACGGTAATTCAGGCACGAATACCCTGCTCGGTGGCTCAGGATCCGACACCATTTATGGTGGTATAGATAAAGACACCGTTGAAGGTGGACTTGGCAACGATAAAATTGAAACCTTTGCTGGAAACGATGAGATCCAAGGCGGTGAAGGCAACGACACCATCCTTGCTGGTGACGGGGATAACATCATTAATGGTGGGAGTGGCGATGATTCCATCAATACCAATCACGGCAATAACACCATTCAAGGTGGCGAAGGTAACGATTCAATCACTGCCGGTGACGGTTATAACTTCATTGAGGGGGGGATGGGTAATGACACCATCATATCAGGAGCAGGTTCAGATAACTTATCAGGAGATAACGGGAACGATACCATTAAAGCTGGTAGTGGCAATGATAATATAACTGGTGGATCAGGTTCAGATAAACTTTATGGTGAATCTGGGGATGATATCCTTGAAGGTGGATTAGATAATGATTCACTCTATGGTGGCGAAGGTAACGATATACTGCTTGGCGAGTCAGGCAATGACCTACTGAAGGGTGATAGTGGTAATGATACCCTCTATGGTGGCGAAGGTAACGACACCCTCCGCGGCGGTGGTAATGATGATACTCTCTTTGGCGAACTAGGCGACGACAAACTCTATGGCGATAGCGGCAACGACACCCTTTTTGGGGCTGATGGCAACGATCGGTTATATGGAGGCTCAGGAAGCGATACACTAAGTGGGGCTGACGGCAATGATATCCTTAGTGGTGGCAATCATGATGACAATCTTGATGGCGGTATCGGTAACGATAATCTAAGCGGCGGTTCTGGCAGCGATCTTTTATTCGGCCAAAGTGGTAATGACCTCCTCGATGGTGGTAGCGGTGTTGATCAATTATTCGCAGGTGCTGGGGATGATATCCTCATATTTGACACTGATGATATCACTGGCAGTGATGGTGCAACTGTACTCTATAGTGGTGGATCCGGCTTCGATACCCTTCAAATTGGCAATGGATCAGACGGGCAGATCATCGACATGACCGCTACTGCATTCCAGGAGATAGAGGCTATCGTTATTAATGCAACAGATGCAGAATTAAAGGTTGGCCTAGATAAAATACTCGCAAACCATACGGCAGAAAACAGTAACGGACAATTTGTCTGTACTGGTGCGGGTAAACTGGATCTCGAAGGTTTCGGTTGGCAGATGGCCAATGAATCGCCTGAAATGTCAGCAGACCTACGCGAGGCCTACGAAGCCAGTAATATTGATACTACATCGCTTCATGGTTATTTCTTTACCAATAATGAAGGTAGTCAAGTCACAGTATGGAGTGATAATGATAGTGATCATATCAGTTTCAACGGCGCAGATCTCTAGTTAGCAATAAGTAAGTACCCTACAAATAATAAACCCTAGTATGTCACTAGGGTTTATTTTTTATAAAACATGATACTAATACACGACATTTATTCTGTAATGCATAGTCTTCTATTCTGTTCGTTAATTACACTATCATTTGAAATAACATAATAATAAAATTCGTTATTCATTTTATACTTCTGAATAAATGTTCTAATATGACTCAATATGCTTTTAGCTTCATTATAACGATGAATATAGTCCTTATCACATACATTAATCACATTTAAGTCAACACGGAGCTGATTAAACTGCCCCATAAGCATATTTATTCTTTCTTCATTTTGAGCGACTAACATTGAACTAGAATAAAGCTTATCAAATTCATCGCGCTTCATCTTGAAACTATTCACATCATCTATTTTTTTATTAAGATCAGCTTCTTTTACATGCAGCTTAATAAGTTCTGCATCGTACAATTCCATCTTCTCTGATAGTTTATTTCTCTCTACCAATAATTCTTGTGACAACTCTTTATGATAACGATTTACAAAATTATTAAATTTTATTTTTTCTTTACGAAGGAGATTCTCAGTATCCACAATCTTAATTGATAACTGATTAACTTTTTCATTCATTTCTATAAAAGATTCATTTTTATCATTAGCAATTAAAATTGCTTCATTATATTTCTCATCACTGAATATCAAGTCCTCTTCAAGACTTTTTATTAGGTTAGTTTGGTTTATAGCATTCTCTTTATACGTTTTTATTACCGTTTTATACTGAGATTGTTTCTCATAAACATAAATCAACTGAACCAATATAATCAAAACTAATCCAATGACAATTCTAGAATTCCACTGCATTGAAGAATCTCTTTTTTCCTTCTCGAATCCTCGACTATGTTTTATTTTATTTGTCATCATCACACCCTAATTTGTACAATGTCTGACGGACTTTTGATTTACATTTCGGACAATAATATGACTGATGATGAATGGTGTTTTCACACGATGGACATATGATATGTTTTTTATCTTTGCTAAAGTACATCATTAGCGCACCGATTGGACCAAGCACATAACCTAATAACAATCCAGCAATAAAACTCCCTTTACGATACCCTATCGACGCCGACAAAATAAAAAAAACAAGATAGAACACAAACCAAAAATATATATTAATCTCCATTACTCAGCCTCCATAGGTTGTAATGAATCAAGATTCACGAAATGCTCTATAATATGAATTAAACAATGGTGCAGTAAAATAGTCCCATAATGTTCTATCTTCTAATAGAATAAAAACCTCTGCAGGCATACCAGGGTAAAGTTCAATCCCCTCTAATAATGAAACCTCATTTTTGTCTAATCTCACTTTTACCATATACCCTGTAGGCTGATTTTTAGATGGTAACTGAAGTCTATCTGCAGCGACATAAATAACTTCACCTGTTACTAGTGGTGTACGTCTAACGTTATAGGCACTTAGTCTCACTTTTGCTTCTAATCCATCATGAACAACATCGATATCTTCAGGTTTTACCAACGCTTCTACGATAAGTTCATCACTATCAGGAACAATTTCAAGAATGACATCCCCTGCATTGATCACACCACCAACACTATGAACATTTAACCCAACGACAACACCTGAATGTTCACTACGAATTGTCACTCGTTCTTTTATATCTTGTGCTGATTTTAATGACTCATTCACATCACGCCATTCCTTATCAATATTCGCTAATTCATTGGATAATTTTTGTTTTTTTTCTATTACCTCTGTTTTATGTTCTTGGTCTAATGCATTTAATCGCCCCATTAGTACTTCAGAATCTGCACGTAATGCAGCGGCTTGCGCTTCAATGGCAGCATGATGTCGCTGAAGCTCTAACATTTTAGTTTTTGAAACAAAGCCTTTATCTAACAATCCACTTGTCATCTTTATTTCTTGAGTAACTAGATTCAACTGTCGCTTGATCGCTTTCAACTGAAAACGAGTGCCTCTCAGTTGTTCATCCAACAACAAATTTTGCTGTTGATACTGTCCGTCTCTTAGCTCTTTTCGTAATAAATATTGCTGAAATTGAATCTGTTGCGCACTGACAATTGTATTAACTTCTTGTTGTTCTGTATTTTCGGCTATACTTTTACTGAATGTCGCCCAGTCAACAATTTCTATACCATCCAATTCTGCTCTAATACGTTCATGCTGTGCCTGCAATGAAATTGAACGAAGTTTCAAACGCCTAAAATCAGATTCTGCCTTACTATTTGATAATTGAAGTAAAATATCACCGGATTCTACATGCTGCCCTTCTTTTACATAAATGGATTTTACCCATCCACCTTGCAAATGCTGGACTTTCTTTCGCTGCGATTCAACAATAATTGTACCTTGAGCAATTGATGCAGCACTCAATGTTACAGTACAAGCCCATGTAATAAATCCTCCAACGGTAACAAGAATAAATATACATCCGAATATAATAATATTATGCGTATCAAATTGAGCCTTATCCATGTTTTGCTCCTTCTGATGACTGCTGCGTTGTCTTTAATAATGTGTCAGACCCAATATTACCGGATGCATCCACTTCCGACATAGCGCCTAAAAATTTATCACATGTACCCGCTTTTTCTATTTTGCCATCCTTCAATACAATAACCCAATCCATCTGACGCAAAAAACCAGGCCGATGGCTGATCATGACAACAGTGATCTTATTCTCTTTACAGTACTGTAAGACTATCGCTAAAGCGACTTCACCTTCAGGATCAAGATTTGAATTAGGCTCATCAAGTACTAACAGGCTAGGATTTGAAAATATCGCTCTAGCTAATCCAATGCGCTGTTTTTGTCCGCCTGAAAGCTGAACCCCACCCTCACCTAAATACGTATCATACCCTTGTGGTAACGATATAATAAGTTCGTGAATACAGGCTAATCGCGCCGCATGAACAATCTCTTTCGCAGGCGCCTCAGAGAAACGACAAATATTTTCAGCTACCGTACCCGCGAGTAAACCGACTTCTTGAGGTAAATAACCAATATACTTTCCAAATTGCTCCTCAGGCCATAAATCAATTGATGCACCATCTATTTTTATTGCTCCTATGCTTGGCTTGTGTATACCCATAATTAATGCTGCTAATGTGGATTTTCCAGAACCACTGTTCCCCATGATAGCCAACGCATTGCCAATGCCAAGTTTAAAACTAATATTTTGCAAAATAGGTTGCTGATGATGCTCAAATTTAAGCCCAACATTATGCAACAATAATTCACCTCGGGGTTCGGATAATTCAGTTCTCATCATGACCAACGGCCTATTATTATAAGATTTTAACCTTTGATAGGCCTTATACGCGCTAAACCAAATTTTCCATCCACTCACTGCCTGTTCGAAAGGTGATAACACACGCGACATGATAATTGAACTAGCGATAATTGCCCCTGCACCTAACTGATTCTGAAGAACTAACACCACCCCAACGGTTACAATGATAACTTGCAGCAACGACCTGAAGTATCGGCTGACAGCAAGTAACTGACCCGTCTTCGCGTTCAATTTCCACTGCATGGCGAGTAATCGTAAATTTCGCTTATTCCATAGGATACCAACACTATCAGCCATACCCATTGCACGCAGAGTCGGTGCGTTTCGAAGAAAGTCATTCAACTCCATATTGGTTTTGGTACTTAACCTTTGGGTTTCCTCGCTGGGCGATTTCGCTGCCTGCAACATCAAAAATGAAAGAACACAAAAAATCAGGCTGCCAATCAGTGCTACTAGCCCTATGTAAGGATGAAGCATGAATAGAATCCCAAGAAAAATCGGCAGCCATGGAATATCAAAGATGGCAGCAGTCGAGGGTGTAACGAGAAAGCGTCGTAGCTCTGCCAGATCTTGCAACCCTTGTTTTTCTATACGATTCTGTTTCGACGAAAGTCGTATACTTTCAGCGATTAATTGAGAACTGACTGAAACATCTAATTTCAACCCTGAACGCTGCAGTAATAATGTCCGGACATGTTCGATCACTGCCTGTGCAGTAATTAAGCCGCAAGCGACAATGAAGAGCCCCAACAACGTATCTACACTCGCGCTACTTAAAACTCGATCAAAAAGCTGTAGGCTGTAAATAGGCAGTGTTAACACCAAAAAATTCACAGCTAAACTAAAAAATACAACGTAAGCTAAATCCTTTTTGCATGCTTTTAATGCATGGCTTAGTGTATTGTCCAACACGATATCCTCAAGTAAGCCACCAATCACCCATCAATAATAGACCAACATGCCGAAATAAAAGCCATTTTAGATGTTAATTATTTAAAATTCAGAAAGTTGAAAAAGTATGAATTCTGTCACTTTTTACCGTGAAAATAAAAATTATCGTTGCATTAACGCAATTAACTGTAATAAAAATAGCTTAATGATTATTATTGAATATGATTAATTACTTTTAACATTATTTTAAGGAGAGGAAATGGGGATGATGTATCACTATTTTCTATTCTTTCTTTGCCTACTTTTTCCCATTTTCTTCCCTCTTTCCTGCATTGCAAATACACAACATAAAGCCAAATTCCCTGAAATTAGTGACGATGTACCTCCAAGCTTCTATGGCCAACGGGCAATTTCGCCATCTCTCCCTATATCCAACAGCAAAACCCTGCCACTGAAGCAACACGCAGCTATAGCGCAGCCAATAGCAGATAAAGCAACTCAATCCTTACCACCCAAGCCTATCGACATCATGCCAACGATACCCATTCCACTAAATCGGCATGAATTATTGCTAGCCAAAAAAGCACAATATTATATCGACCGAAATTGGAACCAGCAAACAGGCTTAATCGATTCAGTGCAGGGCTATCATCACAGTACAATGTGGGATGTTGCGAGTGGCTTGGCCGCCATATTGTCGTTAGAAGGCATCGGTCTTTATACTGAAATCGAAGCAACGTCAAAAATCCGTCTTACACTGCATACATTGGAGCGACTCCCTCTTTATGATGAACGGTTACCTAACCGTGAATATGATACTCATACCGCTCAACCATCAGGGAACTATAGTTCCTCATCAAGTAAAGGAAATGGCTGGTCAGCTCTGGATATTGGCCGTTTATTAATCTGGTTAGAAATAACCGCCAGGCATAAGCCTCAATTCATCTCGCAAATTACAGCAATTAAAACAAAATGGCAGCTATCTGATATCATTAAAGATAAAACGCTCTACGGGGAACTGAAAACGTCTCAGCATCAGCGTTATCGACAAGAAGGTCGCTTAGGCTACTTACAATATGCAGCCCAAGGTTTAGAGCTGGCTGGCTTTGACGTAAGTAATGCATTTCAACCCGATCATATCTCCTCCACTATTATTGATAATACAATAATCTACACTGATGATCGTAATCTCCCCTATTTTACCGCAGATCCTTATGTGTTGAATGCTATTGAGCTTGGTCAGACAAATGCATGGTGGGATCAATTAATCCCTTTATTTCACCTACATAAAAACAAGTCTAGACAAGAAAGAAAACTGTGGATATTTGCTGAAGATGCAATGGACCGATCGCCATGGTTTTCATATAACAATATTTATATCTACGGAAAAAGTTGGCTTAGCACTGCACCTGGTGGAAAACCCATTGAAAATCCTCAAATATTCAGTAACAAAGTCGCACAGGGTTTCAGTGTTATTTTTTATGATGATGAATTTAGTCAGCAACTCAGTCAACAAATCATTGATAATAGTCTTGCATTTCGAGCGATCCCAACCGGATTGTACAAAGACAATGCTCCAAATACTGCTTTTAACATTAACACCAACTCCCTCGTTCTTGCATCCTTATGGTATAAACATCGAAACTATGCGCCCTTGATAATTGTACATTAATTGCATTTTGAAAAAATTTTCTAGACGTCTCATCATCAGGAACAATAATTCCAAGCATAATCTCTATTTTGCAACGCAAAAAAGTACTATCTTCGTGACCAGCTGCTATTTTTATTTTTAATATTTTATCGATTTCTCATTTGGATAAAGAGCAATGACGCATTTCAAACCCATTTTTCTGCCTTTTTTTGCATTGTCTTCCTTTTTTCACTTAGGAGGGGCTTTGGCAGCAAATAGTTTTCACGACCCACTCACGTCCTTGAATGATGCACGGTGGTGGAAATCAGATGGTTGGAGTAACGGTTACCCCTTCTTTAATCGCTGGGAAGGAGACGCTATTGCACATAACAAAGATAGTATGGCAATTACATTGTCTCACCAACCTATCGCTGGCGACCCGCTTGATTATCAATCAGGGGAATTACGCAGCCATGATTATTATGGGTATGGTTGTTTTGAAATTGAAATGAAACCCGTATCCGCATCTGGTGTCATTAGTGCTTTTTTCCTATTTGCGGGTCCATATGACACCCCTGACGGTGGTAATGGGCAACACAATGAGATTGATATTGAGTTTTTAGGAAATAACACCAATGTCTTGCAAATCAATTACTGGAGCAATGATGACGGTTACAAGCAGAGCAATGAACGTATCATTTACTTGAATTTTGATGCATCAGAAGACTTTCATCGTTATGGTATTAAGTGGACAAAAAAAGCAATCAAATGGTATGTGGATGGTTCACTGGTCTATATAGCTAAGAACAAACAAGCAAGACCTATTCCCTCTCAAGCAGACAATAAGCTAAGAATCATGGCTAATGTATGGGCGACAGATAATGCTATCTCTAACTGGGCTGGAGAATTCGATATTGATAGCCAACAATCACATACCGCTTACTATCGAAATATCCGTTTTACATCCGGTAGCCGCTGTAAAATCACAGTCGAGTAATGTTTTTAATAACGCTTAACCCTGATGACCTTCATCATTTCAATCTCAAACCCCGCAATCATTTCAGTCACTGAGTAATAGGTAAGGTTAACCTTGGATCCAGCTAAATTTTTATATTTTTTCTGCCGTTTAAATTTAAACGGGACATCAACACCGTCAATCATAAGCGTATGTAGAACCCAATCACCGTCTATACGCTGCGTATGTGAGGTTACCGTTACCCCTTCCGAATGCACAAGCTGATGGTGACTAGTTAAAAGTTTATCAACATCTGATTTCATAGCGAGCTTCCATTAAATATCACTTATGAGAATGCAAATAGCATAATACCCCACTACAATTACATTGTCCTTAGGTCTTATACGCTGTTACATGCCAATAATTGGCATCGAGGTTAACCCCTCAACAAACAAAAACAGAGTGCTATGCACTCTGTTTTTTTATGTTTCTTACTTATCTAAAGTAAATTTAGAATGATAAGAACACACCAGCAATAGTTGCACTCATCAGATTCGCAAGTGTTGCAGCGAAAATGGCTTTAAAACCTAGGCGAGCAATATCAGGACGGCGACTTGGAACTACACCACCTAATCCACCCATTAACATTGCGATTGAAGTTAGGTTAGCAAACCCGCAAAGCGCAAATGTAACAACGGCTTGTGAATGGGCACTTAGCTGATCCTTAACCGCCATCAGGTCTGCAAAAGCAACAAACTCGTTCACGGCAATCTTTTTACCGATCAGGCTTGCAGCAACTGTCGCTTCAGACCATGGCACACCAATTAACCAAGCGACAGGCGCAAACAAATAGCCAAAAATCATTTCCAGACTAAAGTCTTTGATACCGATCCAATCACCCACATGACCCAGACCGCCATTGATCATCGCAATGAGGCTGATGATAGCCAGCAAACTTGCGCCAACCGCCATAACAATCTGTAACCCGCTCAGTGCGCCTTGTGTCGCCGCATCAATGATATTTACTGGTTTGTCGTCGGCATCATCTTCAAGTTCATCTGACTCATCAATCTGCTCTGTTTGAGGAACAAGCAATTTTGCCATCATCAAACCAGCCGGTGCAGACATAAAACTAGCAGCGATCAAATAGCTAATATCAACCCCTAGCCCTGCATAGCCAACAAGCGTACCACCAGCAACAGATGCTAAACCACCTACCATCACTGCAAATAACTCAGAACGGCTCATTTTAGCCAGATAAGGACGAACAACGAGAGGGGCTTCAACAGAGCCAACAAAAATATTTGCTGTTGCTGACATTGACTCAGTACGAGTGGTACCTAATAGACGTTGCAGCATGCCACCAATGTTTTTAACAATGAAGCCCATTACGCCTAGGTAATAAAGCACAGAGATCAACGCTGAGAAGAAAACGATAGTTGGCAGTACATTCACTGCAAAAATGAAGCCCAGCTTGAATTGCGCCAGATTGCCGAACAAAAATTCGGTTCCGATACGGCCATAATCAATGATGCCTGAAACACCTGCTGATACGCCATTTAGAAGCTCACGTCCTACCGGAACATACAAGATGAAACCAGCAAAAGTAACCTGAATGGCAAATGCACCACCAACGGTTCGCCAATTGATTTCACGACGATTTTCTGAGAATAGAACTGCAACCGCAAAAAGCGTAATAATGCCTAGTGCACTGACCAGATAATTCACGGCCAAACTCCACAAAGTTGTTAGTAAACGATTGCGGAGGCATTCTATTCATATTTAAAACTGTGACAAGGATCAAGTTGTTACACACTTTTACACTTTACATACATCCGAGCGGCTTGTGCGTACTTTTCCCGCTGATTTACGCAAAATACCCTTATTGGTTCCAGTGCGGGATACTATTGTTACTATAGGTGACAATGTCTAACGCAATACCTTGTCCCAATAAACGGGATCGCCAATATGCTCACAAGTGAAATCGATAAAGGCTTGCACCTTTTGTGGGAGAAATTTATAACGCGGATAAATGGCATATAGCGGCATATACTGCGACAATTGCCAGTCAGGCATTAAGCGTACTAACCGCCCTTCCTGAAACTCTTTGTCCAATAAATACGTCGCCAAATAACCAACCCCATGACCTGCTAATGTCGCATCAAGGATTGCATCGGCTGAATCGACCCGATAGTTACCCGTCACTTTGATATCTTCACTACTCTCGCCTTTGCGAAAACTCCAAATGTTATCTTTACGCTCGCGGCTGTAATAAATAATGCAGTTATGTGATGCTAACTCATCCGGCTGATAAGGTATGCCATATTTCGCTAAATAGCCTGGACTCGCCGCCAGCACGAAGTGGCAATCTGCAAGATGTCGCGCGACAAAACCTTCCGGCGGGGTATCTGTCATCCCTATCCACAAATCCAACTGCTCTGCTATCAGGTCAACCCGATGATCAAACAGGCTCATCTCAACGTCTAATTGTGGGTACTGTTGGTGAAAATCAGCAATATAAGGTGAGATATGATGACGGGCAAATGATTGAGCACTACCAATGCGCAGGATCCCCTGCATACTATCGGCACTTTGCAGCAACTCACTCTCTGCCTCGTTGATTTCAGACACAATATTGGCACAATGAACCGCAAACCGCTCACCCGCTTCGGTAAGCGAGAATGAGCGCGTAGTACGTTGTACAAGCTGCACGCCCAGCCTTTCTTCAAGTAGCTGAATTTGCTTACTCACTTGTGTACGCGAAATATCGAGTAGCTGAGCCGCTTTCGTAAAACTCTGCTGATTGGTCAGTGCATTAAACACAACCATCTGCTGGGCTTTTTTCATCATTGTTTTTATTCTTCTTTCTTTTATTAACTAACACTATATACCCAAGCGATATCAACATACTCCTTTCAAGGAGAATATATTGACTGATGAGCAAGCCGTATCGTGAGGCGCTTAGGTATACTGCTCTTTGTTCAGATAATGAAAAAGGGCCTTATCAAAGGCCCTTCGAATAACGTTTTTTTATTGTCGCTCTACAGCTTCAACGCCAACCTCTGCGATTTAACTTAAATCTTAAAGAAAGACAGCTGTTGTTTTTGCTGCTCAGCTAATTGTGATAGCTCATTACTTGCCATTGCACTCTGAGTAATTGCGCTAACAGTATGATTGACAATATCAGACATATTCGTGACATTTCGGTTTATATCTTGGGTCACTTGAGATTGTTGTTCCGCTGCTGTCGCAACCAGTGTGTTCATATCACTGATTTGCAGTACAGATTCAGTGATCCCGACAAGTGCATCATTAGTCTGACTTGCAAGTAACTGGTTACGGTCAAGCATTTCCAAACTCGCCTGCATACAGTCGTTAGCATTATTTGATTGTGACTGAAGCTCTTCAATAATCGCCTGAATTTCCTGAGTCGATGATTGAGTACGGGCTGCTAGCATACGTACTTCATCAGCAACAACGGCAAAACCACGACCCGATTCACCAGCACGAGCTGCTTCAATGGCCGCATTCAATGCCAATAAGTTAGTCTGCTCAGAAATAGCTCGGATGACTTCGATAACTTTGCTAATTTGCTCTGACTGATCTTTAAGACGCGTAACAACATCTGCCGCATCTGTTAATGTCCGGGACATTTGCTGGCTAGCTTCATTGCTCTCTTCAAAAATACTTAGTCCCTGACGTGCAAGCGTGTCTGTCTGCTTTGCCGTTTCATCAGCGGCCATTGCATTATCGCTCACATTATCAGCCGTACTCGACAGCTCATTAACCGCAGAGGCAACCTGATCAATCTCATTTTGTTCGGTCTGCGCGTTAGCTTCTGACTGAGACATGACTGCCGCTAACTCTGTCGCCGCCGCAGCAACGTCTTCACTGATGCGGATTAATGAGTCAACCGTCTGATTGAGTTGTTCTACGGTGACGTTCACATTACCGCTTAACTGCGCCAACTCATTAGTACCGTCTTGTTCTGCTCGTACGGTCAGATTACCAGACGCAATTTCACGCATCACACTCTGCAGCTTAATTATTGGGTTCACAATCAAACCAGAAAGCCACCATGCAACAAAAATGACGACTGCAAAGATTGATATAATCGCAATAGTAGCCGTCGACATTAACTTGTCGTTCATCATCCGGCTTTCAGCCATACTCTTTGATGAGTATTCATTCACATCTAGTGATAGCTGATTAATTGAACTGACCATCTTAATGCCGACACTATGGTATTGAGCGATGATATCTTTAAATTTAGCATCAGAGAGTTCACCACTTTCATGACGATAAAACTGCTCTGTTGCACGCTTAGAAAAATCAACATAAGCATTAATCGCCGAACTCACTGTTTGTGCCTGTGAACGGAAAATGGACTCTTTTTCCAATAACTGCATTTCACTCGCCACATCTTTTTGTGTCTGCTCTAAATTAGCAAGAAAGTCGTCACGCCGACTTGGATCGTAAATCGCGTAAACAGCACTAATACGTAATGGGTAGATACGATCATCTATCTTCGCCAGTGTGTCTTTATAAGTGACGAGATTCGCTGTGTTGTCTGAAATGATGTCTTGTTCTGTTTCCAGCTCTGTCTTCGTTGTCAGTAACGAAATAAACAGCACAACAACCATCAACATCACAGGTAACAATACCTGATATCGAATGGATAAGTTTTTCAGTGAGAAGTGCATGGTGAGACCCCGAATTTAAATTTTTTGCATCCTTGCATGACATTACTTTATCTATAAAACGCGCAAATATAGATCTTGATCACAAAAAAGTCCACCTATTGAACAGTCACTTTTTTAAGGAGATAGATGATTTTGACCGTGTTTTAACCACAAATCATGCTGATTCATGACCCCCGTCTAAAATTAAACCTATTAATCAATATGATATGAATTTCTTGTCATGATGAAAAATTCTTCAACCTGTTAATAAATGTTAACCGTCATAGAGTGTTCAAACTTTTGAAACATAACTGTCATATTTTTTCCCTACTCTTTGTTTCGTACAGATAAGACCGAATGGCAATTTAGCCACTGATGAAGGATTAGGAAAATGAAAACACAGGTTATTGGTGCACTCGCTCTAGCAGGTTCAATGGTATTCAATACCGCCGCGGCTAATGAAACTATCTCTGTTGTTGGTTCGAGCTCCGTATCACCCATCATGGAAGTACTTGGGGAGACCTATGGTAAAACGCATAATGTTGTCATTGAAGTGCAAGGACCAGGATCATCGGCAGGTGTACGTGCAGCCCATGATGGGTCAAGCGATCTAGGTATGAGCTCTCGCGATCTGAAAACATCAGAAAAAGCAGACAACATCAAAGAGGTTGTTATTGCTCGTGATGGTATTGCTGTCGTTGTGCACAACAGCAACCCCGTACAGGATCTCACTCAAGAAGACGTCGCTAAGATCTATAAAGGCGAAATAACTAACTGGAAACAAGTGGGTGGTGACGATAAACCCATTGTTGTGGCAACACGTGATACTGCATCAGGCACTCGTGGTGCGTTCGAAGACATCATGTCACTAAAGAAGAAAATTAACGGTATAAAAGTATCGGCTATCTCCCAGCGAGCACAGGTTGCAAGCGGTAATGGCCAGCTCAAAACCATTGTTGCTAACAATCCATTTGCGATTGGCTATATCTCTCTAGGCTCAGTAGATAACTCGGTCAAAGCCCTAGCCATCGATAGCCACACACCTTCAGTCGAGGCAATTAAAGCAGGTGACTATGGCGTACAACGCCCATTCTTAGTTGTCTACAAAGATGGACGCCCATCACAAGCAGCCCTTGAATTCTTGACATGGGTAAAAGGCCCTGAAGGTCAAAAAATTGTTGCAGATAAAGGTTTTATCTCTGTTAAGTAATTTTTGTTTCTTTACCGGTCATTACCAAGCGGTAGTGACCGGGTTTATTGATTCCTCGGTATTTGGCTAAAACGTTTTTAGCCAATATCTGGAGTAAGTACTATGACCATCGCAAATAATATACAAAACCCAACGAAAAAAGCGTCATTAAAAGCCAAAGATAAAATTGACTGGCGCGAGTTGTTCTTCAAATATCTATTTTTATCAAGTGCAGCACTTGGTATTCTTTCGCTGATCACTATTGGCTACTTTATTTTCCGTGAAGGCTATGCTGCTTTTGCTCATTCAGGTGTCACGGGAATTGTTTTTGGCTCTGACTGGTTACCACCTGCCCTTTACGGTATTGCGCCGATGATTGTGGCCTCAATGGTCTCAACAGCAGGTGCCGTTACTATCGGTGTACCTGTCGGTGTACTTACCGCGATTTTCATCGCCGAAGTCGCCCCTAAACGCTTAGCCAACATTATTCGTCCCATGATTGAACTACTCGCGGGTATCCCATCGGTTGTTTACGGTTTCTTTGGCCTCGTCATCATCGTACCGTTAATTCAGGATGTATTCTCAGTCCCTGCAGGTAACACGATTTTAGCAGGCATTATCGTGCTAGCCGTGATGATTCTGCCTACCGTGATCACGGTTTCGGAAACGTCAATCCGTGCAGTACCTCGCAGTTATAAGGAAGCATCTTTCGCACTTGGCGCCTCCCAGATGTTCACTATTTTTAAACTGCTTGTCCCTGCTGCCCGCTCGGGCATCATGACAGGGGTCATTTTGGGTGTTGCCCGCGCGCTGGGTGAAACAATGGCCATCATTATGGTAATGGGTAATTCACCTGCGATGCCAGAAGGTATCCTTGATTCAGCTCGAACTTTAACCGCAAATATCGCTATTGAGATGTCCTACGCAACAGGGATCCACGCCAGTGCTCTGTACGCAACAGGCATCGTTCTTCTTGTCTTCATTATGATGCTAAATGCCGCACTTCTTTACTTAAACCGTGAGCGTGCGAGGTAATTACTATGGCTTTACAAGGTACAAATCCACAAAAGCAGCAACTGAAAGATACAATCGCTCTAACTTTTATCTGGACGGCGGCGTCAGTGACCGTCGGCTTCCTGCTCTGGGTCGTGTGGTATATTCTGAGCAACGGTCTGGCTCATGTGAACTGGGACTACATTACCAGTAATTACACCACTATCGGACAAGAGTCTGGTGTCTGGCCAATGATTGTCTCCACCCTGTATATGGTTGCAGCCTCGATTGCCGTTGCTGCTCCGTTGGGTATCATGACTGCCATTTATCTCACGGAATATGCAAAAGTAGGCAGCCGAATGGTCAAAGTGATCCGGTTCTGTACTGAATCACTCGCAGGTATTCCTTCGATTATCTACGGCCTGTTCGGTATGACGTTTTTCGTTGTCATTCTTGGCCTTGGCTACTCTATTTTATCAGGGGCTCTGACACTGAGTATCCTTATTCTTCCGGTTATTATCCGTACCACGGAAGAAGCGCTAATGGCTGTTCCTCAAACCTACCGTGAAGGTTCATACGGGTTAGGTGCATCCAAAATCTATACCATCTGGAGACTGATTTTACCCAGTGCAATGCCAGGTATTGTTACTTCCATAATCCTCAGCGTAGGTCGTGTAATTGGTGAATCTGCACCTGTTTTCATGACAGCAGGGATGGTTGCCCGTATTCCAGAGAGCATGCTTGACTCTGGCCGTACGTTAACCGTTCACCTGTACAAGCTAACGCAAGAACTTTACACCATTCACGAGTGGAATCAGGCGTATGCAACCGCCACCATTCTGATTGTGATTGTTCTTTGCATTAACTTACTAACCAAACTGCTTGCTAGCCGCTTCAATACTGCGACTTACTAATTTCGAGAAAGAGAATTATGAATAAATTTAACATTGAAAACCTAAACCTGTATTACGGCAGCAATCAAGCACTAAAACAGATTTGCCTACCCATTCCTAACCGTCAGGTTACTGCGCTTATCGGTCCGTCAGGCTGTGGTAAGTCAACCCTGCTTCGTTGCCTGAATCGTATGAACGATCTGATTGAAGGCGTAAAAATTGATGGCGACTTGTCGATGGATGGTGAAAATGTCTATGGCAACATTGATGTTGCTCAACTACGCATCAAGGTAGGCATGGTATTCCAAAAGCCGAACCCATTCCCAATGAGCATCTATGAGAACATCGCTTATGGCCTTCGCGCTCAAGGGGTTAAAGACAAGAAAATCTTAGATGATGTCGTAGAGCGCTCCCTTCGTGGCGCGGCATTGTGGGATGAAGTAAAAGATCGCCTGAAATCTCACGCTTTCGGGTTATCCGGTGGTCAGCAGCAGCGACTGTGTATCGCCCGTACCATTGCAATGGAGCCAGAAGTGATCCTGATGGATGAACCAACCTCGGCACTTGATCCTATTGCGACAAAAAAAATTGAAGACCTCATGGAGTCATTAAAGAAAGACTTCACCATTGTTATCGTTACCCACTCCATGCAGCAGGCGCGACGCATCTCAGATCGTACCGCCTTCTTCTTGATGGGCGAATTGGTTGAGCACGATGATACTCATGCCCTATTTACCAACCCACGCGACGATCGCACCCGTGGCTATGTTAATGGTGATTTCGGTTGATTTCTTTGCATAAATTATAATAGCGATGGAAACTATTGCCCCCTCTTTTGAGGGGGCCTTTTTTTATATACGTCACATCCAATATCGATCTTTCCGGGTAAAATCCTTTCCCAATTCAAACCGAAATCATCTGGCTATACTGTATTAGTTATCGCGCGATGAGGAGATCGATTGCATGCGTTGGTTATTATTCATTGGGTTACTGTTCATTGAGTTACTTGGGTCAACAATGACGTTCGCCGAACAAGAAACGGTAAATACACCCAATAACTTTGACAAAATAGAACAATATGAACAAGAACTTGGTGAGTTATATCGAGAGTCCCTAGAGCAAACTGGGACAGCCAAAAATATCCTCGATATGCAGATGTTAAAAAAAAATGAATCCATCCGTGATGAATTAGCCAAACTCATTAGCGACCGTACCGCCGACACCACCCCAACCATCATTAAATTTGTCAAAGGTCAGGTAAAATACTTAAATCAAGCTGATGATTTCCTATCAAATAGCATCACAAAACAGCAGCAAAAATTTGACCAATCAAACCAAGAACAAAAACTCATTCTGCAGAAAAGCATGCATGAAACAACTCGGTTTTATCACCGTATCCTCAATGAACAATGGACTAATTATCAATGGCTTAATCAGCTCGGAGTACCAGACAAGAAACAAGAAGCTGAGCTGGTCAATACCATTAAACATCGATTAGATTTCGTATCTGCGACACTCAGCTTTAATAGCCAACAAGAATCCATGCTCGCTAAACAGAGCAAATCAGCAGCAGAAGGCGAAAAATCAAGCTTACAACTGCAACTTATTTTACTGCAACGCCAAGTCAGTAGCGATATCGATGGACTACAAAGTTTGGTCGACTTAGCTAACAAAATGAATATCGATACAACTGATTACACTCGGCAATTGTTCGAATCGACAGGCAACCTCACTAATGAGTTGCTTAACTTTAAGGTTATCGTATCAATACTTTCAACGTGGATGACCGAGGTTCGCGATTGGCTGTTAGACAATACGCCTCAAGCACTGTTTAAAATTTTCATTTTCCTACTGATTGTCTTTATATTTAAATTACTAAAGAACATCACCCGCCGAGTGATATCAAAAGCAGTCAGCTCCCCGACTCTGCGTATGTCGCAGCTAATGAAAGACTTCTTTATTTCCATCTCGGGGAATGCCGTCTTTGCTGTCGGACTGCTTATTGCACTCTCGCAGATAGGGCTTGATCTCACCCCTATTCTCACTGGTTTTGGTGTGGCTGGTGTGATCATCGGTTTTGCACTTCAAGATACATTATCTAACTTTGCCTCTGGGATGATGCTTCTGATCTATCGCCCTTTTGATGTCGATGATTTTGTTGAAGCAGGAGGCACATCTGGCAAAGTGAGTCACATGAGCTTAGTCAGTACCACCATAAAAACCTTTGATAACCAAATATTGATTGTACCAAACAGCAAAATTTGGGGAGATACGATCAAGAATATCACTCACGAACGCGTGCGCCGCGTCGATATG
Source organism: Photobacterium nomapromontoriensis (assembly GCF_050336815.1). Lineage (NCBI taxonomy): Bacteria > Pseudomonadati > Pseudomonadota > Gammaproteobacteria > Vibrionales > Vibrionaceae > Photobacterium > Photobacterium nomapromontoriensis. The sequence continues at coordinate 221,062 of NZ_JAKJSL010000018.1, forward strand.
GTGTTTGGTATTGGCTACAGTGATGATGTGGAAAAAACCGAGCGCGTATTACACGATATTATTACAGAGCACCCTATGGTGCTTCGCTCACCGGAAGCCACAATTAAGCTCCATACCCTGAACACCTCTTCTGTCGATTTCATCGTTCGTCCCTGGGTCAAAACCGAAGACTATTGGGATGTTTACTGGGATATCACCCGCGAAGTCAAAATGCGATTTGACCGAGAAGGGATTTCAATCCCATTCCCGCAACAAGACGTCCATATTCATACGGTTAATAATGAAAAATGACGTAGGGTTAACAATTACTTGGCTAGTTTTCAGTAAGGTATTATCTTATAGCCAATTTGCCATTAGTTTATCGTTCTGAGTAGATTGCTAGTGGCAATAAAAACAGTGTACAATTATGTCATACATTGCTGGTAACTCACTAAGGGTGATGATCTCAGCAACGACATGACACCTCTATTTTTGGGAATCAATTATAATGAAGAAACGTTATCTTGCAGCTTTAGTATTACCAGCCTTTCTTGCAGCTTGTGCATCTAACGATAGCGGATCAAACGCCATGGTAAATAAATCAGAACTAGTAAGCCAAAATTGGGTACTAACTAAAATTGATAACAAAGCTATCGATACACAAGATGCGCTAAGTGCTCCAAACCTACAGCTATCTGCTGATCTTGACGCCAATGGCAATGCAGGCTGTAACCGCTTCTTTGGCAAAGCGGAGCTTAACGAAGGCAAATTGCGCATCGAAAAAATGGGCATGACAATGATGGCATGTCAGGGCCCTGAAATGAAGGTTGAGCAAGTAATGAGCAAAACACTCATGAACTGGAGCGCTGCAAACGTTTCAGGTAATCAACTAACGCTAACGGGTACGGAGCATAGCCTGACTTTCACTCGCGCTGATGCAAAATAATATCGATTAAACAAAGCACTATATACAAAACGTCTGCTTCTGCAGGCGTTTTTTTACTCCACCTCTCGCCAAGATCAGCATATATTACAAACACTAGCGGTTTTCAGCCGCTGCACATTAATTACTCGCACTGAATTTCTCCCGGCGCTTTTTGCTTGATATAACACTGAATCGGCAAAATTAAACAACGTCTCAACGCTATGGCCTTCAACCGATTCTAACGATGCAACACCTATCGATACCGTAACAAACGCAGATGCTGCCGCTCCTGCATGCTCAATTCCTAACCGCTCTACCGCCAAACGACATTGTTTCGCAACGACTTCACCATTTTTGGTATTGGGTAGGATGATGCCAAATTCTTCCCCACCAACACGCGCTAACATGTCTGCCGGGCGCCGTAAAACGCGAGCAAGTTCACTGGCTACCAGTTTTAAGCAACGATCACCAGCCTGATGACCATATGTATCATTGAACGCTTTAAAATTGTCGATATCAATAAGCAATAATGCTAGCGGTTTTTCCTCTCGACAGGCACGAGAGAATTCCTTCTTCAAGGTTTCATCAAAACATCGGCGATTAGCAATACCAAGTACCGCATCCATACGCGTCAACCGCTCCAGTTTTTTATTCGCCTCATCGAGCGCTTTATTTTTTTCATCCAGCTTTTTTAACATCAACCTATTGCGGCGCATAACAACACAGCCATAATAAAGCACATGCCCAAGCAAAATTACGCCAACAATGAACATTTGCAGTGGTAACAGAGTACGTCGACTCGCAAAATAATGCTCTGATGGAACCGCTTCAATAATCCACTCTCTTCCACCTTGATCTAACACCGTCCGCGTCACCTTGTAACCAACTTGCCACCTATCATTTTCTAAGCCAGCCGCATTTTGAATATACAATACCCGATTATTACTACTGGCATGGGTATCAATCAGTCGATAAACCATATTTTTACCGTCTATGGTTCGATTCGTTGAGTTAAAAATATCATTCAAACGATACACACCAAGCACAAAGCCTTGCAGGGATTTCCGTCGGGTCATGATGGTAGGAGGGGCAACTGTCGTATAGACAGGAAACATAATAAATAATCCCGCAGTTGACGATGATGTCTGCACAAGATCCAACCGTTCTGAAATTTGTAGCATCCCACTATCACGTGCACGATGAATCGCCTCAAGCCGACGAATATTTGAACCTAAATCATAACCCACTACCGCTTCATTTCCAGCTAACGGTTCGATGTAATAGACCGGATAGTATTCATTACGCAGTGAAGCACTTACCATTTCACCACGAGTATTTCGCTCAGTGATACGAAACCCTGGGATATCAATGCCTGCCTGTATTTCATATTGCTGTCGTAACTGTCCATCCACGCGGGGAATCCATTCCAACGCCTGAATATTATGATGCCGATTAAGAATTTGACTTGCCAATGCTGAAAAATGTATGCGATCCAATTGACCTTGATTATCAAACGCAAGTTTAAGGCTATGGAGTGCCTCCAAATTGACATCAATCGCTTGAGATAAGAAGCCCGCTTTGATTTCAACCTGCAGCTCAAACTCACGCTGTATATTGGCTGTCTCTAGTTGATAAAATAATCGATATATTAGGCAAGAAAGTATAATGCTGATTAATACCGCCAAAATTGTGACTAAAGACAGTCGACGCTCCATGATGATCTAGTATTCCATTAGTCATAAATATTTAATTAAAGTCACTATTTAGTATTTTTCAAATCGATGTATTCTTTTAGCCCATAAGTAAGCTCTAGCTCACAACAAAATATTGACGTATTGACATATCTTCATCGAGTAGGGTGAGGCGTCGCCGCCTCATCCCTCTCACAGAACCGTACGTACGGACCTCGTATACGGCTCATGTACATTTCCATTCAGCGTAAGTGCTGAACACATGCCCTGTCACAACATGTTCAATATTGACTAAACCAAGTTCATTGAACCATTGATTTGTCATAGCGTAGCTCGATAACGG